>NZ_JAHUWG010000012.1:0-303255 GCF_019219115.1 Pseudomonas sp. PDM28
TCCCGAACTCAGAAGTGAAACGATGCATCGCCGATGGTAGTGTGGGGTTTCCCCATGTGAGAGTAGGTCATCGTCAAGATTAAATTCCGAAACCCCAATTGCGAAAGCAGTTGGGGTTTTGTTTTTGTCCGCAGGAAAGTCACGGCTACTGGATTTCTATGCAATAGCTCGGCGCGTGGCTATCATGCGGGCCTCATTGTGAGGCGAGACCTGCATGCTGACGTTGTTAAAGCTTCTTAAAGATGGCCGATTCCATTCGGGTCAAGCATTGGGTGCTGCCCTGGGCGTCAGTCGTAGCGCCGTGTGGAAGCAGCTTCAGCATTTAGAAGCTGAGCTGGGATTGTCCATTCATAAAGTTCGTGGGCGCGGCTATCAATTGTCCGCGCCATTAGCCCTGCTCGATCCTTCCGAGATCAGTGCCCGGGCGATTTCCTGCGACTGGCCCGTCCAGGTTTACCACTCAATCGACTCCACGAACGCCGAGGCGCTGCGCGCTATAGAGCGGGGGCAGGCTGCGCCCTTTCTTGTGCTTTCGGAGCGGCAGACGGCCGGGCGCGGGCGGCGGGGTCGTAAATGGGTCAGTCCCTTCGCAGAAAACGTCTATTACAGCCTGGTGCTGCGTATTGATGGTGGGATGCGCCAGTTGGAGGGCTTGAGTCTTGTCGTTGGGCTCGCTGTTTTGCAGACGTTGCGTGAGCTGGGTATTGCAGCCGCTGGATTGAAGTGGCCCAACGATGTCCTGGTGGGTCAGAAGAAGATCGCTGGAATATTGCTCGAGCTGGTCGGTGATCCTGCTGATGTGTGCCACGTGGTTCTGGGGGTGGGAATCAACGTGAACATGCAATCCGCTGACGAGGTGGATCAGCAATGGACATCCATGCGGCTCGAATCAGGCAAATTGTTTGATCGCAACCAATTGGTCGCCATGTTAGGGGAGATGCTGCAGCGATACCTGGCTCGTCATCAGGCGGGTGGTTTTTTGGCCATCCAGTCGGAGTGGGAGCAAAATCACCTGTGGCAGGGGCGAAGCGTGTCGTTGATTGCCGGTGTCAATCAAATTGATGGTGAGGTGCTTGGTATTGATGGCCAGGGCGCCCTGCGCCTGAAGGTGGATGGTGTGGAGAAAGTCTTCAGTGGCGGTGAATTGAGCCTGAGGTTGCGTGATGATTCTTGAGCTCGATTGTGGGAATAGTTTCATCAAGTGGCGCGTGCTTGCGGCAAATGCCGGGCAGGTGCTTGGTGAGGGGGTTGTCGATTCCAATCTCGCATTGCTTGAGGGGTTGGGGGAGCTCAAAGGGCTTAACCTCAAGTTTTGCCGGTTGGTGAGCGTCAGGACTGCGGAAGAGACAGGTGCGCTGACGTCATTGCTGAAGGATGCCTTTGATGTGCCGATAGTGTGCGCAGCGCCTGCTCGCGAAATGTCAGGCGTGCGCAACGGTTATGAAGAGTTTGAGCGGCTGGGTCTGGATCGGTGGCTTGCAATGCTTGGAGGTTTTCATCTGGCTTCAGGCGCGTGCCTGGTGCTCGACTTCGGTACGGCCGTGACTGCGGACTTTATCGCTCCTGATGGAGAGCACCTGGGTGGTTTCATCTGTCCGGGTATGCCGTTGATGCGCAACCAGTTGCGTACCCATACGCGCAAAATTCGTTACGGAGATCTGGCGGCGGAGCAGGCTCTGGAAAGTCTTGTTCCAGGGCGCGCGACTGTCGAGGCTGTCGAGCGGGGTTGTTTGCTGATGTTGCGCGGCTTCGTAATGACTCAGCTCGAGTTGGCGCGAAGCTACTGGGGTGAGGACTTTGTCGTATTCCTCACCGGGGGGGATGCGAGCCTGGTTTCTGAGGTCGTGCCTCGGGCCAGGGTAGTTCCGGACTTGGTGTTTGTCGGATTGGCCATGGCCTGTCCCTTGTCCTGAGGTTTTTATGCGTTGGTTGTTTCTACTGCTGCTTGTCCTCAATGGCTTTTACTACGTCTGGCATCAACAAGAGGCTCCGCTGCGCGCGAAGGATGTCACGCCTTTGAGTCTGTATCGCGGGTCTCAGCAGGATATACGCCTGCTGAGCGAGGCGGGTGACGCCTCCAAAGACAAGGCTAAAGCTGTCTCGCCAGACAATGGTTGCCTTTATCTGGGGGGGTATACGCGCCAAGAGTCCGCGCAGGCGGTTGAGCGGCGGTTGAGCGGGATGGAGGTCAAATACCAGTCTCTGCCCAGAGTCTCGGAAAGCGCAGGGTATTGGGTGCGTATTGCACCGGAAAGCCGGCGTTGGCTGGACGAACTGCAGCTGCAAAACCTTTCTAAAGAATTCAATGAGTTAAAACATAAAATAATGCCGTGCGAGGGGGTTGCGCCCACTGAGTAGTTTGCATAGAATGGCGCCCGCTCCACAGCGAACACCGGAAACGGTTAACGAAGTGAAGCGAGGTCAACGCAGCTAACCTCAAGATTTAATTGAGAAAATGCTTGACAGAAGGCTGGCATGATGTAGAATGCCGGCTCGCTTAGGAGGGGTTCCCGAGCGGCCAAAGGGATCAGACTGTAAATCTGACGTCTACGACTTCGAAGGTTCGAATCCTTCCCCCTCCACCATTTTAGCGAGAGCTGTAAGCGCTCGCGGGTATAGTTTAGTGGTAGAACCTCAGCCTTCCAAGCTGATGATGCGGGTTCGATTCCCGCTACCCGCTCCAAGTTTACAGGTTTTGCACAGTGTTGCGCTCTTGTAGCTCAGTTGGTAGAGCACACCCTTGGTAAGGGTGAGGTCAGCGGTTCAAATCCGCTCAAGAGCTCCATATAACAAGGCAGATATGAAAATATCTGCCTTTGTTTTAGGTGGTTGTGGTTGCGCCTCGTCGTGTTTTTGGGGTTGCCGGTGTCGCAGATGCTGGTGTTGCAGTCGGGATTGCCTGGTAAGTGTTGTAAAGTCTTTTTCGGGTCGGCATAATGGTCGGCCTGATTTTGTTTTAGGTCAGTAGCTCAATTGGCAGAGCGACGGTCTCCAAAACCGTAGGTTGGGGGTTCGATTCCCTCCTGACCTGCCAGATTCACCTGGTGTGTCTGGCTTTCTTTTCACAGGATCTTCATAGATGACTCCTAAAGCTGAAGCTCAAGGCTCTCGTTTCGACCTCCTCAAGTGGCTTGTAGTAGTCGCTCTGGTGGTTGTTGGCGTTGTTGGCAATCAGTACTTTTCTGCTTCGCCGATCCTGTACCGCGTACTCGCATTGCTTGCTATTGCTGCCGTAGCTGCCTTTGTAGGCCTGCAGACGGTCAAGGGCAAGTCTTTCTTTGTACTGGTTAAGGAAGCTCGCACCGAGATTCGTAAAGTCGTTTGGCCAACTCGCCAAGAAACCACGCAGACCACCCTGATTGTGGTGGCTGTTGTTCTGGTTATGGCGTTGCTGTTGTGGGGGCTTGATTCCCTGCTCGGCTGGCTTGTTTCCTTGATTGTCGGCTAAGGGTGTCCCGTGGCTAAGCGTTGGTATGTTGTGCATGCTTACTCCGGTTACGAGAAGCATGTAATGCGCTCGCTGATCGAGCGCGTAAAGCTGGCCGGTATGGAAGACGGCTTCGGCGAGATTCTGGTTCCCACTGAAGAAGTGGTTGAAATGCGCAATGGCCAGAAGCGCAAAAGCGAACGCAAATTCTTCCCAGGCTACGTGCTGGTACAGATGGATATGAACGAGGGTACCTGGCACTTGGTCAAGGATACTCCTCGGGTGATGGGTTTCATCGGCGGTACCGCCGACAAGCCTGCACCGATCACCGATAAGGAAGCAGAAGCGATTCTGCGCCGCGTTGCTGACGGTAGCGACAAGCCGAAGCCGAAGACGTTGTTCGAGCCGGGCGAGTCGGTACGCGTCAATGACGGTCCATTCGCGGACTTTACCGGTGTTGTTGAAGAAGTTAACTACGAAAAGAGCCGGATTCAGGTCGCGGTGCTCATTTTCGGTCGCTCTACTCCGGTGGAGCTCGAGTTCAGCCAGGTCGAAAAGGTCTAGCTGAGCAACAATCCCAACCCCGCAGCCGTAGGCTGTGGGGTTTTGTCGTCACTGGGATAAACGCGCAAGTAACCGGGGAGCCTCTCGAGGCGTTCGAACCCGTAATTGGAGTGCCTCATGGCCAAGAAGATTACCGCTTACATCAAGCTGCAAGTGAAGGCCGCTCAGGCTAACCCAAGCCCACCTGTTGGTCCTGCTCTGGGTCAGCACGGCGTGAACATCATGGAATTCTGCAAGGCTTTCAACGCCCGTACTCAGGGTCTTGAGCCAGGTCTGCCGACTCCAGTGATCATCACTGTCTACAGCGACCGTAGCTTCACTTTCGAAACCAAATCCACCCCTGCTTCGGTTCTGCTGAAGAAGGCGGCCGGTCTGACCAGCGGTTCCGCTCGTCCGAACACCGTTAAGGTTGGCACCGTAACTCGTGCTCAGCTGGAAGAAATCGCGAAAACCAAAAACGCGGATCTGACTGCAGCTGATATGGAAGCAGCCGTGCGTACCATCGCCGGTTCTGCTCGTAGCATGGGCCTTAACGTGGAGGGTGTGTAATGGCTAAGCTGACCAAGCGTCAAAAGGCTATCGCCGGCAAAATCGAAGCAGGCAAGGCCTACAACTTTGTAGACGCTGCTGCCCTGCTGGCCGAGCTGTCGACTGTCAAGTTCAGCGAGTCGTTCGACGTAGCTGTAAACCTGGGTGTTGACCCGCGTAAATCCGACCAGGTCGTTCGTAGCGCTACCGTGCTGCCACACGGCACTGGCAAGACCGTTCGCGTTGCTGTGTTCACCCAGGGTCCAGCTGCTGAAGCCGCTCTGGCTGCCGGCGCTGACCGTGTAGGCATGGACGACCTGGCTGCCGAAATGAAAGGCGGCGACCTGAACTATGACGTAGTGATCGCATCCCCGGATGCAATGCGCGTTGTAGGTCAGTTGGGTCAGATCCTCGGTCCACGTGGCCTGATGCCTAACCCTAAAGTCGGCACTGTGACTCCAGACGTAGCTACCGCGGTTAAAAACGCCAAGGCTGGTCAGGTTCGTTATCGCACCGACAAAAACGGCATCATCCACACTTCCGTTGGCAAGATCGGCTTCGACGCCGTCAAGCTGAAGGAAAACGTTGAAGCCCTGATCGCTGATCTGAAGCGTATCAAGCCAGCTTCCTCGAAAGGCATCTACGTCAAGCGCGTTACCCTGAGCACCACCATGGGCCCAGGTCTGGTTATCGACCAGAGCTCGCTCGACGCGTAAGACACAGATTGGCGCAAGCGATAGCGCCAATTGAAAAATTGGGGTCCCTGCCTGGCGGGGGCTATCCAAGACCGTAGGCGACGCAAGTCTTAAACCACAAGCCTACGCAGATGGTGCTCCCGGTTCCTTACCGAATCAGACACCAAAACGACATCCGGTTTCGACCAGATGAAACGGTAACAAGCAGGAGTTAAACCCGTGGCAATTAAACTCGAAGACAAGAAGGCCATCGTCGCTGAAGTCAACGAGGCTGCCAAAGTCGCTCTGTCCGCTGTCGTGGCTGATGCCCGTGGCGTAACAGTAGGCGCGATGACCGGACTCCGTAAAGAGGCTCGTGAAGCTGGCGTTTACGTACGTGTTGTACGTAACACCCTGCTCAAGCGCGCTGTTGCTGACACTGAATTCAGTGTCCTCAACGACGTGTTCACCGGCCCTACCCTGATTGCGTTCTCCAAGGAACATCCAGGCGCTGCTGCCCGGATCTTCAAGGAATTCGCAAAGGGTCAGGACAAGTTCGAGATCAAGGCAGCTGCGTTCGAGGGCAAGTTCCTCGCAGCTAACCAAATCGACGTACTGGCAACTCTGCCGACCCGTGACGAAGCAATTTCTCAGCTGATGAGCGTGATTCAAGGCGCTACCAGCAAATTGGCTCGTACTCTGGCGGCAATTCGCGACCAGAAAGAAGCTGCTGCAGCCTAAGGCTCGTCAACTTCTCGCGTTTTTTGTTTTTTTCGATGGTCGCGTAGGCCGTCCCCAATATCAGGAATTAGATTCATGTCTATCTCTCAGAACGATATCCTTGAAGCAGTTGGCAACATGTCCGTAATGGAAGTTGTTGAGCTGATCAAAGCTTTCGAAGAAAAATTCGGTGTTACCGCTGCTGCTGCATCGGCTGGCCCAGCTGTTGCTGCTGCCGTTGCTGAAGAGCAAACCGAATTCAACGTCATGCTGACCGAAGCTGGCGAGAAGAAAGTTAACGTGATCAAGGCTGTACGTGAACTGACCGGTCTGGGCTTGAAAGAAGCCAAGGCTGTAGTTGACGGCGCACCTGCCATGGTTCTGGAAGCTGTTGCCAAAGACGCAGCTGACAAAGCCAAAGCAGCTCTGGAAGAAGCAGGCGCTAAAGTCGAGCTGAAGTAAGCATCGACTTTGCTCCTCCAGCCCGAGCGTTAAGCGACAGGCTGATGGCTGGTGGCTCTTGCCACCGGCCTTTTTCCGTTATTGGCAGCCGACTGGGTCGGTGCCGATAACGTGCTGTAACCACCCGATGCGGTGGCGCAAACCATGGGGTTTGCACGATTTTCTGGCTGCTCCCGTCGGGAGGGGCCAAACAAGCAGGTGACCAAGCTGGGGAACGCTGATGGCTTACTCATATACTGAGAAAAAACGTATCCGCAAGGACTTTAGCAAGTTGCCGGACGTCATGGATGTGCCGTACCTCCTGGCCATCCAGCTGGATTCGTATCGTGAATTCTTGCAAGCGGGAGCGACTAAAGATCAGTTCCGCGACGTGGGCCTGCATGCGGCCTTCAAATCCGTTTTCCCGATCATCAGCTACTCCGGCAATGCTGCGCTGGAGTACGTCGGATATCGTCTGGGCGAACCGGCATTTGATGTCAAAGAATGCGTATTGCGCGGTGTAACTTACGCCGTACCTTTGCGGGTAAAAGTGCGCCTGATCATTTTCGACAAAGAATCGTCGAACAAAGCGATCAAGGACATCAAAGAGCAAGAAGTCTACATGGGTGAAATCCCCCTGATGACTGAAAACGGTACCTTCGTAATCAACGGTACCGAGCGTGTAATCGTTTCCCAGCTGCACCGTTCCCCGGGCGTGTTCTTCGACCACGACCGTGGCAAGACGCACAGCTCCGGTAAACTGCTGTACTCCGCGCGCATCATTCCTTACCGCGGTTCGTGGCTGGACTTCGAGTTCGACCCGAAAGACTGCGTATTCGTGCGTATCGACCGTCGTCGCAAGCTGCCTGCATCGGTACTGCTGCGCGCGCTCGGCTATACCACCGAAGAAGTGCTGGACGCGTTCTACACCACCAACGTATTCCACGTGAAGGGCGAGACCCTGAGCCTGGAGCTGGTGCCTCAGCGCCTGCGCGGTGAAATCGCTGTCCTCGATATTCAGGATGACAAAGGCAAGGTTATTGTCGAGCAGGGTCGTCGTATCACCGCTCGCCACATCAACCAGCTGGAAAAAGCCGGGATCAAAGAGCTGGATGTGCCTCTGGACTACGTCCTGGGCCGCACAACCGCCAAGGTCATCGTGCATCCGGCTACCGGCGAAATCCTGGCAGAGTGCAACACCGAGCTGAACACCGAGATCCTGGCAAAAATCGCCAAGGCCGGCGTTGTTCGCATCGAAACTCTGTACACCAACGATATCGACTGCGGTCCGTTCGTCTCCGACACCTTGAAGATCGACTCCACCAGCAACCAACTGGAAGCCCTGGTCGAGATCTATCGCATGATGCGTCCTGGCGAGCCGCCAACCAAAGACGCTGCCGAGACCCTGTTCAACAACCTGTTCTTCAGCCCTGAGCGCTATGACCTGTCTGCGGTCGGCCGGATGAAGTTCAACCGTCGTATCGGTCGCACCGAGATCGAAGGTTCGGGCGTGCTGTGCAAGGAAGACATCGTCGCGGTACTGAAGACCCTGGTCGACATCCGTAACGGTAAAGGCATCGTCGATGACATCGACCACCTGGGTAACCGTCGTGTTCGCTGCGTAGGCGAAATGGCTGAGAACCAGTTCCGCGTTGGCCTGGTACGTGTTGAGCGTGCGGTCAAAGAGCGTCTGTCGATGGCTGAAAGCGAAGGCCTGATGCCGCAAGACCTGATCAACGCCAAGCCAGTGGCGGCGGCGGTGAAAGAGTTCTTCGGTTCCAGCCAGTTGTCCCAGTTCATGGACCAGAACAACCCGCTGTCCGAGATCACCCACAAGCGCCGTGTTTCTGCACTCGGCCCTGGCGGTCTGACTCGTGAGCGTGCCGGCTTTGAAGTGCGTGACGTACACCCGACTCACTACGGTCGTGTATGCCCGATTGAAACGCCGGAAGGTCCGAACATCGGTCTGATCAACTCCCTGGCCGCTTATGCGCGCACCAACCAGTACGGCTTCCTCGAGAGCCCGTACCGCGTGGTGAAAGACGCTCTGGTCACCGACGAGATCGTATTCCTGTCCGCCATCGAAGAAGCTGATCACGTGATCGCTCAGGCTTCGGCCACGATGAACGACAAGAAAGTCCTGATCGACGAGCTGGTAGCTGTTCGTCACTTGAACGAATTCACCGTCAAGGCGCCGGAAGACGTCACCTTGATGGACGTATCGCCGAAGCAGGTAGTTTCGGTTGCTGCGTCGCTGATTCCGTTCCTCGAGCACGACGACGCCAACCGTGCGTTGATGGGTTCGAACATGCAGCGTCAAGCTGTACCGACCCTGCGCGCTGACAAGCCGCTGGTAGGTACCGGCATGGAGCGTAACGTAGCCCGTGACTCCGGCGTTTGCGTCGTGGCTCGTCGTGGCGGCGTGATCGACTCCGTCGACGCCAGCCGTATCGTGGTTCGTGTTGCCGATGACGAAGTTGAAACCGGTGAAGCCGGTGTCGACATCTACAACCTGACCAAGTACACCCGCTCCAACCAGAACACCTGCATCAACCAGCGTCCGCTGGTGCGTAAAGGTGATCGGGTTCAGCGTAGCGACATCATGGCCGACGGTCCGTCCACCGACATGGGTGAACTGGCTCTGGGTCAGAACATGCGCATCGCGTTCATGGCATGGAACGGCTTCAACTTCGAAGACTCCATCTGCCTGTCCGAGCGTGTTGTTCAGGAAGACCGTTTCACCACGATCCACATCCAGGAACTGACCTGTGTGGCCCGTGACACCAAGCTTGGCCCAGAGGAAATCACTGCCGACATCCCGAACGTGGGTGAAGCGGCTCTGAACAAACTGGACGAAGCCGGTATCGTTTATGTAGGTGCTGAAGTTGGCGCAGGCGACATCCTGGTCGGTAAGGTCACTCCGAAAGGCGAGACCCAACTGACTCCGGAAGAAAAACTGCTGCGTGCGATCTTCGGTGAAAAAGCCAGCGACGTTAAAGATACTTCCCTGCGTGTACCTACCGGTACCAAAGGTACTGTCATCGACGTACAGGTCTTCACCCGCGACGGCGTTGAGCGTGATGCTCGTGCCCTGTCGATCGAGAAGTCCCAGCTGGACGAGATCCGCAAGGACCTGAACGAAGAGTTCCGTATCGTTGAAGGTGCTACTTTCGAACGTCTGCGTTCCGCTCTGGTCGGCCACAAAGCCGAAGGCGGCGCCGGTCTGAAGAAAGGCCAGGACATCACCGACGAAGTTCTCGACGGTCTTGAGCACGGTCAGTGGTTCAAACTGCGCATGGCTGAAGATGCTCTGAACGAGCAGCTCGAGAAGGCTCAGGCCTACATCGTTGATCGTCGCCGTCTGCTGGACGACAAGTTCGAAGACAAGAAGCGCAAACTGCAGCAAGGCGATGACCTGGCTCCAGGCGTGCTGAAAATCGTCAAGGTCTACCTGGCAATCCGTCGTCGCATCCAGCCGGGCGACAAGATGGCCGGTCGTCACGGTAACAAGGGTGTGGTCTCTGTGATCATGCCGGTTGAAGACATGCCGCACGATGCCAATGGCACCCCGGTCGACGTCGTCCTCAACCCGTTGGGCGTACCTTCGCGTATGAACGTTGGTCAGATCCTTGAAACCCACCTGGGCCTCGCGGCCAAAGGTCTGGGCGAGAAGATCAACCGCATGATTGAAGAGCAGCGCAAGGTTGCCGAGCTGCGTAAGTTCCTGCACGAGATCTATAACGAGATCGGCGGTCGTCAGGAAAGCCTCGATGACTTCTCGGACCAGGAAATCCTGGATCTGGCTCAAAACCTGCGTGGCGGCGTTCCAATGGCCACTCCAGTGTTCGACGGCGCCAAGGAAAGCGAAATCAAGGCCATGCTGAAACTGGCGGACCTGCCGGAAAGCGGCCAGATGCAGCTGACCGACGGCCGTACCGGCAACAAGTTCGAGCGCCCGGTTACCGTTGGCTACATGTACATGCTGAAGCTGAACCACTTGGTAGACGACAAGATGCACGCGCGTTCTACCGGTTCGTACAGCCTGGTTACCCAGCAGCCGCTGGGTGGTAAGGCGCAGTTCGGTGGTCAGCGTTTCGGGGAGATGGAGGTCTGGGCACTGGAAGCATACGGTGCCGCTTACACTCTGCAAGAAATGCTCACAGTGAAGTCGGACGATGTGAACGGCCGTACCAAGATGTACAAAAACATCGTGGATGGCGATCACCGTATGGAGCCGGGCATGCCCGAGTCCTTCAACGTGTTGATCAAGGAAATTCGTTCCCTCGGCATCGATATCGATCTGGAAACCGAATAACACGTGACGCGAATCGAGAGCGGGGCAGGATTGCCCGCTCTCTGCTCCGCCAGGAGGAAAGGCCTTGAAAGACCTACTGAATTTGCTGAAAAACCAGGGTCAAGTCGAAGAGTTCGACGCCATCCGTATCGGATTGGCATCGCCTGAGATGATCCGTTCGTGGTCGTTCGGTGAAGTTAAAAAGCCGGAAACCATCAACTACCGTACGTTCAAACCTGAGCGTGACGGCCTGTTCTGCGCCAAGATCTTTGGCCCGGTAAAGGATTACGAGTGCCTGTGCGGTAAGTACAAGCGCTTGAAGCACCGCGGTGTGATCTGCGAGAAGTGCGGCGTTGAAGTCGCGCTGGCAAAAGTTCGTCGTGAGCGCATGGCGCACATCGAACTGGCTTCGCCGGTTGCCCACATCTGGTTCCTGAAATCGCTGCCGTCCCGTATCGGCTTGCTGATGGACATGACCCTGCGTGATATCGAACGCGTTCTCTACTTCGAGAGCTACGTCGTTATCGATCCAGGCATGACCACCCTTGAAAAAGGTCAGCTGCTGAACGACGAGCAGTACTTCGAAGCGCTGGAAGAGTTCGGCGATGATTTCGATGCCCGTATGGGTGCCGAAGCTGTCCGCGAACTGCTGCACGCTATCGACTTGGAACACGAGATTGGCCGTCTGCGCGAAGAAATTCCGCAAACCAACTCGGAAACCAAGATCAAGAAGCTGTCCAAGCGTCTGAAGTTGATGGAGGCCTTCCAGGGTTCCGGCAACCTGCCAGAGTGGATGGTGCTGACCGTTCTGCCGGTTCTGCCGCCAGATCTGCGTCCACTGGTCCCGCTGGATGGCGGTCGTTTCGCGACTTCCGACCTCAACGATCTGTATCGTCGAGTGATCAACCGTAACAACCGTTTGAAGCGCCTGCTGGATCTGTCCGCTCCGGACATCATCGTGCGCAACGAAAAGCGTATGTTGCAGGAAGCTGTCGACGCACTGCTCGACAACGGTCGTCGTGGCCGCGCTATCACAGGTTCCAACAAGCGTCCTCTGAAATCCCTGGCTGACATGATCAAGGGTAAGCAGGGTCGTTTCCGTCAGAACTTGCTCGGTAAGCGTGTTGACTACTCCGGCCGTTCGGTAATTACCGTAGGTCCGACCCTGCGTCTGCACCAGTGCGGTCTGCCGAAGAAGATGGCTCTCGAGCTGTTCAAGCCGTTCATTTTCGGCAAGCTGGAAATGCGTGGTCTCGCGACCACCATCAAGGCTGCCAAGAAGATGGTCGAGCGCGAGCTGCCGGAAGTTTGGGACGTTCTCGCTGAAGTGATTCGCGAACACCCGGTTCTTCTCAACCGTGCACCGACCCTTCACCGTCTGGGTATCCAGGCGTTTGAACCGGTACTGATCGAAGGTAAGGCTATCCAGCTGCACCCGCTGGTCTGCGCCGCGTACAACGCCGACTTCGACGGCGACCAAATGGCCGTGCACGTACCGCTGACGCTGGAAGCCCAGCTGGAAGCGCGTGCGTTGATGATGTCGACCAACAACATTCTGTCGCCAGCCAACGGTGAGCCAATCATCGTTCCGTCGCAGGACGTTGTATTGGGTCTGTACTACATGACGCGTGAAGCGATCAACGCCAAGGGCGAAGGTCGTGTGTTCGCGGATCTGCAGGAAGTTGACCGTGTGTTCCGTGCCGGCGAAGCCGCACTGCATGCCAAGGTCAAAGTCCGGATCAACGAAACCGTCAACGACCGTGACGGCGGCAGCGTGACCAACACCCGTATCGTCGACACCACTGTCGGCCGTGCGCTGTTGTTCCAGGTTGTGCCAAAAGGTCTGTCGTACGACGTCGTCAACCTGCCGATGAAGAAAAAGGCGATCTCCAAGCTGATCAACCAGTGCTACCGCGTGGTTGGTCTGAAAGAGACCGTTATCTTCGCTGACCAGTTGATGTATACCGGTTTTGCCTACTCGACCATCTCCGGCGTTTCCATCGGTGTGAACGACTTCGTTATCCCGGATGAAAAAGCCCGCATCATCGGTGCAGCCACCGACGAAGTGAAAGAGATCGAGAGCCAGTACGCCTCCGGCCTGGTAACCCAGGGCGAGAAGTACAACAAAGTGATCGACCTTTGGTCCAAGGCGAACGACGAAGTTTCCAAGGCGATGATGGCCAACCTCTCGAAAGAGAAAGTCATCGACCGTCATGGCGTCGAAGTCGACCAGGAATCGTTCAACTCGATGTACATGATGGCCGACTCGGGTGCGCGGGGTTCCGCAGCACAGATTCGTCAGCTCGCCGGTATGCGTGGCCTGATGGCCAAGCCGGACGGCTCCATCATTGAAACGCCGATTACTGCGAACTTCCGTGAAGGCTTGAGCGTACTTCAGTACTTCATCTCCACTCACGGTGCTCGTAAAGGTCTGGCGGATACCGCGTTGAAAACGGCGAACTCGGGTTACCTGACTCGTCGTCTGGTAGACGTGGCGCAGGATCTGGTTGTAACCGAGATCGATTGCGGCACCGAGCACGGTCTGCTGATGACTCCGCACATTGAGGGCGGTGACGTTGTAGAGCCGTTGGGTGAGCGCGTATTGGGTCGTGTTATTGCCCGTGACGTATTCAAGCCGGGTACCGAGGACGTCATCGTTCCTGCTGGCACCCTGGTAGACGAGAAGTGGGTCGAGTTCATCGAGCTGAACAGCATCGACGAAGTGATCGTGCGTTCGCCGATCAGCTGCGAAACCCGCTACGGCATTTGCGCCAAGTGCTACGGCCGTGACCTGGCTCGTGGTCACCAGGTGAACATCGGTGAAGCGGTCGGCGTTATCGCTGCCCAGTCCATCGGTGAGCCGGGTACCCAGCTGACGATGCGTACGTTCCACATCGGTGGTGCGGCAAGCCGGACCTCCGCAGCCGACAGCGTTCAGGTGAAGAATGGCGGTACCGTCCGTCTGCATAACCTGAAGCACGTTGAGCGAGTGGATGGTCACCTGGTAGCTGTGTCCCGTTCCGGTGAGCTGGCCATCGCTGATGACTTCGGTCGTGAGCGTGAGCGTTACAAGCTGCCGTACGGTGCCGTGATTTCGGTTAAAGAAGGTGACAAGGTCGACGCTGGCGCCATCGTGGCCAAGTGGGATCCGCACACTCACCCGATCGTTACCGAAATGAAAGGTACCGTGACCTACGTGGGCATGGAAGAAGGCATCACGATCAAGCGTCAGACTGACGAATTGACCGGTATGACCAACATTGAAGTACTCGACGCCAAAGATCGTCCAGCTGCCGGTAAGGACATCCGTCCAGCCGTTAAGATGGTCGACGACAACGGCAAGGATCTGTTGCTGCCAGGCACTGACGTTATCGCTCAGTACTTCCTGCCAGCCAACGCCCTGGTCGGTGTAGCGGACGGTGCGAAGATTGCGATCGGTGATGTTATCGCTCGTATTCCGCAAGAAACTTCGAAGACCCGTGACATCACCGGTGGTCTGCCGCGTGTTGCCGACCTGTTCGAAGCCCGTCGTCCGAAAGAAGCGTCGATTCTGGCTGAAGTCAGCGGCACCATCGCGTTCGGTAAAGAGACCAAGGGCAAGCGCCGTCTGGTCATTACCCCGAACGACGGTAGCGATCCGTACGAAGAGCTGATTCCGAAGTGGCGTCACCTGAACGTGTTCGAAGGCGAACAGGTAAACCGCGGCGAAGTTATCTCCGACGGTCCGAGCGATCCACACGACATCCTGCGTCTGCTGGGTGTGAGTGCGCTGGCCAAGTACATCGTTAACGAGATCCAGGACGTTTACCGTCTGCAAGGCGTGAAGATCAACGACAAGCACATCGAGACCATCCTGCGTCAGATGCTGCGTAAAGTTGAAATCGCTGAATCCGGCGATTCCAGTTTCATCAAGGGCGACCAGATGGAACTGACTCACGTACTGGTAGAGAACGAGCGCCTGGCGACTGAAGACAAGTTTGTCTCCAAGTTCACTCGTGTACTGCTGGGTATCACCAAGGCGTCGTTGTCCACCGAATCGTTCATCTCGGCGGCTTCCTTCCAGGAAACCACCCGCGTACTGACCGAAGCGGCGGTAACCGGCAAGCGCGATTACCTGCGCGGCCTGAAAGAAAACGTGGTCGTGGGTCGTCTGATCCCGGCCGGTACCGGTCTGGCTTATCACAGCGAGCGTAAGCGTCGCCGTGATGCAGACAAGCCGTTGCGCGTAAGCGCCAGTGAAGTGGAAGCTGCACTGACCGAAGCGCTGAACTCGAGCGGTAACTGAGTTCTGCGGTAAATGAGTGTGAGGCCCTGGTCACTCCGTTCATCGAATCGAGACAAATTGTCGAGATTGGATGAGCGGGGAGGGCGGGGCCTTGCCTTGACTGGGGACAAGATCCTCTTTAGACTCTTG
The DNA here is from genome assembly GCF_019219115.1 of Pseudomonas sp. PDM28. Classification (NCBI taxonomy): domain Bacteria; kingdom Pseudomonadati; phylum Pseudomonadota; class Gammaproteobacteria; order Pseudomonadales; family Pseudomonadaceae; genus Pseudomonas; species Pseudomonas sp. PDM28. Next base: position 15,063 of record NZ_JAHUWG010000012.1, read on the forward strand.
TACCCCTAAATTTGGCGGGAACTCGTTCCTGCCATTTTGCTTTTCTTGCAAGACAATAGCGTCGCAAGACAACAGTGGAGCTAGTAGATGGCAACTATCAACCAGCTGGTACGTCAGCCGCGTAAGCGTATCGTCGAGAAATCCGACGTGCCTGCGCTGCAGAACTGCCCGCAACGCCGTGGCGTGTGCACCCGTGTGTACACCACCACGCCGAAAAAACCTAACTCGGCACTGCGTAAAGTATGCCGTGTGCGTCTGACCAACGGTTTCGAGGTTTCCTCGTACATTGGTGGTGAAGGCCACAACCTGCAAGAGCACAGCGTGGTACTGATCCGCGGCGGTCGTGTAAAAGACTTGCCAGGTGTTCGTTACCACACCGTTCGCGGTTCGTTGGATACTTCCGGTGTTAAAGGTCGTAACCAGGGTCGTTCGAAGTACGGTACCAAGCGTCCGAAGTAATCGGCCGTTTTGCAGTTATTCATTTTATTGAGTCGATAAGAGTAAGGTCGGGCACGTATCCACTGGATCTGTCCCGGGCTAACCTGAAGACCGTTTGAGGGCTTATCAATGCCAAGACGTCGCGTAGCAGCCAAGCGTGAGATTCTGGACGATCCGAAATACGGAAGCCAAATCCTCGCCAAATTCATGAACCACGTAATGGAAAGCGGCAAGAAAGCCGTTGCCGAGCGTATCGTTTATGGTGCCCTGGATACCGTGAAGGCTCGTAAGGCCGGCACCGATCCCCTGGAACTCTTCGAAAAAGCACTCGACGCCATCGCTCCGCTGGTCGAAGTGAAGTCGCGCCGCGTTGGTGGTGCTACTTACCAGGTTCCGGTCGAGGTTCGTCCTTCCCGTCGTAACGCTCTGGCAATGCGCTGGTTGGTAGACTTCGCCCGCAAGCGCGGCGAGAAGTCTATGGCTCTGCGTTTGGCTGGCGAACTGTTGGACGCCGCCGAAGGTAAAGGTGCTGCAGTTAAGAAGCGTGAAGACGTGCACCGTATGGCTGAAGCCAACAAGGCTTTCTCGCACTACCGCTTCTAATTCTAGCGTCACTCATTTTGCGAGGGCTTTATGGCTCGTACTACACCGATTAATCGCTACCGTAACATCGGTATCGTTGCTCACGTGGATGCTGGTAAAACCACCACCACCGAGCGCGTCCTTTTTTACACTGGCAAAAGCCACAAGATGGGCGAAGTGCATGACGGCGCTGCGACCACTGACTGGATGGTTCAGGAGCAGGAGCGTGGTATTACCATTACTTCTGCTGCCATTACCGCCTTCTGGCAGGGTTCGGCCAAGCAGCACAAAGACCAATACCGCTTCAACGTCATCGATACCCCGGGCCACGTTGACTTCACCATTGAAGTTGAGCGTTCCCTGCGTGTACTCGACGGCGCGGTCGTTGTGTTCTGCGGCACCTCCGGCGTTGAGCCTCAGTCCGAAACCGTATGGCGTCAAGCCAACAAGTACGGCGTTCCACGTATTGTTTACGTGAACAAGATGGACCGTGCCGGTGCGAACTTCCTGCGCGTGATCGCTCAGATCAAGCAGCGTCTGGGTCACACTCCGGTGCCTATCCAGTTGGCTATCGGTTCCGAAGACAACTTCCAGGGTCAGATCGATCTGATGACCATGGAAGCCGTTTACTGGAACGATGCCGACAAGGGTATGACTCCTCGTCGTGAAGCCATCCCTGCTGAGCTGCAGGAACTGGCTGAAGAGTGGCGCAACAACATGGTTGAGGCTGCGGCCGAAGCCAGCGAAGAGCTGATGAACAAGTACCTCGAAGGGGAAGAGCTCTCCATCGAGGAAATCAAGGGTGCTCTGCGTCAGCGTACTATCGCTGGTGAGATCGTTCTGGCTGTTTGCGGTTCTTCCTTCAAGAACAAGGGCGTTCCCCTGGTTCTCGACGCCGTTATCGACTACCTGCCGGCTCCAACCGACATTCCTGCCATCAAGGGTACTGACCCGGATGACGAGGAAAAGCAGATGGAGCGTCATGCAGACGACAACGAGCCGTTCTCGGCTCTGGCGTTCAAGATCGCTACCGACCCATTCGTGGGTACCTTGACCTTCGTCCGCGTTTACTCGGGCGTGTTGGCCTCCGGCGACGGCGTGATCAACTCGGTCAAAGGCAAGAAAGAGCGTGTGGGTCGTATGGTGCAGATGCACGCAAACGCCCGTGAAGAGATCAAGGAAGTACGCGCTGGCGACATCGCGGCCTTGATCGGCATGAAGGACGTCACCACTGGTGAAACCTTGTGCAACGCTGACAAGCCAATCATCCTGGTTCGCATGGACTTCCCGGAGCCGGTTATTTCGGTTGCCGTTGAGCCTAAGACCAAGGATGACCAGGAAAAAATGGGTATCGCTCTGGGCAAGCTTGCTCAGGAAGACCCGTCTTTCCGCGTCAAGACTGATGAAGAGACTGGTCAAACGATCATCTCTGGCATGGGCGAGCTGCACCTGGACATCCTGGTTGACCGGATGCGCCGTGAGTTCAACGTCGAAGCCAACATCGGTAAGCCTCAGGTTTCCTATCGTGAGCGCATCACGAAGAACTGCGAAATCGAAGGCAAGTTCGTTCGTCAATCCGGTGGTCGTGGCCAGTTCGGTCATTGCTGGATCCGTTTTGCTCCTGCTGACGAAGGTCAGGAAGGTCTGCAATTCTTGAACGAAGTAGTGGGTGGTGTGGTTCCTAAGGAATACATCCCGGCTATCCAGAAGGGTATCGAAGAGCAGATGAAGAACGGCGTAGTTGCCGGCTATCCGCTGATCGGCCTGAAGGCTACCGTGTTTGATGGTTCTTACCACGACGTCGACTCCAACGAGATGGCGTTTAAGGTGGCTGCTTCCATGGCGACCAAGCAACTGGCCCAGAAGGGCGGTGGTGAGTTGCTCGAGCCGATCATGGCGGTAGAGGTTGTTACGCCTGAAGACTATATGGGTGACGTGATGGGCGACCTCAATCGTCGTCGCGGCATGATTCTGGGTATGGAAGACACGGTTTCCGGTAAGGTGATCCGTGCTGAAGTTCCGTTGGGCGAGATGTTCGGTTATGCGACCGACGTTCGTTCGATGTCCCAGGGTCGCGCAAGCTACTCTATGGAATTCAAAAAATACAATACGGCTCCGTCGCACATCGTCGAAACCGTTACCAAAAAACAAGGCTGATTCAGTCCTTTAGGCAAGGAGTTAATTGTCGTGGCTAAAGAAAAATTTGATCGTTCCCTACCGCACGTCAACGTTGGCACCATCGGTCACGTTGACCACGGTAAAACCACTCTGACCGCAGCTCTGACTCGCGTTTGCTCCGAAGTTTTCGGTTCTGCAATCGTTGAATTCGACAAGATCGACAGCGCGCCAGAAGAAAAAGCTCGTGGTATCACCATCAACACCGCGCACGTCGAGTACAACTCGAACATTCGTCACTACGCTCACGTTGACTGCCCAGGTCACGCTGACTACGTGAAGAACATGATCACCGGTGCTGCCCAGATGGACGGCGCGATCCTGGTTTGCTCGGCCGCTGATGGTCCGATGCCACAAACCCGTGAGCACATCCTGCTGTCCCGTCAGGTAGGCGTTCCGTACATCGTGGTTTTCCTGAACAAGGCTGACCTGGTAGACGACGCTGAGCTGCTGGAATTGGTAGAGATGGAAGTGCGCGATCTGCTGAGCACTTATGACTTCCCAGGCGACGACACTCCAATCATCATTGGTTCGGCCCGTATGGCGCTGGAAGGCAAAGATGACAACGAGATGGGCACCACTGCCGTCAAGAAGCTGGTAGAAACTCTGGACACCTACATCCCAGAGCCAGAGCGTGCTATCGACAAGCCGTTCCTGATGCCAATCGAAGACGTATTCTCGATCTCCGGTCGCGGTACTGTTGTGACTGGTCGTATCGAGCGCGGTATCGTTCGCGTACAGGATCCACTGGAAATCGTTGGTCTGCGTGACACCACCGTCACCACCTGCACCGGTGTTGAAATGTTCCGTAAACTGCTCGACGAAGGTCGTGCTGGCGAGAACTGCGGCGTTCTGCTGCGTGGCACCAAGCGTGACGACGTTGAGCGTGGTCAGGTTCTGGTTAAGCCAGGTTCGGTTAAGCCGCACACCAAGTTCACCGCAGAAGTTTACGTTCTGAGCAAGGAAGAAGGCGGTCGTCACACTCCGTTCTTCAAGGGCTACCGTCCACAGTTCTACTTCCGTACTACTGACGTGACTGGTAACTGCGAGCTGCCAGAAGGCGTTGAAATGGTAATGCCAGGTGACAACATTCAGATGACTGTTACCCTGATCAAAACCATCGCGATGGAAGACGGTCTGCGTTTCGCTATCCGTGAAGGCGGTCGTACCGTCGGCGCCGGCGTCGTAGCCAAAATCATCGAGTAAGCATCTCTTTTGAGATAGCTTCGATGCTTTGAAAAGCCCCCGCTCAGCGGGGGCTTTTTTATTGGGTTGACACCTATCTGGGGCGTCTATAGAATTGCGCCTCCTTTTAACGGGCGTATTGCGCCCGGTGGGAATAGCAGCCGGAGTCTGAAATCCAATGCAAAATCAGCAAATCCGTATCAGGTTGAAGGCTTTCGACCATCGCCTGATCGACCAATCAACCCAGGAAATCGTGGAAACCGCGAAACGTACTGGTGCTCAAGTGCGTGGTCCAATTCCACTGCCTACCCGTAAAGAGCGGTTCACCGTTCTGGTCTCCCCGCACGTCAACAAAGACGCGCGTGACCAGTACGAGATCCGTACTCATAAGCGCGTTCTGGACATCGTCCAGCCAACGGATAAAACCGTTGATGCTCTTATGAAGCTTGATCTTGCGGCCGGTGTGGAAGTGCAGATCAGCCTCGGCTAAGACTCGGTCTTAGTCGTGTAACGCTCTGAAATGGGCGGCCATAGCGGGTGAAAGCCCCGTACACTCATGAGGTTTACAACATGACTATTGGTGTAGTCGGTCGTAAATGCGGTATGACCCGTATTTTCACCGAAGAAGGTGTCTCCATTCCGGTCACGGTCATTGAGATCGAGCCGAATCGCGTCACCCAGTTCAAAACTGAAGAGACCGATGGCTATCGTGCAGTGCAAGTCACTGTCGGCGAGCGTCGTGCTTCGCGTGTAACAGCAGCTCAGGCTGGCCACTTCGCTAAAGCGAACGTTGCCGCTGGTCGTACCGTAATGGAATTCCGCCTTGAAGAAGGCGAGTACCAGGCCGGCGATCTGATCAACGCTGAAATCTTCGCCGCTGGTCAACTGGTTGATGTAACCGGTCAGTCCAAGGGTAAAGGCTTCCAGGGTACGATCAAGCGTTGGAATTTCCGCGGGCAAGATAACACCCACGGTAACTCCGTATCCCACCGCGTTCCAGGCTCTATCGGCCAGTGCCAGACTCCTGGTCGTGTATTCAAGGGCAAAAAAATGTCCGGTCATATGGGCGCTGAGCGCGTGACCGTGCAGTCCCTCGAAGTAGTGCGCGTGGACGCTGAACGCAATCTGTTGTTGGTCAAGGGCGCTGTTCCTGGCGCTACTGGCGGCAACTTGGTTGTACGTCCAGCAGCCAAGGCTCGCGGTTAAGGGGAAGCTGACATGCAATTAAATGTAAATGACGCTCAAGCGATCGAAGTTTCCGAACTGACATTTGGCGGCGAATTCAACGAGACGCTGGTTCACCAAGCAGTCGTGGCCTACATGGCCGGCGGCCGTCAGGGTTCCAAGCAGCAAAAGACCCGTTCCGACGTTCGTGGTGGCGGCAAGCGCCCATGGCGTCAGAAAGGTACTGGCCGTGCTCGTGCCGGTACTATCCGTAGCCCAATCTGGCGTGGCGGCGGTACCACTTTCGCAGCTCGTCCTCAGGATCACTCCCAGAAGCTGAACAAGAAGATGTATCGCGCAGCAATGCGTTCCATCCTTGCTGAGCTGGTGCGTACTGATCGTCTGGTCGTGGTTCAGGATTTCGCCGTTGAAACGCCGAAAACCAAAGACCTGCTGGGCAAGCTGAACAACATGAGCCTGACCGACGTTCTGATCGTGTCGGACGCTGTTGATCAGAACCTGTACCTGGCTGCTCGTAACCTGCCACACGTAGATGTACGTGACGTGCAAGGTTCCGATCCAGTTAGTCTGATCGCATACGACAAGGTGTTGATCACCGTGTCGGCCGTGAAGAAATTCGAGGAGCTGCTGGGATGAACCAGGAACGCGTATTTAAAGTTCTGCTTGGCCCGCACGTTTCCGAGAAGGCTACGGTTCTGGCAGACAAGAAAGGCCAGTTCGTTTTCAAGGTTGCTACTGACGCAACCAAGCTGGAAATCAAGAAGGCCGTCGAAAGCCTGTTCAGCGTGAAAGTAGAGCGTGTAACTACCCTGAATGTTCTGGGTAAGAGCAAGCGCACTGCTCGCGGTCTGGGCAAGCGTAATGACTGGAAGAAGGCAGTTATCTCCCTTCAGCCAGGCCAAGATCTCGATTTCAGCAGCAGTGCTGAGTAAGGAAGGGGTGCATCATGGCAATCGTTAAATGCAAACCGACTTCCCCTGGCCGCCGTTTTGTGGTCAAGGTGGTCAACCAGGAGCTGCATAAAGGCGCTCCTCACGCACCGCTGCTCGAGAAGAAATCGAAGACTGGTGGTCGTAACAACAATGGCCGTATTACCACTCGTCACATCGGTGGTGGTCATAAGCAGCATTACCGTATGGTCGATTTCCGTCGCAACGACAAAGATGGCATCGTCGCCACTGTCGAGCGTATCGAATACGATCCAAACCGTACTGCTCACATCGCACTGCTCTGCTACGCAGACGGCGAGCGCCGCTACATCATCGCCCCTAAAGGCGTGAGTGCTGGCGACCAGCTGATCGCAGGCGCTCTGGCTCCAATCAAGCCAGGCAACGCTCTGCAACTGCGCAACATTCCAGTCGGTTCTACCGTACACGGCATCGAACTGAAGCCAGGTAAAGGCGCACAGATCGCTCGTTCCGCTGGTGCTTCGGCTCAGCTGATCGCTCGTGAAGGCGTGTACGTTACCCTGCGTCTGCGTTCCGGTGAAATGCGTAAAGTCCTGGCTGAATGCCGTGCGACCCTGGGCGAAGTCTCGAACTCCGAGCACAGCCTGCGTTCGCTGGGTAAAGCCGGTGCCAAACGCTGGCGTGGCGTTCGCCCAACCGTTCGTGGTGTTGCCATGAACCCGGTTGACCACCCACATGGTGGTGGTGAAGGTCGTACCTCTGGTGGTCGTCATCCGGTATCGCCATGGGGCTTCCCGACTAAGGGCGCGAAGACTCGTGGTAATAAGCGTACCGACAAAATGATCGTCCGTCGTCGCAAGTAAATAGAGGGATACGACAGTGCCACGTTCTCTGAAAAAAGGTCCTTTTATCGATCTTCACCTACTGAAGAAGATCGAAGTGGCGGCGGAAAAGAACGATCGCAAACCGGTGAAAACCTGGTCGCGTCGTTCGATGATCCTGCCACAAATGGTCGGTCTGACCATCGCAGTACACAACGGTCGTCAGCACGTCCCAGTTCTCGTGAACGAAGACATGGTCGGCCACAAACTGGGCGAGTTCGCCGGTACCCGCACTTATCGCGGGCACGTGGCAGACAAGAAAGCCAAGCGTTAAGGGGTTAGGAAATGGAAGTAGCCGCTAAGTTGTCGGGCGCTCGAATCTCCGCCCAGAAAGCCCGCTTGGTCGCCGACCAGATCCGCGGGAAGAAGGTGGGCGAAGCGCTCAACCTGTTGGCTTTCAGCAGTAAGAAAGCCGCCGAGATCATGAAGAAAGTGCTGGAGTCGGCCGTAGCCAACGCCGAGCATAACGAAGGCGCAGACGTTGATGACCTGAAGGTCAGCACCGTTTTCGTCAACGAAGGGCGTTCGCTGAAGCGCATCATGCCACGTGCCAAAGGCCGTGCTGATCGCATCGTCAAGCGGTCTTGCCATATCACTGTCAAGGTTGCTGACAAGTAACGGAGTCGAAGAGATGGGTCAGAAAGTACATCCCATTGGCATTCGCCTGGGAATCGTCAAGGAGCACACCTCCGTCTGGTACGCAGACGGTCGGACTTATGCGGACTATTTGCTCGCAGATCTGAATGTGCGTGAGTACCTCCAAGACAAACTAAAAAGCGCGTCCGTAAGCCGTATCGATATCCATCGTCCGGCCCAAACTGCACGCATCACCATCCACACCGCTCGTCCAGGTATCGTTATCGGGAAGAAAGGTGAAGATGTTGAGAAACTGCGTCAGGACCTGACCAAGCAAATGGGTGTGCCTGTGCACATCAATATCGAAGAGATCCGCAAGCCGGAGCTCGACGGTATGCTGGTTGCGCAGAGCGTAGCTCAGCAGCTGGAGCGTCGCGTAATGTTCCGTCGTGCTATGAAGCGCGCCGTACAGAACGCCATGCGCATTGGTGCCAAAGGCATCAAAATCCAAGTGAGCGGTCGTCTCGGCGGTGCTGAAATCGCACGTACTGAATGGTATCGCGAAGGTCGTGTGCCATTGCACACCCTGCGTGCCGACATCGACTATGCCAACTACGAAGCTCACACCACTTACGGTGTGATCGGTGTAAAGGTTTGGATCTTCAAAGGCGAAGTAATTGGTGGTCGCCAAGAAGAACTGAAACCACAAGCACCAGCGCCTCGTAAAAAAGCTGCTAAGTAAGGGGTACGCCAAATGTTGCAACCAAAGCGTACGAAGTTCCGCAAGCAAATGACTGGTCACAACCGTGGCCTGGCATTGCGCGGTAGCAAAGTCAGCTTCGGCGAGTTCGCGCTGAAGTCTGTTGCTCGTGGTCGTCTCACCGCTCGTCAGATCGAGTCAGCGCGTCGTGCTCTGACCCGTCACGTAAAACGTGGCGGCAAGATCTGGATCCGTGTATTCCCGGACAAGCCGATCTCCAAGAAGCCTCTCGAGGTTCGTATGGGTAAAGGTAAGGGTAACGTGGAGTACTGGGTTGCCCAGATTCAGCCAGGCAAAGTCCTGTATGAAATCGAGGGTGTTTCTGAAGAGCTGGCGCGTGAGGCTTTCGCCCTGGCTGCTGCAAAGCTGCCGCTCGCCACCTCCTTTGTTAAACGGACGGTGATGTGATGAAAGCGAATGAACTTCGTGAAAAATCCGCACAGCAGCTGAACGAGCAACTGCTCGGCCTGCTGCGCGACCAGTTCAATCTGCGTATGCAGAAAGCAACTGGCCAGTTGGGGCAGTCTCATCTGCTCTCGCAAGTTAAGCGTGACATCGCTCGCGTGAAGACTGTGCTCAACCAGCAGGCAGGTAAGTAATCATGGCTGAAGCCGAAAAAACTGTCCGTACGCTGACTGGCCGTGTTGTCAGCGACAAGATGGACAAAACCATCACCGTTCTGATCGAGCGTCGCGTTAAGCACCCGATCTACGGTAAATACGTTAAGCGTTCGACTAAGCTGCACGCGCACGACGAAACCAATCAGTGCCACATCGGCGACAAAGTCACTATTCGTGAAACTCGTCCTTTGGCCAAGACCAAGTCTTGGGCGCTGGTTGATGTTCTCGAACGCGCTGTGGAAGTCTAAGGACTAGGGGTCGGAGAAATTATATGATTCAGACTCAATCCATGCTCGATGTGGCCGATAACAGCGGCGCTCGCCGCGTTATGTGCATCAAGGTGCTGGGTGGCTCCCATCGTCGTTACGCTGGTATCGGTGACATCATCAAAGTTACCGTCAAGGAAGCAATTCCTCGCGGTAAAGTGAAAAAAGGCCAAGTGATGACTGCTGTTGTAGTCCGCACTCGTCACGGCGTACGTCGTGCTGATGGCTCCATTATCCGCTTTGATGGCAACGCTGCTGTTCTGTTGAACAACAAGCAAGAGCCGATCGGCACCCGTATCTTTGGGCCAGTGACCCGTGAACTTCGTACTGAGAAGTTCATGAAGATCGTCTCGCTCGCCCCAGAAGTGCTGTAAGGAGATCCGACATGCAAAAGATTCGTCGTGACGACGAGATCATCGTGATCGCCGGCAAAGACAAAGGTAAGCGCGGTAAGGTGCTTAAGGTTCTCGCTAACAACCGTTTGGTTATTGGTGGTCTGAACCTGGTCAAGCGTCATACCAAGCCTAACCCGATGTCGGGCGTGCAGGGCGGTATCGTCGAAAAAGAAGCTCCACTGGATGCTTCTAACGTCGCCATTTTCAACAGCGAAACCAACAAGGCTGACCGCGTTGGTTTCAAAGTAGAAGACGGCAAGAAAATTCGTGTCTTCAAGTCGACCCAAAAAGCGGTTGATGCTTGAACACTGCTAGGTAGATGAGACCATGGCACGACTAAAAGAGATTTACCGGAAGGAAATTGCTCCGAAACTTAAGGAAGAACTTAAGCTTTCGAACGTGATGGAAGTTCCGCGCGTTACCAAAATCACCCTGAACATGGGTCTGGGCGAAGCGATCGGCGACAAAAAAGTCATCGAGCACGCTGTTGCTGACCTGGAAAAGATCACCGGCCAGAAAGTCGTTGTGACCTACGCTCGTAAATCCATCGCTGGCTTTAAAGTCCGTGAAGGTTGGCCGATCGGCGTCAAAGTGACCCTGCGCCGTGAGCGTATGTACGAGTTCCTGGATCGTCTGCTGTCGATCTCCCTGCCTCGGGTTCGCGACTTCCGCGGCCTGAATGCCAAGTCCTTCGATGGTCGTGGCAACTACAGCATGGGCGTGAAAGAGCAGATCATCTTCCCGGAAATCGACTACGACAAGATCGATGCTCTCCGCGGTCTGGACATCACCCTGACCACCACTGCCAAGAACGATGATGAAGGCCGCGCTCTGCTGCGTGCGTTCAAATTCCCGTTCCGCAACTGATTGGAGTAGGACCATGGCCAAGATGAGCATGAAAAACCGCGAGCTGAAGCGTCAGCTCACGGTTGCCAAGTACGCCAAGAAGCGTGCAGCACTGAAAGCTATCATCGTTGATCTGAACGCAAGTCCAGAAGCGCGTTGGGAAGCTACAGTAGCCCTGCAGAAGCAGCCACGTGACGCAAGCGCTTCGCGCATGCGTAACCGCTGCCGCCTGACCGGTCGTCCACACGGTGTTTACCGCAAGTTCGGCCTCGGCCGTAACAAGCTGCGTGAAGCTGCCATGCGTGGTGACGTACCGGGTCTGGTTAAAGCCAGCTGGTAAGTACTGTCAAAGTCTCGGTGTCCAGGATCGCAAGATCCTGACCACCGGTGGCCTTGAATCTGGATCAAGCCCCTTTTGGGGCTTGATTCATTTCTGGGGTGTGTCTAGAATACCCGGCTCGCCTGAGCCCGTGTTTTTCATGCCCGGAGATTCTCGGCGACACGTAATAGCCGCAAGGCTAATTTTTTTGTATTAGGAGCGTCTAGCCCATGAGTATGCAGGACCCGTTAGCGGACATGCTAACTCGTATCCGTAATGCCCAGATGGCTGAAAAGTCCGTCGTAAGCATGCCATCTTCCACGTTGAAGGTAGCTGTTGCCAAAGTCCTGAAGGACGAAGGTTACATTGCGGGTTATCAGATCAGCAGCGAAATCAAACCACTGCTGTCCATCGAGCTGAAGTACTTCGAAGGCCGTCCGGTTATCGAAGAAGTGAAGCGCGTTAGCCGTCCAGGCCTGCGTCAGTACAAGTCCGTCGATGATCTGCCAAAAGTTCGTGGCGGTCTCGGTGTGTCTATCGTCTCCACCAACAAGGGTGTGATGACTGATCGTGCTGCGCGCGCTGCCGGTGTCGGCGGCGAAGTTCTTTGCACTGTGTTCTAAGGGGGGATAAGCATGTCTCGCGTCGCTAAGAACCCCGTTAAGCTGCCAGCCGGTGTCGAAGTAAAATTCGCAGGCCAACAGCTTTCGGTGAAGGGTGCCAAGGGCACTCTCGAACTGAACATCCATTCGTCCGTTGAGATCGTTGAAGAAGCTGGTGAGCTGCGTTTCGCTGCTCGCAATGGCGATCAACAGACTCGCGCAATGGCTGGTACCACTCGTGCGTTGGTAAACAACATGGTCCAAGGCGTAAGCCAAGGCTTCGAGCGTAAGCTCCAGCTGGTCGGTGTTGGTTACAAAGCGCAAGCAAAAGGCACAGTGCTGAACCTGGCTCTTGGCTTCTCGCACCCAGTGGATTACGAACTGCCGGAAGGCATCACCGCTGAGACTCCTAGCCAGACCGATATCCTGATCAAGGGCATCGACAAGCAGCTGGTAGGTCAAGTGGCCGCCGAGATCCGCGACTTCCGTCCACCAGAGCCGTACAAAGGCAAAGGTGTGCGCTACGCGGACGAAGTCGTCCGTCGTAAAGAAGCCAAGAAGAAGTAGGGCATAGCAAATGACCGACAAAAAAGTTACTCGACTGCGTCGCGCTCGCAAAGCACGCCTGAAAATGCACGAACTCGAAGTCGTGCGTCTCTGCGTGTTCCGCTCTTCGCAGCACATCTACGCCCAGGTCATTTCGGCCGACGGCAACAAAGTCCTGGCAAGCGCCTCGACTTTGGATAAAGAACTGCGTGATGGTGCCACCGGCAACATCGACGCGGCCACTAAGGTTGGCCAGCTGGTCGCTACGCGTGCTAAGGCCGCTGGCGTCTCGCAGGTGGCTTTCGACCGCTCTGGCTTCAAGTACCACGGCCGCGTTAAAGCGCTGGCTGATGCTGCTCGTGAAGCTGGGCTGGAGTTCTAAGTTATGTCAAATAACGACCAAAAGCGCGACGAAGGCTACATCGAGAAGCTGGTTCAAGTTAACCGCGTAGCCAAAACCGTTAAAGGCGGCCGTATCTTCACTTTCACCGCGTTGACCGTGGTTGGTGATGGTAAGGGCCGTGTTGGCTTCGGCCGTGGCAAGTCGCGTGAAGTGCCTGCTGCGATCCAGAAGGCAATGGAAGCTGCTCGCCGCAACATGATCCAGGTTGATCTGAACGGCACCACCCTGCAGTACGCCATGAAGTCCGCTCACGGCGCTTCGAAGGTGTACATGCAGCCTGCTTCTGAAGGTACCGGTATCATCGCTGGCGGCGCTATGCGTGCTGTCCTCGAAGTTGCTGGCGTTCAGAACGTTCTGGCCAAGTGCTACGGCTCGACTAACCCGGTAAACGTGGTTCACGCCACTTTCAAGGGTTTGAAAGCAATGCAGTCTCCTGAATCCATTGCCGCCAAGCGTGGCAAAAGCGTCAAGGAGATCTTCTGATCATGGCTACCGTTAAAGTTACGCTGATCAAAAGCATGACCGGCCGCATCCCTAACCACAAACTGTGCGTTAAGGGTCTGGGTCTGCGTCGCATCGGTCACACTGTAGAAGTCCAGGATACTCCCGAGAATCGCGGGATGATCAACAAGGCTTACTACATGCTGCGTGTCGAGGGTTAATCGATGAAACTCAATGATCTGAGTCCAGCGCCGGGTTCCCGTCGCGAAAAGCATCGTCCGGGCCGTGGTATCGGTAGCGGTTTGGGTAAGACTGGTGGCCGTGGTCACAAAGGTCAGACCTCTCGCTCCGGTGGCACCATTGCTCCAGGCTTTGAAGGCGGTCAACAGCCGCTGCATCGTCGCCTGCCGAAGTTCGGTTTCGTTTCCCTGAAAGCCATGGACCGCGCAGAAGTGCGTCTGTCCGAGCTGGCTAAAGTGGAAGGCGACATCGTCACCGTGCAGTCCCTGAAAGATGCCAACGTGATCAACGTCAACGTACAGCGTGTGAAAATCATGCTGTCCGGTGAAGTGACTCGCGCTGTCACTATCGGCAAGGGAATCGGCGCCACCAAAGGTGCGCGTGCGGCTATCGAAGCAGCTGGCGGCAAGTTCGAGGAATAAATGGCTAAGCAAGGTGCTCTCTCTGCGCTCGGCAAAGGCGGTATGTCTGAACTCTGGGCTCGTCTGCGTTTTCTGTTCCTGGCGATTATCGTCTACCGAATAGGCGCACACATCCCGGTTCCAGGTATCAACCCGGACCGACTCGCGGACCTGTTTCGACAGAATGAGGGGACCATTCTTAGCTTGTTCAACATGTTTTCCGGCGGCGCGCTGGAACGGATGAGCATCTTTGCACTGGGGATCATGCCGTACATCTCGGCATCGATCATCATGCAACTGATGACCGCCGTCAGCCCGCAGCTGGAGCAGTTGAAGAAGGAAGGTGAAGCTGGCCGTCGCAAGATCAGCCAGTACACCCGCTACGGCACTGTCGTCCTCGCTCTCGTCCAGGCCATTGGCATGTCCATTGGTCTGGCGGGGCAGGGCGTTGCGTTCACTGGTGACTTTGGCTTCCATTTCGTCGCGGTATCCACGTTTGTGGCTGGTGCGATGTTCATGATGTGGCTGGGTGAGCAGATTACTGAGCGTGGTGTTGGCAACGGTATCTCGATGTTGATTTTTTCGGGTATCGTCGCCGGTCTTCCGAGAGCGATCGGGCAGTCTTTCGAGTCTGCACGTCAGGGTGATATCAACATCTTCGCCCTGGTTGCCATCGGTTTGCTGGCAGTAGCGATTATCGGTTTCGTGGTGTTCATTGAGCGTGGTCAGCGTCGTATTGCTGTTCACTACGCCAAGCGTCAGCAGGGCCGCAAGGTCTTCGCTGCGCAGACCAGCCACTTGCCGCTGAAGGTGAACATGGCCGGTGTTATTCCGGCTATTTTCGCGAGCAGCATTTTGCTGTTCCCGGCTTCGTTGGGTGCCTGGTTCGGTCAGTCTGAAGGTATGGGCTGGTTGCAGGACATCTCGCAGTCGATCGCTCCTGGTCAGCCGTTGAATATTCTGCTGTTTAGTGCAGGGATTATTTTCTTCTGCTTCTTCTATACGGCGTTGATGTTCAATCCGAAAGACGTAGCGGAAAACCTGAAGAAGTCCGGTGCCTTTATTCCGGGCATCCGTCCAGGTGAGCAGTCTGCGCGCTACATTGATGGCGTTCTGACTCGCTTGACCATGTTCGGTGCTCTTTACATGACGGCCGTCTGCCTGTTGCCCCAGTTCCTGGTGGTTGCAGCCAACGTACCGTTCTACCTTGGCGGGACCTCGTTGCTGATCGTCGTCGTGGTTGTGATGGACTTCATGTCCCAAGTACAATCGCACCTCGTTTCGCACCAGTACGAATCCCTGATGAAGAAAGCCAACCTGAAGGGTTACGGCAGCGGCATGCTGCGCTGACCCATAAGGTTCGAGGAGTTGGTGATGAAAGTTCGTGCATCGGTGAAAAAGCTGTGCCGTAACTGCAAGATTATTCGCCGCGAAGGTGTTGTTCGAGTAATTTGCAGCGCGGAACCGCGTCACAAACAGCGCCAAGGCTGAGTGTGATTGTGCTTCAAGCCCGGCAGCTAGTGCGCTGCCGGGTTGATTATTTGTTATTACAGCGATATTATCTCGCGCCCTATTTCTTGGCTTCCGGGGCGTAGGTAGCTGTCAATTGGAGTCCCACTGAATGGCCCGTATTGCAGGCGTTAACATTCCAGATAACAAGCATACTGTTATCTCGCTGACCTACATCTATGGTGTTGGTCGCACTACTGCACAGAAAATTTGTGCAGAGACTGGGGTAAACCCAGCAGCAAAGATCAAAGATCTGAGCGACGAGCAGATTGAACAGCTGCGTGGCGAAGTGGCGAAGTTCACCACTGAAGGTGACCTGCGTCGCGAAATCAACATGAAAATCAAGCGCTTGATGGACCTCGGTTGCTATCGCGGTCTGCGTCATCGTCGCGGTCTTCCAGTGCGCGGTCAGCGTACCAAGACCAACGCGCGTACCCGTAAAGGTCCGCGTAAGCCGATCCGCAAGTAATCGCCCCAGCGAATCGACAGGAATTTAATCATGGCAAAACCTGCTGCTCGTCCTCGTAAAAAAGTTAAAAAGACAGTGGTTGATGGCATCGCCCACATCCATGCATCTTTTAACAACACCATCGTGACCATCACCGACCGTCAAGGTAACGCTCTTTCCTGGGCTACCTCCGGTGGTTCGGGTTTCCGCGGTTCCCGCAAGTCCACCCCGTTTGCTGCTCAGGTAGCTGCTGAACGTGCTGGTCAAGCTGCGCTGGAATACGGCCTGAAAAACCTCGACGTCAACGTCAAAGGTCCAGGTCCAGGTCGTGAATCCGCAGTCCGCGCTTTGAACGGCTGTGGCTACAAGATCGCCAGCATCACCGACGTGACGCCAATCCCGCACAACGGGTGCCGTCCGCCGAAGAAGCGCCGCGTGTAATCCAGGAGATTGTAAAGAATGGCTCGTTACATTGGTCCAAAATGCAAACTCGCTCGTCGTGAAGGCACCGATCTCTTCCTGAAGAGCGGCGTGCGCGCGATCGAATCGAAGTGCAACATTGAAGCAGCACCTGGTATCCACGGCCAACGCCGCGGTCGCCAGTCCGACTACGGCACCCAACTGCGTGAAAAGCAGAAGGTCCGTCGTATCTACGGCGTTCTCGAGCGTCAATTCAGCGGCTACTACAAAGAAGCTGCTGGCAAGAAAGGTGCAACCGGTGAGAACCTGCTGCAACTGCTCGAATGCCGTCTGGACAACGTTGTATACCGTATGGGCTTTGGTTCGACTCGTGCCGAATCCCGTCAGCTGGTATCGCACAAGTCGATCAGCGTAAACGGTCAGACCGTTAACGTTCCGTCCTACCAGGTTCGTGCTGGTGACGTGGTCGCTGTTCGCGAGAAAGCAAAAAATCAACTTCGCATTGTCCAAGCTCTCGATCTGTGTGCCCAACGTGGCCGCGTAGAATGGGTAGAAGTAGACACTGAGAAGAAGTCGGGCGTTTTCAAGAACGTTCCAGCTCGCAGTGATCTGTCCGCCGACATCAACGAAAGCCTGATTGTCGAGCTCTACTCCAAGTAAGGGCTAGAAAATAGGTGCATCCATGCAGATTTCGGTAAATGAGTTCCTGACACCCCGCCACATTGATGTGCAGGTTGTCAGTCCAACCCGCGCCAAGATCACTCTCGAGCCTCTCGAGCGTGGTTTCGGCCATACCCTGGGCAA
This sequence comes from Pseudomonas sp. PDM28, assembly GCF_019219115.1. NCBI lineage: Bacteria > Pseudomonadati > Pseudomonadota > Gammaproteobacteria > Pseudomonadales > Pseudomonadaceae > Pseudomonas > Pseudomonas sp. PDM28. The sequence goes on from NZ_JAHUWG010000012.1 coordinate 32,013, forward strand.
CGCGCTGCGCCGCATCCTGTTGTCCTCAATGCCCGGCTGTGCAGTAGTCGAGGCCGAGATTGACGGTGTGCTCCACGAGTACAGCGCCATCGAAGGTGTACAGGAAGACGTAATTGAAATCCTGTTGAACCTTAAAGGTCTGGCTATCAAGCTGCACGGTCGTGACGAAGTTACGCTGACCTTGTCGAAGAAGGGTTCGGGGGTGGTTACCGCTGCCGATATTCAGCTGGATCATGATGTCGAGATCGTTAATCCCGATCACGTAATCGCTAACCTGGCGTCTAACGGCGCCCTGAACATGAAGCTCGTAGTAGCTCGTGGTCGTGGTTATGAACCGGCAGACTCGCGTCAGAGCGATGAAGACGAAAGCCGCAGCATCGGTCGCTTGCAGCTTGACTCTTCGTTCAGCCCGGTTCGCCGTATCGCATACGTGGTGGAAAACGCCCGTGTCGAGCAGCGTACTAACCTGGACAAGCTGGTTATTGATCTGGAAACCAACGGTACTCTGGATCCTGAAGAGGCTATTCGCCGCGCTGCAACCATCCTGCAACAGCAGTTGGCTGCGTTCGTCGACCTCAAGGGTGACAGTGAGCCAGTGGTTGTCGAGCAGGAAGACGAGATCGATCCGATCCTGCTTCGCCCGGTTGACGATCTGGAACTGACTGTACGTTCGGCTAACTGCCTTAAGGCGGAAAACATTTACTACATCGGTGACCTGATTCAGCGTACCGAAGTGGAACTGTTGAAGACTCCGAACCTGGGCAAGAAATCCTTGACTGAAATCAAGGACGTTCTGGCCTCCCGCGGTCTGTCCCTCGGCATGCGCCTCGACAACTGGCCGCCTGCAAGTCTTAAGAAGGACGACAAGGCGACTGCCTGATCGTCGTAATCACCGAACGTAGTGTTTGGTAAGGAATGAACCATGCGTCATCGTAAAAGTGGTCGTCACCTGAGCCGCACCAGCTCGCACCGCAAGGCCATGTTCCAAAACATGGCGGTGTCGCTGTTCGAGCACGAGCTGATCAAAACGACTCTGCCAAAAGCCAAAGAACTGCGCCGCGTTGCCGAGCCGCTGATCACTCTGGCCAAGACAGACAGCGTTGCTAACCGTCGTCTGGCTTTCGACCGTACTCGTTCGAAAGCTATCGTTGGTAAGCTCTTCAACGACCTGGGCAAGCGTTACGCTACCCGTGAGGGTGGCTACCTGCGCATCCTCAAGTGCGGTTTCCGCGCTGGCGACAACGCGCCTATGGCGTACGTCGAGTTGGTTGATCGTGCTACTGCTGGCGAAGCTGTATCCGCCGAGTAAGACGTCAGTCTGAAACAAGGAACCGGGCCTAGTGCCCGGTTTTTTGTGCCTGTAAGAAACGCGCCGTTTGTACAAGCGTCCCCTTCGTCCACATCGTCATTATGTGATGGGGATGATCATTAGTTTTTAACTATCGATGTCTGCAAGTTAATGAATTTGTAGCTGTCATATTGATGATCAATACTCCTTCTCAGCCGATAGCCGGCAGTTCAAGACCGACAGAAGAAGGAAGATCGCATGAGCCAAAACAAAACGCTTACCACCGCCAGTGGCGCTCCTGTTGCTGATAACCAGAATTCCCGTTCCGCCGGCCCTCGCGGCCCGCTGCTGCTCGACGACTTTCATCTGATCGAGAAGCTTGCCCACTTCAACCGTGAAAACATCCCTGAGCGCCGTGTGCACGCCAAAGGCTCGGGTGCCTACGGTACGTTCACCGTGACGCGCGATATCACTCAATACACCAGTGCGAAGCTGTTTGAGGCAGTCGGCAAGCAGACCCCGACGTTCCTGCGGTTTTCCACCGTGGGTGGTGAGCGCGGTTCGGCCGATACCGAGCGTGATCCACGCGGGTTTGCCTTGAAGTTCTACACCGAGGAAGGCAACTGGGACATTGTCGGCAATAACACGCCAGTGTTCTTCATTCGTGATCCATTGAAGTTTCCGGACTTTATCCACACCCAGAAGCGTTTGCCGCAAAGCAACCTGAAAAGTGCCCAGGCGATGTGGGACTTCTGGTCGCATTCGCCCGAGGCGTTGCACCAGGTCACCATCCTGTTTTCCGACCGGGGTATCCCTGACGGATACCGTCACATGCACGGGTTCGGCAGCCACACTTACAGCCTCATCAATGCTCAAGGCGAGCGCCACTGGGTGAAGTGGCACTACAAGACCCAGCAGGGGATCAAGAACCTTGCTCCAGCGGAGGCTGCGCGTCTGGCGGGTACTGATCCGGATTACGCCCAGCGCGATTTGTTCAACGCCATCGAGCAGGGTGATTTCCCGAAATGGCGGGTGTGCATTCAGATCATGAGCGAGGCTCAGGCGGCGGCGCATTACGAGAATCCGTTTGATGTGACCAAAACCTGGTCGCAAAAAGAGTTTCCACTGATTGAGGTCGGAGAGCTGGAGCTCAATCGCAATCCGCAGAACTACTTCGCGGAAGTCGAACAGGCGGCGTTCGGTCCCAGCAATATGGTGCCAGGCGTTGGTCTGTCGCCGGATCGCATGCTGCAAGGGCGGGTGTTCGCCTACGCGGACGCTCACCGTTACCGTGTCGGCACCAACCACCAACAGTTGCCAGTCAACGCTCCGCGCAGTCCGGTCAACACCTATCAGCGCGATGGCTCGATGGCCTTTGGCAGCAATGGCGGTGCGGCGCCGAACTACGAGCCGAACAGCTATGTCGAGTCGCCGAAGCAGGCACCTCGTTACGCAGAGCCCGCGTTGGCCCTCAGCGGTGCGGCCGATCGTTACGACCACCGCGAAGACACTGATTACTACAGTCACGCCGGCGCGTTGTTCCGCTTGATGTCTGAACAGCAGAAATCGCTGCTGGTCAGCAACATCGCCGGTGCGATGGCGGGGGTGTCGAGTGATGTGGTTGATCGCCAGCTGCAACATTTCTACAAGGCTGACCCGGCGTATGGAGAAGCAATCGCAAAGCTGCTCAACGTACAGCTTAACGAAGTCTAAATGAGAAGCAGAACCGCCCTTGTTTGGGCGGTTTTTGCGTTATTTCAGCTGGTTTTCTCAGAATATCTTCGCTTTTATTGCGTCTTGCGAGTGACGATACGGGCATGTTGGTTCAAACTACAACTTTCAAGCAGGGAGATGTAGGGCAATGCAAGGCCACCCAGATGTGATCGATTACCTCAACACGTTGCTGACCGGCGAACTGGCCGCGCGTGATCAATATTTCGTCCACTCGCGGATGTATGAGGACTGGGGTTTCACCAAGCTCTACGAACGAATCAACCACGAGATGGAAGAAGAAGCAGGGCACGCTGATGCCTTGATGCGCCGGATTCTGATGCTCGAGGGCACTCCGCGCATGCGTCCGGACGATCTCGATGTCGGCACCACGGTGACCGAGATGCTCGAAGCGGATTTGCGCCTGGAATACAAGGTGCGGGCTGCGCTGTGCAAGGGCATCAAGCTCTGTGAGCAGCACAAGGACTACGTCAGCCGCGAAATGCTGCGGGTTCAACTGCATGACACCGAAGAAGATCATACCTACTGGCTTGAGAAGCAGCTGGGTCTGATCAAGTTGATCGGGCTTGAGAACTACCTGCAATCCCACGCCTGATTCAGCGAATACAAAAAAGCCCCTGTCACCGATGAAGTGACAGGGGCTTTTTCATGGCGCCCGGTTAAGCCCGGTCACGCTCCAGCAGCGGTTTGAGGTAGTAGCCGGTGTGAGACTGCTTCATCTCTGACACTTCCTCCGGCGTACCGACGGCGATGATCTGGCCGCCCTTGGAACCACCTTCCGGACCAAGGTCCACCAGCCAGTCGGCGGTCTTGATCACGTCCAGGTTGTGTTCGATCACCACCACGGTGTTGCCGTGGTCGCGCAGGCGATGCAGCACGTCGAGCAGTTGCTGGATATCCGCGAAGTGCAGCCCGGTGGTCGGTTCATCGAGGATGTACAAGGTCTTGCCGGTATCACGCTTGGACAATTCGCGGGACAGTTTCACCCGCTGCGCTTCACCTCCGGAGAGCGTGGTCGCCGATTGTCCAAGCTTGATGTACGACAGGCCGACGTCCATCAACGTTTGCAGCTTGCGCGCCAGGGCCGGTACGGCATCGAAGAACTCTCGCGCTTCCTCAATGGTCATCTCTAGGGTTTCGTGGATGCTCTTGCCCTTGTATTTGATCTCCAGGGTTTCACGGTTGTAGCGCTTGCTCTTGCACACGTCGCACGGCACGTAGATGTCCGGCAGGAAATGCATCTCCACCTTGATCAGACCGTCGCCCTGGCAGGCTTCGCAACGCCCGCCCTTGACGTTGAAGGAGAAGCGCCCCGGGCCGTAGCCACGGGAGCGGGATTCCGGCACGCCGGCGAACAACTCGCGGATCGGCGTGAACAGGCCGGTATAGGTCGCCGGGTTGGAGCGTGGCGTACGGCCGATCGGGCTCTGGTCGATGTCCACGACCTTGTCCAGGTGTTCCAGGCCCTTGATGCTGTCGTGGGCGGCCGCCTCAAGCGTCGTTGCACCGTTCAGCGCGGTGGCGCTCAACGGGAACAGCGTGTTGTTGATCAGCGTCGATTTACCCGAACCGGATACGCCGGTGACACAGGTCAGCAGGCCGATCGGAATCTCCAGGTCGACATTGCGCAGGTTGTTGCCACGCGCGCCCTTGAGCGACAGAGTCAGCTTCTTGTTGCGCGGCGTACGTTTGGCCGGGACTTCGATTTTCACCCGGCCCGACAGGTATTTGCCCGTCAGCGAGTCCGGATGCGCCATGACCTCGGCCGGTGTGCCTTCGGCGACGATATGTCCGCCGTGCACGCCGGCGCCCGGGCCGATGTCCACCACGTAGTCGGCCAGGCGGATCGCGTCTTCGTCGTGCTCGACAACGATCACCGTGTTGCCGATATCGCGCAGGTGCTTGAGGGTGCCCAACAGCCGGTCGTTATCGCGCTGATGCAAGCCGATGGAAGGTTCGTCAAGGATGTACAGGACACCCACCAGGCCGGCGCCAATCTGGCTGGCCAGCCGAATGCGCTGGGCCTCGCCGCCGGACAAGGTGTCGGCACTGCGGTCCAGCGACAGATAGTCGAGGCCGACGTTGACCAGAAATTGCAGGCGTTCGCGGATTTCCTTGAGGATCTTGTCGGCAATTTCGCCACGACGACCGGTGAGCTTGAGCCCGCCAAAATAGTCGGACGCATCGCCGATCGGCAGGTTGGTCACCGCCGGCAGGGTTTTCTCGCCGACCCACACGTGCCGCGCTTCACGGCGCAGACGGGTGCCACGGCAATCCGGGCATGACTGGGTACTGAGGAACTTGGCCAGTTCTTCGCGCACCGATGCCGATTCGGTTTCGCGGTAACGGCGCTCCAGGTTCGGCACGATGCCTTCGAACGGGTGCGAGCGTTTGACGATGTCGCCACGGTCGTTCAGGTATTTGAAGTCAACGTTTTGCGAACCGCTGCCGTGCAGGATGAATTTCTGCTGGTCGGCGGGCAGTTCGTTGAACGGCACTTCCAGGCTGAACTTGTAGTGCGCGGCCAGCGAGCCGAGCATCTGGAAGTAATAGACGTTACGCCGATCCCAGCCACGAATCGCCCCTTCGGCCAGGGTCAGTTCGCCGTTGACCAGGCGCTTGATGTCGAAGAACTGCTTTACCCCCAGACCGTCACAGGTCGGGCAGGCGCCGGCCGGGTTGTTGAAGGAGAACAGCTTGGGTTCCAGCTCACTGATCGCATGGCCGCAGATCGGGCAGGCGAAGCGTGCGGAGAAGATCATCTCCTCGCCCGGCTCGTCGTCCATCGGCGCTACAAGGGCGATGCCGTCCGCCAGTTTCAGCGCGGTTTCGAAGGATTCGGCCAGGCGTTGTTGCAGGTCGGCGCGAACCTTGAAACGGTCGACCACGACATCGATGGTGTGTTTTTTCTGCTTGTCGAGCTTGGGGGCTTCGTCCAGCTCGTAAAGCTTGCCGTTGATTCGGGCGCGGACAAAACCCTGTGCGCGCAGTTCTTCGAAAACCGACAGGTGCTCGCCTTTGCGCTCGCGGATGACCGGGGCCAACAGCATCAGTTTGCTGCCCTCCGGTTCGGCGAGGACCAGGTCGACCATCTGGCTGACGGTCTGCGCCTCCAGCGGAATGTCGTGGTCCGGGCAACGGGGAATACCCACGCGTGCATACAGCAGGCGCAGGTAATCGTAGATTTCGGTAATGGTGCCGACCGTCGAACGCGGGTTGTGCGAGGTCGACTTCTGTTCGATGGAGATCGCCGGCGACAGGCCTTCGATGGTGTCGACGTCAGGCTTTTCCATCATCGACAGGAACTGCCGGGCATAAGCCGACAGCGATTCGACGTAGCGGCGCTGGCCTTCGGCGTACAAGGTGTCGAAAGCCAGGGATGACTTGCCGGAGCCGGACAGGCCGGTGATGACGATCAGCTTGTCCCGTGGCAGGGTCAGGTCGATGTTCTTCAGGTTGTGGGTTCGAGCCCCACGAATCAGGATCTTGTCCAAGGTGGCCTCGCTCGGCGGGCGTCGAAAACGTAAGAGTATACGGCCAAATACTGGATGGATGCACACTATCAAACGGGTGGGCTACTGTCATACATGAAGAGTGCGTCAGCAATGCGCGTCAAAGCGTCGCGATATACCCCGCCAATCGATCGGACTGGTAGAATCGCCGCCGGTTCACATGAGGTTTTTCCATGCACGATCCCCACAGCGAGCGCATGAGTGGTAGCGAGACCCGCGCGGCAAGCGGTCTGGCCCTGGTGTTCGCCTTCCGTATGCTTGGCATGTTCATGGTGTTGCCGGTGCTGGCGACCTATGGGATGGATCTGGCCGGCGCCACACCGGCCCTGATCGGCCTGGCGATTGGCGCTTATGGCCTGACCCAGGCGGTCTTCCAGATTCCGTTCGGTTTCATTTCCGACCGCATCGGCCGTCGCCCGGTGATTTACCTGGGCTTGATCGTCTTTGCCCTCGGCAGTCTGCTGGCCGCCAATGCCGATTCGATCTGGGGCGTGATCGCCGGGCGAATCCTGCAGGGTGCCGGGGCGATTTCCGCTGCGGTCATGGCCTTGCTGTCCGACCTGACCCGCGAGCAGCACCGGACCAAGGCCATGGCCATGATCGGCATGACCATCGGCCTGTCGTTTGCGGTGGCCATGGTCGTCGGCCCGCTGTTGACCCGCGCCTTCGGGTTGTCCGGATTGTTCCTTGCTACCGGCGGCATGGCGCTGTTTGGCATAGTGATCGTGATGTTCATGGTGCCGCGCTCCACCGGCCCGTTGCAGCACCGTGAGTCCGGTGTCGCGCGCCAGGCGTTGATCCCGACCCTCAAGCATCCGGACCTGCTGCGCCTGGACCTGGGCATTTTTGTCTTGCACGCGATGTTGATGTCCAGCTTCGTCGCCTTGCCCCTGGCGCTGGTCGAGAAAGCCGGGCTGCCCAAAGAGCAGCACTGGTGGGTGTACCTGACCGCGCTGCTGATTTCTTTCTTCGCCATGATCCCGTTCATTATCTACGGCGAGAAGAAACGCAAAATGAAACGAGTTTTACTCGGCGCCGTCGTGACGTTGATGCTCACTGAGCTATTCTTCTGGCAGTTCGGCGACAGCTTGCGGTCTCTGGTGATCGGTACGGTGGTGTTCTTCACTGCGTTCAATCTTCTGGAGGCTTCACTGCCGTCGCTGATCAGCAAGGTTTCACCGGCAGGCGGCAAGGGCACGGCGATGGGGGTTTATTCCACCAGCCAGTTCCTCGGCTCGGCACTGGGGGGAATCCTCGGTGGCTGGCTGTTCCAGCATGGCGGTCTGTCGGTTGTGTTCCTCGGATGCGCCGCTCTCGCTGCCCTCTGGCTGGCCTTTGCTGTTACCATGCGCGAACCTCCCTACGTCACAAGCCTGCGCTTGCCGTTGTCGCCCGAGGCGATCCGCGAAGCGGGTCTGGTCGAGCGCCTGAAGGCGGTCGTAGGGGTAACAGATGCAGTCATCGTCGCGGAAGAGGCGGCGATTTACATCAAACTGGACACCGAACTATTGGATCGCACCACCCTTGAGCGCCTGGTGAACAACCCGGCCGGGGCAGCGTGCGTAGCCTAGGAGAACGTTATGGCCCGTGGGGTTAACAAAGTCATATTGGTCGGCACTTGCGGCCAGGATCCCGAAGTTCGCTACTTGCCTAACGGTAACGCCGTGACCAACCTGAGTCTGGCGACCAGCGAACAGTGGACCGACAAGCAAACCGGTCAGAAAGTCGAAAAGACCGAATGGCACCGTGTGTCGATGTTCGGCAAGGTTGCAGAAATCGCTGGCGAGTACCTGCGTAAAGGTTCACAAGTCTACATCGAAGGCAAGCTGCAGACCCGCGAGTGGGAAAAAGACGGTATCAAGCGTTACACCACCGAAATCGTGGTCGACATGCAAGGCACCATGCAACTGCTGGGTGGCCGTCCACAGGGTGACCAGCAGGGCCAGGGCGGCGGTAACAACTACCAGCAATCCGCTCCGCGCCAGCAGGCTCAACGTCCTGCTCCGCAACAGCAGCCACAGCGTCCGGCCCCTCAACAGGCCGCACCGCAACCGGCTCCGGATTTCGACAGCTTTGATGACGATATTCCGTTCTAAGGCAGCTGCAAGCCTCAAGCTACAAGCAGCAAGCTGACAAAACAAAACCCGCACTTCGGTCTGAAGTGCGGGTTTTTTATGGGCGGTGAAATGTGGTCGCAGGCTCAGGCCGCGAGGAACTCGTTGGCCGACACCACGCTGGCATAGGCAAACGCCAGGGCCGCCATGAACGCGGCATGAACCTGCGCCGCCGGAACTGACACGCCATTGAATTCCAGGTCACGGGTGGCGCAGGCGTCGTGGATCACGGTCACCGTGTAGCCGAAGTCCGCCGCCGCACGGGTGATGCCGTCGACGCACATGTGGCTCATGCTGCCCACAACCACCAGTTCCTTGATGCCTTGCTCGTCGAGGATCGATTTCAGCTCGGTTTCGCGGAACGAGTTGACGAAGTGCTTGAGCACCACCGGTTCGTCAGCGCGGTTGATCACTTTGGGGTGCAGCTTCGCGCCTTCGGAGTTCGGGGTGAAGAACGGCGCCTCTGCGGAGGTGAATTCGTGGCGGATGTGTACCACCGGATCACCGGCATCACGGAATGCCTTGATCAGTCGGACGGCATTGTCGGCGGCGGCATCGGCGCCGACCAGTGGCCACTTGCCTTGGGGGAAGTAGTCGTTCTGGATATCGACTACGATGAGCGCTTGCTTGGCCATGACTGTTTCCTCGAAGTGTGTTTGGTGTGGAATGAAGTATTGGCGCTGGCAGGCGGTCCGGGGATTGGCCGCACCGACAATAAGAGGGGGAAAACTGACAATGGACACAGAAAGGGCAATCGCCGAGCTCGGTGTGCTGATCTATCCCGGCGCGCAGATGGCGGCGGTGCATGGCTTGACGGATTTGTTCGGGGTGGCGAACCGGATCGCCGCCGAGCATCAGGCTGCGCAATTGCCCCTGCTGCGGGTCAGCCATTGGCAGGTCGAGGGTGATCAGCCGCCAGTCCGGGTCTTCGACAGCCGTCCTGGCCCCGAGCGTGCCCTGGTGGCTGTGTTGATCCCGCCATCGATTGCCGGCTTTTCCGAGGGCCAGGCGCCACAGGGCTTGATCCGCTGGTTGCGCGAGCAACATGCCAGCGGCGCGACACTGGGCGGGGTTTGCGTGGGCTCGATCCTGTTGGCTGAAAGCGGTCTGCTCGACGGCCGCAGCGCCACCACCCACTGGACCTCGGCCAAGAGCTTTGCCGAACGTTATCCGGCGATACGGCTCAAGGCCGATACGCCGATTGTCGATGACGGCGACCTGATCACCACCGCCGGGCTGATGGCCTGGTCTGAACTGGGTCTTCGCCTGGTCAACCGGTTGCTGGGACCGAGCATTGCCACCAGTACCGCGCGTTTTCTGGTGGTGGAACACAGCGACAGCGCCAGCGAGTGCGGCAGCAATTTTGCGCCGATCCTCAGTCATGGCGATGCGGCGATCCTCAAGGTGCAGCACTGGTTGCAAAGCACCGGGGCGACCGAGGTATCGCTGACGGCGATGGCCGAAAGGGCAGGGCTGGAAGAGCGCACCTTCCTGCGACGTTTCCGTTCGGCCACCGGGCTCAAACCCACCGAATACTGTCAGCATCTGCGAGTCGGCAAGGCCCGGGAACTGCTCGAATTCACCAACGGCACCATCGACCATATTGCCTGGACCGTGGGTTATCAGGACCCCGGCGCGTTTCGCGCGACATTCAAGAAAATCACCGGGCTGGCGCCGAGTGATTATCGGATGCGGTTTGGGGTGAGCCCTGGATCGGTTGCACGGTAGTCACATCACCCCCGATCTCCTGTGGGAGCGAGCTTGCTCGCGATGAGGGCATGACATTCAACATTGATGTGTCTGGAACACTGCTATCGCGAGCAAGCTCGCTCCCACAGGGTCGGGTGTGTGGGCTGGAGTCGTGCAAAATGCCGGCATATCAAAGAGCATCGTGCAGAATAAAACAGGCCCCATGCCATCACTTTCTACGCAACGGGCTGATTTAAAACCCCTCTTTGCGTAACGGGCCTTGGCCTGATCCCTGCACCCCTTGAACTACATTCATCAAGCGTCGATTGAAGGGGGATGCATGACCCCAACAAACCGCAAGAAACTGGTGGTTGCCCATTCGCTACGCGCCGACGCGCCGCTGCACGAAGTCGAGACCAACCGTGCGTTGGCGCGCTGGCTAGCGCGGATATTGGGGCTCAAGTACGGCGGCAGTTACGATCCGCAATTGCACGAAGGTCGCGCCCTCTACCTGTTGCCGACCCAGACGCTGGTGGGCGCTGAGGCTGCCCGGCAATTGGGGGTCAAGGGGCCGGAGGATTTGTGGGGTGGTTATGTCGACCATGATTTCATCTGCACCAAAGCCATCAGTCATGGCCTGCTCAACCACCATGCCCACGCTCCGCCAGGCTGGGCTCCTTTGTTTTCCCAGCGGGTACGCAGCGTAGTACTCGACGGTCTCAGCGTGTTCAGCCTGAAGGATGCTCGCCCGGCGGCGGAACACCTGTTGTACACCGGGCCGATCCGCCTGAAGCCGATACACGCCTGCGCCGGACGTGGTCAGGAAGTGATCCAGAACCTCGACGAGTTCGATGAAATCCTGGCCAGGCCCGAGGCTGACGCGACCTTCACCGAAGGTGTGGTGCTGGAGCAGGATCTTGATCAGGTGATTACCCACAGCGTCGGCCAGAGTTTCATCGGCGACAAGGTGCTGAGTTACTGCGGTGATCAATACTTGACCAAAGACGCCGAGGGCGAGGAAGTCTATGGCGGCTCGAACCTGTTGGTGGTGCAGGGCAGCTATGACGATTTACTGAAGCTGGACCTGGCCGATGACGTGCGCATGGCTATCCAGCAGGCGCAGGTGTTCGACAGCGCCGCGGATGAAGCCTATCCGCGTTTCTATGCATCACGGCGCAACTACGACATCGCTCAGGGCATCGATAGCGACGGCAAACAGCGCAGCGGCGTGCTCGAACAATCCTGGCGCATGGGCGGTGCGAGCAGTGCCGAGGTGGCGGCTTTGCAGAGTTTCGTCAACGATCCGGGGATGCGCGCGATTCGTGTGTCTTCGGTGGAAACCTACATCGATCAGCCGCTGCCGGCAGATGCCATCGAGGTGTATCGCGGGCCGGCGCAAAGCAGTGACTTTCTTCTCAAGTACGTGACGGTTAAATCCTATGACGGCTAGAAGCGAATCCATTCAGATCGACATCGATAACGAACAGATGAGCGGGACTTTTCTGAGCCCCAAATCGAAAGTGCCCGGCGTACTTTTTGTGCACGGTTGGGGTGGCAGTCAGGAGCGGGACCTGGAGCGCGCCAAAGGTATCGCCGGTTTGGGGTGTGTATGCCTGACCTTCGACCTGCGCGGGCACACCGGCGGCACTGGCATTCAATTGTCCCGGGTGACTCGCGAAGACAATCTACGCGACCTGCTGGCAGCCTATGACCGCTTGCTCGCGCACCCGGCCCTCGATACTTCGGCGATTGCCGTGGTCGGCACCAGTTATGGGGGATATCTGGCCTCGATTCTGACTTCGCTGCGGCCAGTGCGCTGGCTGGCGCTGCGGGTGCCGGCGCTGTACCGCGACGAACAATGGCACACGCCGAAACGCGACCTGGACAAGCTGGATCTGCGTGATTACCGAGGCACCCTGGTGCGGGCCGACAGCAACCGGGCCTTGCATGCCTGCTCGCAATTTCGCGGGGATGTCCTGCTGGTGCAGTCCGAGACCGACGACTACGTGCCCCACGCGACGATCATGAGCTACCGGGCGGCCTGCCAGCAGACGCACTCCATGACCCACCGCATCATCGACGGTGCCGACCACGCCTTGAGCGATCCGGTTTCCCAGCAGGCCTACACCTCGATCCTCGTCGACTGGATTACCGAGATGGTGGTCGGGGAGCGGTTGAGCATTATTCAATCATCCTGATATCGGGGTGTTCTTGCGGGCCTCATCGCGGGCAAGCCCGCTCCCACAGGGATCGAGGGTGTACATAGAATTTGCATCCACCAGCAGACCCTGTGGGAGCGGGCTTGCCCGCGATGGCGGACTAGCAGACACCAAAGATCACTTGGGTTTCCTTGAGATTCGTAACGCCTTGGCCTTGGCCTCCACCAACAAGTACATCACCAGGGCAATCAACAACGGCAGGATGAAATAAATCGCTCGATAGGCCAGCAGCCCGGCCACCAGACTGCCCCGCGACACCTCGTGTTGCAGCAGCGCCACGAACACCGCCTCGAGCACGCCGAGCCCGGCCGGGATGTGGGTGATGACCCCGGCGATGGCGCTGATCAACAGCACGCCCAGTACCAGTGGATAGTCCAGTTTGCTCGGCAGCAAGGTGAAGATCACCGCGGCCATCAGCGACCAGTTCAGCGCACCGAGGGTTAGTTGCAGCACTGCCATGCGCAAGGACGGGAGGTCGATTTCGATGCCGCGAATCGCCCACTCCCGACGTTTGGCAAACTGGCACGCCACCAGGTAGCCGGCGCTCAGCAGCAACAACAAGACCCCCACGCCTTGCAGCGCACTGCTGCTGAGCTTCCAGCCCGGCGGCATGCGCACCAGCCCGCTGCTGAACACGGCGCCGGCAATGACCATGTAGCCGAACCAGTTGGTCGCCAGGCTCAGGCCAAGGATCTTCGCGATGTTGCTCTTGCTGACCCCGAGCCGCGAATACAACCGGTAGCGCATGGCGATGCCGCCGACCCAGGCGCTCAGGTTCAGGTTGAAGGCGTAGCTGATGATCCCCACGGGCAGTATCTGCTTCCAGGTCAGGTTCTGGCGGATGTAGGTGCGGCCGATCAGGTCGAAGCAGGCGTACACCAGAAAACTCACCAGGGTCAGCCCCGACGCAATGATCAGCGTGCGTACCTTGAAATCGGCCAGGTTGTCGAACACTTCGCTCCACTCGAGGCGCTGGGCGAGCATCGTGAACAACACGATCAGCATCAGGAAAAACAGCATCGTCAGCGGTCGTTTCCAACGGCTCCAGTGCGACTTGCCCGGGCTTTTGGCGTCAGTTGCCATGTGGGGTTCAGCGCGGTTCATGGTCAGCGCTCCCGGTCGGAGGGGGGATGGGTTTCAGGCGAGGCTTGTGCGCCGGCAACCAACCGGCCCAAGCCGGGAAATGCCGCAGGAAGTGAAACACCAGAAAACCTATGGTCATGTGCCAGACACGCCCGCGCGGCGCGATGTCGTGAGGCATGGCCTTGCAATGGTTGTCGCTGAGGTCTTCCAGGCGATCGAACAGAATTCGATTGAAGCCACGGTCGCGGATCAGCACGTTGGCTTCCAGATTCATCGACAGGCTCAACGGGTCGAGGTTACTGGAGCCGACGGTGCTCCAGTCTTCATCCACCAATGCGACCTTGCCATGCAGCGGACGGTCGCAATATTCGTAGATCTTCACCCCGGATTTGAGCAGGTAGTCATAGGTCATGCGCGCCGCAAGCTTGGCCACCCGCATGTCTGGCTGGCCCTGCAGGATCAGCCGCACATCCACGCCTCGGCGGGCCGCGTTGCGGATCTCGCGCAGCAAGCGAAAACCGGGAAAGAAGTAGGCGTTGGCGATCACCACCCGGCGCTTGGCCTGGCGCAACACCTGGCGGTAAACCTCTTCAATGTCGCTCGGGTGTTCAACGTTGTCGCGGTACACCAGACGTACCTGGCCATCGTGATCGCTGAGGGCCAGCTCCGAACGCCGCTGCCGACGGCGTTGCCACCAGTATTTGGCGTGCGCCGGGCGACCGCATTGCAGCAGAGTGAAGTGATGAATGTCGGCCACCACCGGGCCTTGCACCTCCACGGAATAGTCCTGCTTGGCCTCGGGCCCGAAGTCGGCAAGGTGATCGGCAGAAAAGTTGATCCCGCCGATGAAGGCAATGCTGCCGTCCACCACCACTATCTTGCGGTGCAGGCGCCGGAACCAGTTGGTGCGGATGCCCAGGCGTTTGGGTGCCGGATCGAACATTTGCAGGTGCACGCCGGCCGCGGTAAGTGCGGTAAGGAACCCGGTACTCAATTCGCCGCAGCCAAAGCCGTCGAGGCTGACGGTGGTGCGTACACCGCGCTGGGCAGCTTCGATCAGGATCTGTTGCAGCTCATTGCCAACCTTGTCCTCGAACACAATGAAGGTTTCCAGCAGGATTTCACTTTGCGCCCGGCGCAGGGCGTCAAATACCCGGGGAAAATACGCTTCGCCGTTTTCCAGCAACTCGACGCGATTACTGCCTTGCCAGCCGTATTCGACATCGACCGCTGTCGGCTCCCGGATCGGCGGAGCGGGGATGTGATCCAGCGTGTTTTTTTCCATCGGCTGGCTGCTCATAACTCGATCTCCACCGACAGCGGGACGTGGTCGGAAAGGTGCGACCAGGGGCGGGTGGTCAGCACTTGCGGATGACTGGCCTTGAGATTGCGCAGGTAGATGCGGTCCAGGCGCAGTGCCGGCAGGCGCGCGGGAAAACTGCGCGCCGGTTTGCCGTGGTGCGCGGCGAAGGCTTCGCGCAAACCGCAGGGTTTGAGCAACGCATCGGCGCGCTGACGCCAGTCGTTGAAGTCCCCGGCGACGATCACCGGGGCATCGGCGGGCAGGGCGTCCAGATGCTGGGCGAGCAGCTTCAGTTGCGCCGTGCGGTGACTTTCGCGCAATCCCAGGTGCACGCAAATGGCATGCACTTCCTGGACGTCGCCGGGTAGGCGCAACACACAATGCAGGATCCCGCGGTTCTCGTGACCGCTGATGGACACGTCGAGGTTAGCGTGGCGGATGATCTGGAATTTCGACAACAGCGCGTTGCCGTGATCACCTGCCGGATACACCGCATTGCGGCCATAGGCGAACTGCGGCCACAGGGTGTCGGCGAGGAACTCGTATTGCGGCATCGCCGGCCAGTTGGTGTAGCGCTTGGGGTGGTGCTCGTGGGTGCCGTGGACTTCCTGCAAAAACACCACATCGGCAGACACGCTACGCACCGCTTCACGCAGTTCCGGCAGGATGAAACGCCGGTTGAGCGCGGTGAAACCTTTGTGGGTGTTGACCGTCAGCACCTTGAAGCGACAAGTCACGGACGGACCCTGTACCCGCATGTCGTTTGCATTTGCGTGTGCGGGAACATCGGTGTGATTCGCTGTCATGTCGCCTCCCGCCTGACGGCTCGTATTTTGGGATGACTCTGGGGCGGCGGCGAAAGTTTCGATGGGGCTACGGACGGTACACAGTTATCAGATCACAACAGATTCAATGTGGGAGCGAGCCTGCTCGCTCCCACAGGGTTTATCAGTGGCCCGTGATTATGCGGGCAGAACCGTCGGCCGGCTCGGCATAGGCCGGGCCAAGGCGATCAAGACGTCCACTCCACGCCGTCAATGCCAGCGCCACCAGCACCACCAGGCCACCGATCCACGCGGTGTGGATCAACCCCATGTGGGCGACGATCAGGCCACCGCCCCAGGCGCCACCGGCAATGCCGAGGTTGAACGCGGCGATGTTCAGGCCGGATGCCACGTCCACGGCATGAGGCGTGTGATGTTCGGCCTGGCGCACCACGTACACCTGCAACCCCGGCACATTGCCGAATGCCACGGCACCCCAGACCAGTACGGTAGCCAGCGCCAGCCAGGGATTGCCGGCCGTGAAGGTCAGCGCGAACAACACGGCGGCGAGCAGGGCAAAAATGATTTTCAGGGCGCTGATCGGGCCGCGTTTGTCCGCCAGTTTGCCGCCCCAGATGTTGCCCACGGCCACGGAGATACCGTAGACCAGCAACACCAGGCTGACGGCGCTGGCGCTGAAGCCGGAGAGGTCCTGAAGTATTGGCGCGAGGAAAGTAAAGGCGGTGAACGTGCCGCCGTAGCCGATGGCCGTCATCGCATACACCAGCAACAGGCGCGGTTGCTTGAGCACCTGCAATTGCTGCAAGAACGACGCGGGTTTGCTGTGGGCGATATGTTTCGGCACGTAGATCAGGCTGCCGATGAAGGCGATGACGCCCAGTGCCGAAACGGCGAGGAAGGTTTCACGCCAGCCGAAATGCTGGCCGATGAATGTCCCCAGCGGCACACCGGTAACCAGCGCCACGGTGAGGCCGGTGAACATGATGGCAATCGCGCTGGCGGCTTTTTCCTTCGGCACTAGACTGGTGGCGATGGTCGAACCGATCGAGAAAAACACCCCGTGGGCCAGGCCGGTGACGATCCGTGCGAGGATCAGCGACTCGTAGCCCGGTGCTTGCCACGCCAGCAGGTTGCCGAGGGTGAACAGCACCATCAGCGACAACAGCAGCAACTTGCGCGGAACCTTGCCGGTGAGGGCGGTCAGCACCGGGGCGCCGACGGCAACGCCAAGGGCATACAGGCTGACCAGCAGGCCGGCGGATGGCAGACTGACACCGAGGTCGGCGCCAATGGTGGGTAACAGGCCAACGATGACGAACTCGGTCGTCCCGATGGCAAAGGCGCTGAGGGTCAGCGCGAGCAAGGCAATGGGCATGGCTGCAACTCCGGAAGATGATTCGATGGAGCGCAGTGTCGGGGTTCGGGTTGTGCGGAAAAATACAGGGACGAGCATTTGATATTTGCGTACAGATCAAATATCGCGAAGGCGGGTGCATACTTGTGGCGAGGGGGCTCGCCCCCGCTCGGCTGCGCAGCAGTCGTAAATCCCTGGAATGCGGTGTGTCAGATGAATCCGAACGGTAGGTTTTGGGGGCGCTTCGCACCCCAACGGGGGCGAGCCCCCTCGCCACAAATGGCGTCGCTGTCCTGCTATCCACTAGCAATGCCCGAACTTGCCCGGCATTTTTCGATCAGTTCCTTACCGACACAGCCAAAGGAGCGGGTGTTTTGATCAGGCTCAAGACCGCGATACTGCTGGGGGCGTTGCTGTTTGTGGGCAGCGAGCAACTGGAAGCCGCCGCGATACCGGGGCTGCCGGCCACCGCGATGGCTGTGACGCCGCCGGCGCACCCCGAACCGCTGGTGCAAGGCGGCTTACTGGGGGCCATCAGTTCAAGCATCGACGAGGTCCAGACCAAGCTTGATCTCAATCAAAACCTGCTCGACGCCTGGCGCCTGCGTGCGGACCGCGCGGCGGATGAAGTGGATCAGTTGGTCAATCAGCCTTCGGCCCGCTCGCCCTGGAGCGTCGTTGTCGATTTCCTGATACTGACCGGCGTGTGGGCCGTCGTGTTTGCCTGTCTTTGGCTGCTTGGGCGATTGTTGGTCAAACGCCTGTGCGCGCATCGCCTGCTGCTCAGCCGCGAGCGTGGCCAGGCCCTGCTCGGTTACATGTTGCCCTATACCCTTCCGGCGGTGATCAGCCTGCCGCTGACGATATATGCCAGCCAGTTCTTGCCGGTTTCGGCGGGCCGGGCGCTGGCGCTGTGCCTGGCTTATGCCACCAGCGCAGGGATCTTTGCCGCGTCATTGGTGATGTCGCTGATGGTGGTGTTCAATGCCGGCCACAAGCGCCGGGCGGTGCAGATCATCCGCGAGAAGAGCCCCCGGCCGTTATTCGTTATCGGCTTTCTGGTGGCCTTGAGCGATGCCCTGACCAGCCAGCAGATCTCCCATCAATTGGGTAGCAATCTAACCAGCAGCATTGCGGTATTCACCGGGATGGCGGCATCGATTTCCTTCGGCTTGCTGGTGATCCGCACGCGCCGCCCGGTCGCTCACGTGATCCGTATCCTGCCGCTGGCCCAGCGCCAAAGTCAGCCGGCATTGCGTGAAACCCTGCGGATATTTTCCGGGCTCTGGTATTGGCCGATCCTGTTGATGGTGCTGGTCTCGATCATCAACCTGATCGGCGTTGGCGCGGACAACCAGAGGGTGCTGCGCAGCGCTTTGTTCACCACGGTATTGCTGATTGCCACGGTGTTTCTCAGCACCACGCTGCACCATCTGTTCAAGGCGCGCAGCGAAGCGGACCTGCGCCGCAGCAGCGCCTACAAGGAGCGGTTTCTCAACTTGTCCCACGCCTTGCTGCGCATCGGCATGGCCGTCGTGTTCATCGATATCCTCGGGCGGATCTGGGGCGTGTCGCTGTTCGAGTTCGCGGTGAGCAATGCCGTGGGCCGGGCGATCAGTGACTCCCTGAGCCACATCGGTTTGATCCTGCTGGTGACCTGGATGGTCTGGGTGGTGCTCGACACGGCGATTCAGGAAGCCCTGAAACCGCCGACCAACAAGCGCTCGGCACGCCAGCCGAGTACGCGGGTGAAAACCATCCTGCCGTTGCTGCGCAACGCGATCAAAATCATCCTGGTGGTGATCTGCGCGATCACCACCATGGCCAACCTGGGGATCAACGTCGCGCCATTCCTGGCCGGTGCCGGGGTCATCGGCCTGGCAATCGGTTTCGGCTCCCAGCAACTGGTGCAGGATGTGATCACCGGGCTGTTCATCATCATCGAGGACACCCTGTCCATCGGTGATTGGGTGGTGCTTGATTCCGGACATGCCGGCACGGTCGAAGGCCTGACCATCCGCACCTTGCGGCTGCGCGACGGCAAGGGTTTCGTGCACTCGGTACCGTTCGGGCAGATCAAGGCCGTGACCAACCAGTCGCGGCAATTCGCCTATGCGTTTTTCTCGGTGCAATTCACCTACGACACCGACGTCGACAAGGCCATCGAACTGATCCGCGAGGCCGGGCACTCCATCAGCAACGACCCGTTCCTGCGCTACAACCTGCAAGGACCGCTGGATGTGTTTGGCGTCGACAGGATGGACCTCAACGGGGTGGTGCTGACCGCACAATTTCGCACGGTGTCCGGTGGCCAATATGCGGTGAGCCGGGCCTTTAACCAGCGATTGAAAAAGCTTGTGGATAACTGCCCGTGGGTGAACTTCGCGCAGACTTATCCACAGCAGGCGCTGGTGCCGCGGCATCCGGTCGAAGCGCCACCAGAGGCTGAGCCGGAACATGCTGCGGTGTTGATGCCGGATCGGCCGCGGTCTCAATAGCCGGCTTTGTACTTGAGGCTTTCAGTGGCTGGTCTGGCCCCATCGCGAGCAAGCCCGCTCCCACAGTTGAACTGTGTCGTTCACAAATCCCCCTGTGGGAGCGGGCTTGCCCGCGAAGGGGCCGGTAGAGACAACCTCAATGCCGGATCAGCTTGCTGCGCACCTCGGCACTCGCCTGCTGATCCAGCTCCAACCAAAAAAGCGGCTTGCCGGCAATCTCGGCAGCAACTGGCAAACCATCGCGATACACCAGCCGATTGCTCGCCAGCGCCGGGACTTTCGCACCCGGTAATAGTGTGCCGGCGAGGTTCAGCGGATCGACCCCGCACACCGCGACCAAACTCCCGTCATGGGGCCGACGTCGCACCTCCCGCAGCAATGGAATCGCCTCGGGCAGGGCGAATTGCTCGCCCGCCAGGCCGCTGACAAACCGGCCCCCACGAATCTCGCCGCGTGCCTCCAGGCGATGGAAGGTGCGCAGCAGTTCGCGCCAGCTCGGCAGCCAGTCCGCCTCGCGTTCCAGCAAGCGCCAGAACACCACGCCGTAACGACGCAGCAAGGTCATGGCGATGTGTTCCAGGGTATCGGCCGGCGTCGGCATAGGACGCTGGTTTTCCACCACAGGGGCCGTTGGCGCGCGTCGCAACAAGGCCCAGCGCCCGGCGTCGTCCATGCCGCCGATAAATGCGCCGCGTCCACGCCGACTGTTGCGCGGCTGGCGCTTGCTGGCCGGTGTGATCAGCGCGCGCAAACCGGCAAAGCTGTCGGCGTTCACCAGCCCCGCACCCACCAGTTCCTGCAGGGCAATTTCCAGCTCGGAACGCAGCAAGTGGGCCTCATGGATCAGCTCGTCGAGAAACAGCGCGCCATGTTGGCTGAGGGCGGCGTGGACCTTTTGCGTTTTCGGCGACAGTTCGCTCACCGGTGTCTGTTCGGTCAAGCCGTTCCAGAGGCTGACCCGGTTGCGCGGCAGCAACACAATCGGTGTGCTGCGCAGCGCGGTGCCGGCGTTTTTGTTGTGCGCAGTCAGGCGCGTCCACACCAGTTTGCCGCTGCGGCACAACTCATCCAGCCAGGTCGCCGAGTAGTCCTTGATCCGTGCGGGCAGGATGTCGCTGTCCCAGGCGGAAGCGGCGGCGGGGTAGCCTTCGAATTGCCCGACGATGGCTGGCAACACCGCCGCGCCCTGGCCTTGGCTGGCGCTCGACACATGCTGCCAGTCGAACAGGAATCGCATGAAATCCTGCAACGCCACCGGTTCGATTTCCCGTCGCAGGCGCTTGACCGTATAGCGGTGAATCCGCGCCAGCAAATGCCGCTCGCACCATTCTTCTTCAGCGATGCCCGGGGTGAAGCGGCCGCGCAACACGTAGCCTTCGTGTTCCAATTGCGCCAGGGTCTGGGTCACTTGTGCTGCAGGCAAGCCGAGTGGTTCGGCAATGCGCTCGAGCGCAAGTGGGCCGAAGGCGCTGAGCCGTGCGCGGATCAGTTCGAGGACGGCTTCGTCGGGTGCCCAGTTTTCATCGAAGTCCGGCAGCGCTTGCAGCGGTGGCGTCAATTCGGCCTGTGGATAAATGGCCCGAAGGCAGGTCAGGCGCTCCAGCGCCAGCCACAGCGATTGCCCGGCATTGATCTGCAAACGACTCGCGCGTCCGCTGTCGGCCAGGGTCTTGAGCCAGTCGAGCCATTGCGGATTGGCGCCGGCCTCGGCATTGGTGATGCACGCCAGGCTCATCAAGGCCTCGTGCATTTCATCGATACTGGAGGGCGCCGGCCAGGCTTCGTCGCGCACGGCGACAATCGCCTCGGCGTCCAGTGCACCGAGGTCGTCGGTGGATTGCGGATCGCTCCAGCGCCGATTAAGTACCGCTTGGGTGCGGCGTTCTTCCAGCGGTGCATCGTCGAGAAAGGTGTAGGGGCGGGCGCTGAGAATCTCCGCCGCCAGCGGCGAGGGCGCCGGCAAGTCGCGGCTGATCAGGCGGATGTCACCGCGTTCCATGCGCCGTAACAAGGCCAGCCAGCCTTCAGTGTCCATGGCTTCGTGCAGGCAATCGTCGAGGGTCTGTTCCACCAGCGGATGGTCGGGAATCTCCCGTTCGCCGGCGAGGTTTTCCACGCAGGCAATCTGATCGGGAAACACGCTGGCGATCAGGTCTTCGCTTTTCATCCGCTGGATCTGCGGCGGGACTTTGCGCCCGCCGCTGTAGCGCGGCAGCGCCAGGGCCACGCCGGCATTCCAGCGCCAGCGCACGCCGAACAGCGGCGCGTCGAGCACGGCCTGGATCAGGATGTGTTCGGCGCTGTTGCTGTGCAGGTAGCGCCAGACATCGTCCAGTTCAAAACTGTGGCTGGTGGACAGCGACAGCACGATGGCGTCTTCGCTGGCGGCGGCTTGCAGTTCGAAGTTGAAGGTGCGACAGAAACGCTTGCGCAGGGCCAGGCCCCAGGCGCGGTTGATGCGGCTGCCGAACGGCGTATGAATGACCAGTTGGGTGCCGCCTGACTCGTCGAAAAAACGCTCCATCAACAGCGTGTCTTGCGAGGGCAGGGCACCCAGTGTCTGTCGTGCGCGGGCCAGGTAGTCCACCAGTTGTTCGGCGCTGGCGAGGTTCAGGCCCAGGGTCCCGGTCAGCCAGTCGAGCGCTGGCTGCAAGTTACCAGGCGCGGTCCCCAGCAGGTCGTCGAGTTGTGCCTGCAAGCGCGCCACCGCCGAGGACAATTCGGCGCTGCGCCCCGGCGCTTCACCGAGCCAGAACGGAATGGTCGGCGGCTGACCCTGGGCATCCTCGACCCGCACCTTGCCGGTTTCCACGCGCAGGATTCGATAGGAGGTATTGCCCAACTGGAAGATATCGCCAGCGATGCTTTCCACCGCGAAGTCTTCGTTGATGGTGCCGATGTTCAGCCCTTGAGGCTCCAGCAGCACGGCGTAGTCGGCGTTGTCCGGAATGGTCCCGCCACTGGTCACTGCGGTCAGTTTTGCGCCACGGCGACCGCGCAGGGTGCGGCTCACGGCGTCGCGGTGCAGGTAGGCGCTGCGCAGGCCCTGACGCCCGTTGTAGCCCTCGGCGAGCATGTGCAGCAGCGCCTGATAGTGTTTGTCGTCGAGTCCGGCGTAGGGCGAGGCGCGGCGCAGCATCTCCAGCAGTGCTTGCTCAGGCCACTCTTGGCAACTGACTTCGGCGATGATCTGCTGCGCCAGCACGTCCAGCGGCGCCTGCGGGATCAACAAGGTATCGAGTTCGCCCCGGCGCACGCAGTCGAGCAGCGCCGCGCATTCGATCAGGTCGTCGCGGGTGGTGGCGAACAAGCGGCCCTTGGGCGTGCCGCCGACCTGGTGCCCGGAGCGGCCGACCCGTTGCAGAAACCCGGCAATCGAACGCGGCGAGGCGATCTGGCACACCAGGTCGACGTCGCCGATGTCGATCCCCAGTTCCAGCGATGCCGTGGCGATCAGTACTTGCAGTTCGCCGCGCTTGAGCCGCTGTTCGGCGTCCAGGCGAAACTCCTTGGCCAGGCTGCCGTGGTGGGCCGCTACGGCGTCCTTGCCCAGGCGTTCGCTCAGGTGACGGCTCAGGCGTTCGGCCAAACGCCGGGTGTTGACGAAAATCAGCGTGGTCCGGTGCTCGCGGGCGAGGGCGGCGAGGCGGTCGTAGACCAGTTCCCAGACATCGTTGGCCATCACGGCCGATAGCGGCACGGGCGGCACTTCGATGTCCAGGTCGCGGGGGCGGGCGTGGCCGATGTCGATGATCTCGCACGGGCGGTCGCGACCGACCAGGAAACGCGACACGGCTTCGATGGGTTTTTGCGTGGCCGACAGACCGATGCGCAGCAGCGGCTCGGGGCAGAGTGCCTGCAGGCGTTCAAGGCTCAGGGCCAGATGACTGCCACGTTTGCTGGCGGCCATGGCATGGATTTCGTCGATGATCACCGTTTGTGTCGTACCGAGCATCTGCCGACCGGAGTCGGAACCGAGCAGCACGTACAGGGATTCCGGTGTGGTCACCAGAATGTGCGGCGCCGTCTTGCGCATCGCCGAGCGGTCTTTTTGCGGTGTATCGCCGGTGCGCACGGCGGTGCTGATCTGCAGTTCGGGCAGGCCCATCACACGCAATTGCTCGGTAATGCCGGCCAACGGGTTTTGCAGGTTGATCCGGATGTCGTTGGACAGCGCCTTGAGCGGCGAGACGTAGACCACCAGCGTTGCGTCGGGCAAGCCTTCGGGGCTTTCCAGACCGCGGTGCACCAGGTCGTCGATGACCGCGAGAAACGCGGTGAGGGTCTTGCCGGAGCCGGTGGGCGCGGCGACCAGGGTCGAGCGGCGCTGGCGGATCAACGGCCACGCCCGGGCCTGGGCGGCGGTGACCGCTGCGAACGTGTGGCTGAACCAGGCGCTGACGGCAGGATGAAAGCCGCTCAGGGCACTGTCTGCGGGGATGGGCAGGTTCATGCGGCAAGTTATGCGGGTGGGGGGCGCAAGATGCAAGTACCGCTCGGGGATCTCTGTTGACTGACAGGGCCCCATCGCGAGCAAGCTCGCTCCCACAGGGGGGGGCGGTGTTCACAAAACCATTGTGGGAGCGAGCTTGCTCGCGATGAGGCCAGTGGCAGCACCACAAATCCCGGACATCTACACTTTACGGATGACGGTTGCGCACTAAACCCGCAAAATGCAACGATTCCGGCAATTACCAACGACATCGCCTGGGGGCGATGTCGATATAGCCATCGTTCCAATCAGACTGGGCCTGCTGACTCTATGCGAATGCGCCTTATGTTACTGGGCGGCGGAAATGCCCTTGGGCAGGCGCTGATTCGCCTCGGTGCGGAGGAAGACATCGGTTTCCTCGCCCCCCGCCCGCCGCAAGACGGCTGGGATGCCGCGAGCCTGACGCAACTGCTCGACGACACCCGTCCCGATGCATTGATCAACCTTGCCTACTACTTCGACTGGTTTCAGGCAGAAGCGGTCAGCGAACAGCGTCTGGCCGGCCAGGAGCGCGCGATCGAGCGTCTGGCTGAGTTGTGCCAGCATCACAACATCGTTCTGCTGCAACCTTCCAGCTATCGCGTGTTCGACGGTTCCCGCGCCACGGCCTACAGCGAAAAAGACGAACCCGTGCCCCTTGGCCTGCGAGGTCAGGCCTTGTGGCGGATCGAGCAAAGCGTTCGCGCCACCTGCCCGCAACACGTACTGCTGCGTTTTGGCTGGCTGCTGGACGACAGCCCGGATGGCGCCCTTGGCCGCTTCCTCGCCCGTGCCGAACAACCCGAAGAACTGCTGATGGCCGACGACCGGCGCGGCAATCCGACACCGGTCGACGATGCCGCCCGCGTGATCATTTCAGTGCTCAAGCAACTCGATTGCGCCGCGCCACTGTGGGGCACCTACCACTACGCCGGGCATGAGGCGACCACGCCGCTGGCGCTGGGGCAGGCGATTCTGACCGAAGCCCGCAGCCTGCATCCGCTGGCCATCGAAGCTCCGACCGCCCAGGCCCACGCCGCGCGTCCGGATGCTGCGGAAGAGCCGCAACACGCGGTATTGGCCTGCAAGAAAATTCTGCACACCTTCGGGATCAAGCCACGCGCCTGGCGTGCGGCGCTTCCCGGTCTACTGGACAGGTTCTATCGCCATGGCTGACGGTCCCGTTTTGATCACCGGTGGTGCCGGTTTCATTGGTTCGCACCTGACTGACGCCCTGCTCGCCAAGGGCCATGCCGTGCGGATTCTCGATGACCTGTCCACCGGCAAGCGCAGCAATCTGCCGCTGGATAATCCCAAGGTCGAACTGATCGTCGGCGACGTGGCCGATGCGGCTGTGGTCGCCCAGGCAATGGCCGGTTGCAGCGCTGTGGCGCACCTGGCCGCCGTGGCGTCGGTGCAGGCCTCGGTGGACGATCCGGTGCGCACGCACCAGAGCAACTTCATCGGCACGCTGAACGTCTGCGAAGCCATGCGCCAGGCCGGGGTCAAACGCGTGCTGTTCGCCTCCAGCGCGGCGGTATATGGCAACAATGGCGAGGGCGAGTCGATCGACGAAGACACCCCAAAGGCGCCGCTGACGCCGTATGCGGTGGACAAACTGGCCAGCGAGCAGTACTTCGATTTTTACCGTCGCCAGCATGGGCTGGAGCCGGTGATTTTCCGCTTCTTCAACATCTTCGGACCGCGCCAGGATCCGTCCTCGCCGTACTCCGGAGTGATCAGCATTTTCAGCGAGCGCGCACTGAAGGGCTTGCCGATCACCGTGTTCGGCGATGGTGAGCAGACCCGGGATTTTGTCTACGTCGAAGACCTGGTCGACTTGCTGGTGCAGGCCATCGAGAAGCCCCGGGCCGAAGTGGGGGCGGTCAACGTTGGCTGGAACCAGGCGACGACCCTCAAGCAAATGCTCGAAGCGCTTGAGGCCGTGGTCGGCCAACTGCCACCGGTAAGCTACGGCCCGGCGCGCTCCGGTGACATCCGTCATTCCCGGGCGAACAACCGGCGTCTGCTGGAGCGCTTCACTACCACGGAGCAGACACCGATGCGTGTGGGGTTGGCGCGGTTGTTGGGGCGCTGAGATTCTTGCGGCCACAAAAAAGGCGTCCATCAAGGACGCCTTTTTTGTGGCCGGAATTCGCTTTGACAGCTTATGTAATTCCAGTGGCCAGGTTCACCACCACGTGAACATTCTTCCAGCGATGTCGCTTAGAACTTGTAACCCAGGCCAACCATGTAGATGAACGGGTCAACATCGACGTCCACCCGTGCCCGGGTACCTGGGGCAATCGAGTTGTTCTCGACAGTGGCGCGGGTATCGATGTCGATGTAGCGCACCTGGGCGTTGATCATGATGTTGTCGGTCAGCATGTAGTCCGCACCGACCTGCCAGGCCATGCCCCAGGAGTTTTCCGCCTTGAAGTTGCTGAAACCGGCGGACTGCGCCTGGCTGCCAACGTGTTCGTCGTAGATATAGGTGTAGTTGATGCCGCCGCCGACATACGGCTGGAAGGCCGACTTCGGATCCAGCGGGTAGTACACCAGGCTCAAGGTCGGCGGCAGGTGCTTGAGGGTGCCGAGTTTGCCGTTGGCCGCGCTCAGGGCCGTGCCTTTGAGTTTCACGTCATGCTCGAACGGTGTGGCTGCCAGCAGCTCGATACCCAGGTGATTGGTCAGCATGTAAGCGAAGTTCAAGCCCAGTTGCGTGTCGCTGCTCATGGTCGCCTTGCCACCCAGGTCGGCACCAGCGAGCGGGCCTTGATCAACCTTGACGCTGGAGCTGTCAGCTTCCGGGTTGACGGTGATGGCGCCGGCACGAAGGATGATGTCACCGGCTTCGAAAGCATTGGCGAGCGGGGCTGCGAGCGCGAGGGCAACCAGCGAAGCGCTGAGCAAGGACTTGTTCATGGGGGCTCCAGAGGACGTTAAAAATGTTCGATGTCCAATGGTAAGGCGCCTAACGATTCAGTCTTTTGATGCAGCTCAATGAAAGTGGGAAGGGCGTGATTTTTGTGGTGTTGCTGATGGCCTCATCGCGAGCAAGCTCGCTCCCACAATGAGTTGCGCAATGCTGAAGATTTTTGTTTCAACATCGAACCTGTGGGAGCGGGCTTGCCCGCGATGGCGATTGTGTTGGCGACAAGGAAACTCCGGATTCACTCCGGCAATTCATACAGATAAATCTTGTCCGCCTCCATCTGATACCCGGCATCCGCCAACTCGCTGGTGGACGCCTTGACCTGCAATGCGCCCTCGATCCAGTACGGCTGATACAACTCGTCGAGCTTCACGCCGACTTCGCTCTTGACGTGCACGATCTGGTTCGACGGCGGTGGCGGTACGTGGATGCAGGCGCCGAAATAGGGCACCAGCAGAAACTCCGTGGTGCGTCCTTCCTCGCTCACCTCCAGCGGCACGATGTAACCCGGCAGTCGAATGCTCTGGCCATCGAGGGTTTTGACCACTGGTGCGTTGGGCAAGTCTTGTTTGGCGGCGGGCGCCGACTCGGCCGTCAGCGCATTGCTCATCTGCGACAGGTCATGCAGCGGCGTCATGTTTGGCACTTCTTTCGGCGCGTCCGGTGGAATCATCTCCGACCAGGTCAAATCTCGCGGCTGGGCTGCCCACAGGGGCAGGGCGACCAGCATCAACAGCGCAAGTACTGCGCGGGGCATGTTCAACGTCCTCATAAACGGATCGACAGGCCATCGGCCAGGGATTGGCGATAGGCGCGCCAGGCCGGCACGCTGCCCATCAGCAACGCGGCGATCAGGATGCCACCGAGCAGCGTCCATTCATACTCGCTCGGCCAGGACAGCGGCAGATACAGACCATAGTTGGCCTGCACATAACCCTGGGCCGCCGCGATGCACACATACAGCAACGCCACGCCGGCGATCACGCCCGACAGCGCCAGGGCGAAAGCTTCGAGCACCAGCAGCGTCGCGATGTGCCAGGGTCGTGCGCCCACCGAACGCAGAATCGCCATTTCCCGGCGGCGTTCGTTGAGACTGGTGAGAATGGCCGTGAGCATGCCTATCAACCCGGTCAGCACCACAAACAGCGAGACCACGAACAAGGCTTTTTCCGCGGTGCCCATCAGGCTCCACAGCTCCTGCAGCGCCACGCCCGGCAGGATCGCCAGCATCGGCTCACCACGGAATTCATTGATTTCCCGTTGCAGGGCAAAGGTCGAAATCTTGTTGTTGAGACCGAGCATGAACGCGGTGATCGCTTGCGGCGTGAGGTCCATGTTGCGCGCCTGATCGGCCGTGATTCGGCCCTCGCCCCGGGCCGGCACGCCGTTATGCCAGTCGATGTGAATCGCTTCCATACCGCCAAGGCTGATGTGCAGCGTGCGGTCCACCGGCGTGCCGGTGCGTTTGAGAATACCGACCACGGTGAACGGCTTGTCGTCGTGCTTGACCAGGCTGATTGCCGCCACGCCGTGGGCCAGCACCAGTTTGTCACCGAGTTTGTAGTGCAGTGCCTCGGCCACTTCGGCACCGAGCACCACTTCGAACGGGTCGGCCGTGAACGCTCGGCCATCGGCCAGCGCCAAGTGTTGCTGGCGGCCGTACTGGTAATGCTCGAAGTAGGCTTCGGTGGTGCCCATTACCCGATAGCCGCGATGGGAATCGCCGAGAGACATCGGGATCGCCCACTTCACTTTCGGGTTGTTGGCGAAGTGCTCGAAGCTGTCCCAGCGGATGTTGTTGGTGGCGTTGCCGATGCGGAACACCGAGTACAGCAACAGGTTCACCGAGCCTGAGCGGGCGCCGACAATCAGGTCGGTGCCGCTGATGGTGCTGGCGAAACTGGCCTTGGCTTCGGTGCGCACGCGCTCCACCGCCAGCAGCAGGCACACCGACAAGGCGATGGCGAACGCCGTGAGGATCGCGGTGAAGCGGCGGTTAGCCAGGCTGGCCATGGCTAGACGAAACAGATACATCTCAGACCTCGGACGGGGTGGCGGCGCGATTGAGTTCGGCCAGCGACAGGTTGTGGTCGAATAGCGGCGCCAGGCTCTGGTCGTGGCTGACGAACAACAGGCTCGAGCCGGCTTCGCGACACTCGGCGAACAGCAGGCGAATGAAGTTCTCACGGGCGTCGTAATCGAGGGCCGAGGTCGGCTCGTCGGCGATCACCAGTTCCGGTTGCCCGATCAGTGCACGGGCGGCGGCGACCCGCTGCTGCTGGCCGATGGACAACGAGTCGGCGCGGCGACCGAGGATGTTTGCATCTTTCAGACCCAGGTGGGCGAGCAGCGTCGCGGCCGCTTTGTCGACGCTGCCGTGACGCTGTTTCGCCCGTTCGGCACGCAGCTTCGAGAAGTGGCAAGGCAGTTCGACGTTTTCACGCACCGACAGAAACGGCAGCAGGTTGAACTGCTGGAAGATGTAGCCGGTGTGATCGACGCGGAAGTGGTCACGGGCGCCGGCCGACAGCTGCGTCAGCTCCTGGCCAAGCAGGCGGATGCTGCCGCGATCGGGCTTTTGCACGCCGCCGAGCAGGCCGAGCAGGGTGGTCTTGCCACTGCCGCTGGGGCCTTTGAGAAACAGGGTTTCACCGCGCTCCAGGCGAAACGCCGGGATGTCCAGCAGTGGCGGGTGACCGGGCCAGCTGAAGCCCAGGTCGGACAGTTCGATGAGTGCTTGGGTCATGTGAAACCGGTCAGGTTAATGGTGAACCCCTGTGGGAGCGGGCTTGCTCGCGAATGCGGTGTGTCAGAGACGTTGATGCAAACTGATACGGCGCCTTCGCGAGCAAGCCCGCTCCCACATTTGATTTGCGGTGGATCAGAATTTCAGGGCGGCAGCCTTGGCCGTCACGTCAACGCCTTGCTGCCCGCTCGGGCCGATCAGTTGTACCTGAATCTTCTGAGTGGCCGGGAACGCGTTGAAAATGTTCGCCAGGTCCAGGGTCTTCAATGCGTCCGGTGTGGCGCAGGTGAACTGATAATGAGCGTGGATTTCGCTGTGGTCGTGATGATGTTCGTCCTTGGCGTCTTCACCATGGTCATCGTCGGCATCGGGCGTGTCACCGAACAACGGGCTTTCCAGTTCCTGGTTTTCTACCACGCAACCGGCGGCTTTCGGCAGGTTGAACAGGGACAGCGGTTGCTCAAGCAGAGCGCGGGCCGCGGCGACTTTGGCTTTGTCGGCATCGCTGGTGGCGACGTGTTCGAAACCCACCAGGTTCATGGCCGGGCTTTGCAGTTCCAGCGCCAGGGTCTTGCCGTCCAGCGCCGCGTTCAGGCGTCCAACGCCATGTTCGTGGGCGCCCAGGCTGCCATGCTCGTGATCGTGTTCGTCGGCGGCATGGGCGATAGCCAGCGGCAGCATGGCAAACGGCAGAACGAGAAGCAGACGACGCATGGCGAGTCTCCGAAAAGTAAAATGAAGAAAATGTTATGTAATCTTATAACGTGAGTGCGGAGAGTTTGACTGCCTGCTTGGCGTTGCACAAGTCCCATGGGAGCATGCAGGGAAGAAAAGTGCGGGAGCAGACTTATGTTGCGAATTCGCGGAAGCATCGGCGACTGGCCGGTGGATTTGACCCTGGAGATGGACGATGCGGACTGGGCGCGATTAGGGGCGCAGTTGCAGGTAGAAAAATCCCCGGTCAGCGCCCCGGTGGCGAAGCCGCTGAATCAGGATGATGCGCTGTGGCAGATCGCCCGGGATTTGCTGCGTCAGGCCGGACAGTTGAGTGGACCGGATTTGCTCGATCAATTGGAAGGCCTGACCGGCAGCGCGGCGGCGGGCAAGCGCCTGCTGGTGCGGTTGCGCCATTGTGCGGATGTGAAGGTAGTGAGCGGCGGGGATACGCCGATTTACCGCTGGTTGTAGGAGCGAGCTTGCTCGCGATGGACGTCAACGATAACGAGGGCTACCTGTATGACCACGGTGCCCTTACGCCCATCGCGAGCAAGCTCGCTCCTACAAGGGCAATTCAATACAACGCAGCAAACAATTTACGACGATACGTGCTCACCAGCGGGTGATCGTTGCCCAGCAACTCGAACACCTGCAGCAAGGTCTTGTGCGGCAAGCCTTCGCTGTAGCTGCGGTTGCGGATGAACAACTTCAGCAATGCATCCAGCGCAGCGTCGTACTGCTGACGGGCCAGTTGCTGGATCGCCAATTGATAAACCGCTTCATCGTCCAGCGGGTCTTTCGCCAGCCGTGCCTTCAGGTCGGCGGCATCCGGCAAGTCCTTGGCCAAACCGAGAAACTTGATCTGCGCCTTGGCGCCGGCCAGCGCGGCCTTGTGCTCGTCGCTCTTGACCGCATCCAGCACGGCTTGCGCCTCGCCCAGTTCACCGCGCTCGGTCAGGCAGCGGGCGTAGAGGATCAGCGCCTTGGCATTGGTATTGTCTTCACCCAGGATCACTTTGAGCAGTGCTTCGGCATCGGCAAAACGGCTGTCGTCGAACAGCGCCTGGGCTTGCTCGAACGGATCGGCGGCGGCCGGTGGCGGCATCTGTACGTGGGGCTCAAGCAAGGCGCGCACGGCGGATTCCGGTTGGGCACCGGCAAAGCCGTCGACAGGCTGGCCGTCCTTGAACAGCACCACGGTCGGCAGGCTGCGGATGCCGAAGCGGGCGACGATGTCTTGCTCGAGGTCGCAGTTGACCTTGGCCAGCAGCAATTCACCCTGGTAGCTCTCGGCAATGCTCTGCAACATCGGCATCAGCACTTTGCAGGGCGCGCACCATTCGGCCCAGAAATCCACCAGCACCGGCTTGTGGAAAGAGTTCTCGATCACCGACTGGTCGAAATCGGCAGTCGTGGCGTCGAAGATGTACGGCGTTTCCTGACTCATGGGCAATCTCGTAGAAGCGTGAATGGGGCAACTATACGGCTTGGTGGGGGGCGGCCGGAAGCGGTTGGCCGTGAGAGGTGTGTTGCCTGACAGGGCGCCTTCGCGGGCAAGCCCGCTCCCACAGGGATTGAAGTCGCCACAAGATGTGTGGTTCACACCAACCATTGTGGGAGCGGGCTTGCCCGCGAAGCTTTTGGCTAGCGCCGCGCGTGGTACAGGCTCACATGCCGAAACTCGTGGGGCTCGGCCAGATCCGGCAGGGTCATGGCTTCGAGCATCTCGATGCGCCGGTACAACGGATGGCGAAAATCCCGTACCCGGGAATCCGCCACCAGCGCCTCTCGGCCGCGACTGAGGAACTGGTCGAGCAGCGGCAGGTTCGCCCGGTCGTACAGCACATCCGCCACCAGAATCAGATCGAAGCGATCAGCCTCGGCGAAAAAATCCGTCGAGTAGTTGAGTTGCACGTCATTGAGCTCGGCATTCGCCCGACACGCGGCAATCGCCAGTGGATCGAGGTCGCAGGCCAGCACCTCCAGCGCGCCGGCCTTGGCGGCGGCAATCCCCGCCACCCCGGAACCGGCGCCGAAATCCAGCACCCGCTTGCCTTCGACCCAGTGCGGGTTTGCGGCCAGATAGCGGGCCACGGCCAGGCCGCTGGCCCAGCAGAAACTCCAGTACGGTGGCTCATGCAGGATGCGCCGGGTCTCTTCGGGGCTGAAGGCGCGGTCCATGTTGTCGCCGTCGATCAGCCACAGCTTCAAATCGGTTGCCGGCAACGGGCAGGCCACCAGTTGTGCATCACCGAGCAATTCAGCCAGGGCCTGTTGCAGGTCGAGCGGTGCACTCATGGGGCTTTGACGAATTGCAATTGGCCCAGGGCCTGGGTGGTCGGTTGGGTAATCAGTTGCGACGGCAAGTGCAGGATCAACTGGCCGGACTGGCTAGCGCGGCCTCGCAGTTCCACGCGGGCGCCGGACGGGAAGGACTCCGGATTGAAGCGCAAGTGAAACGGCAGCACCTGGTTATTGCCGATCAGGCTGGAGCTGGCGATCAATTGTTGCGGGCGGTCTTTTTCGTCGATCACCAGCAATGCCAGTTCGACTTCGGCGCCGGCCGGCACGCCCTGCAGGGTGCCGCTCAGCTCACGCTGATAGGCAGGCAGGGGGCCGAGGTCGGCGGCCTCCCTGGCTTTCTTCTGCGCTTGCTGCGGCGCCGGGCCAGGTGTTGGCGGCTGGGGCTTGGGTGCATCGCTGCCGCAAGCCACCAGCAGGCTGAAAACACTGAGCAAAATGAGCGGACGTAACGACATTGGTGGCTCCATAAAGCTGAATTCCATGGATCAAGTGATCATCCCGTCTGTATACCGCAAACCCTATGGCTTGTCTTGCCACCGGGATGCGCTACCATGGCCCTCCCTTTTTTTGTTGCCTGCCACCATGCACTGTCCCTTCTGCGGTGCCAACGACACCAAGGTCATCGACTCGCGTCTGGTCGCCGAGGGCGAACAGGTGCGCCGCCGGCGTGAATGCCTGGCCTGCGGCGAGCGTTTCACGACGTTCGAGACGGCTGAACTGGTGTTGCCGCGCCTGATAAAAACCGACGGCAGCCGCCAGCCGTTCGACGAAGAAAAACTCCGCGCCGGCATGCAGCGCGCGCTGGAAAAGCGCCCGGTTAGCGTCGAGCGCCTCGAGTCGTCGCTGGTGCACATCAAGCACAAACTGCGTGCCACCGGCGAGCGCGAGGTCAAATCCCTCGTGGTCGGCGAACTGGTGATGGCCGAGCTGCAGAAGCTCGACGAAGTCGCCTACATCCGCTTTGCTTCGGTGTATCGCCGCTTCCAGGACCTCAACGAGTTCCGCGAAGAGATCGATCGCCTGGCCCGTGAACCGGTGAAAGAATGACCACGCCCGCAGAACTTGCCATCCTCGACGCCCATTTCATGGCCCGTGCCCTGGAACTGGCGCGCAAGGGGTATTACACAACGCACCCCAACCCACGTGTAGGTTGCGTGATTGTGCAGGATGGGCAGATTGTCGGCGAAGGCTGGCACGAGCGCGCCGGCGAGCCTCACGCCGAGGTCCACGCCTTGCGCGCGGCCGGTGAGCAGGCGCGGGGTGCTACCGCTTATGTGACGCTTGAACCTTGCAGCCACCACGGCCGCACGCCGCCCTGTGCCGATGCGCTGGTGAATGCCGGTGTGGCCCGCGTGGTCGCGGCGATGCAGGACCCGAACCCGGAAGTCGCCGGTCGCGGTTTGCAACGCTTGGCTCAGGCCGGTATCGCCACCGAAAGTGGTGTGCTGGAGGGCGAAGCGCGAAAGCTCAACCAAGGCTTCCTCAAGCGCATGGAGCAGGGCTTGCCGTTCGTGCGGGTCAAGCTGGCCATGAGCCTTGACGGTCGCACGGCGATGGAAAGCGGCGAAAGCCAGTGGATTACCGGTCCGGCAGCACGCTCGGCGGTGCAACGCCTGCGCGCCCAGGCCAGCGTGGTGCTGACCGGCGCCGACACGGTGCTGGCGGATAACGCGCGGTTGACCGTGCGTGCCGATGAGCTTGGACTGGACGCCGAACAAACTGCACTGGCCATGAGCCGGCCGCCGTTGCGTGTGCTGGTCGATGGCCGCCTGCGCGTACCGCTGGATGCGCCGTTCTTCAAGGCCGGCCCGGCGCTGGTCGCCACCTGTGTGGCGGTGGAAGAGCAGTACGCCAACGGCCCGGAATGCCTGATCGTGCCCGGCTACGATGGCCAGGTCGACTTGCGTCAGCTGCTGGTCGAACTCGCCAACCGTGGCGTCAACGAGGTGTTGGTTGAGGCCGGTCCACGGCTGGCGGGTGCTTTCGCTCAGCTCGGGCTGGTGGACGAGTTCCAGATTTTCATTGCCGGCAAGTTCCTGGGTTCTTCGGCGCGGCCGCTGCTGGACTGGCCGCTCGCACAAATGAAGGATGCGCCGGAACTCAAAATCACCGAAATTCGTGCAGTTGGCGATGACTGGCGAGTCATCGCCATCCCAGTGCCAGCAGCGAGCGTATAATTTCCGGCCATCGCTATAGCGCTGGCTTTGTTCTCGAGGAGAACCTCATGTTTACCGGCATCATCGAATCCATCGGCAGTATTCGTGCATTGACCCCAAAGGGCGGTGATGTGCGGGTACACGTCGAAACCGGCAAGCTCGACCTGAGCGACGTCAAACTGGGCGACAGCATCGCGGTCAACGGCGTGTGCCTGACTGCCGTTGAATTACCGGGCAATGGTTTTGCGGCGGACGTCAGTCGCGAAACCCTCGACTGCACCGCCATGAACGACCTGAAAAGCGGCAGCCCGGTCAACCTGGAAAAAGCCCTGACCCCGACCACTCGCCTTGGCGGGCATCTGGTCAGCGGTCACGTCGATGGTGTGGGTGAAGTGGTTGCCCGTACCGAAAACGCGCGCGCCGTGGAATTCCGCATTCGCGCGCCCAAGGACCTGGCCAAGTACATCGCCCATAAGGGCTCGATCACCGTCGACGGCACCAGCCTGACCGTGAACGCAGTCGATGGCGCCGAGTTCCTGCTGACCATCATTCCGCACACCCTGAGCGAAACCATCATGGCGTCGTATCAGCCTGGTCGCCGGGTGAACCTGGAAGTGGACTTGCTGGCCCGTTACCTGGAACGCCTGCTGTTGGGCGACAAGGCCGCAGAGCCGACCTCCAGTAACATCACTGAAAGCTTTCTGGCCGCCAATGGCTACCTCAAATCCTGACCCAAGGGGGTGCCTTGTGGCGCTCAATAGCATCGAAGAACTGGTTGAAGACATCCGCCAAGGCAAGATGGTCATCCTCATGGATGACGAAGACCGCGAGAACGAAGGCGACCTGATCATGGCCGCCGAGTGCTGCAAGCCCGAGCACATCAACTTCATGGCCAAGCACGCCCGTGG
Source organism: Pseudomonas sp. PDM28 (assembly GCF_019219115.1). Classification (NCBI taxonomy): domain Bacteria; kingdom Pseudomonadati; phylum Pseudomonadota; class Gammaproteobacteria; order Pseudomonadales; family Pseudomonadaceae; genus Pseudomonas; species Pseudomonas sp. PDM28. The sequence goes on from NZ_JAHUWG010000012.1 coordinate 67,826, forward strand.
CCTGATCTGCATGCCGATGAGCCGCGAGCGCTGCGAACTGCTCAAGCTGCCGTTGATGGCACCGCGCAACGGTTCCGGTTTCGGCACCAAGTTCACCGTCTCCATTGAAGCGGCCACCGGCGTGACCACCGGCATCTCCGCCGCGGACCGCGCGCGTACTGTGCAAGCGGCTGCCGCCCGTGATGCCAAGGCTGAAGACATTGTCAGCCCGGGCCACATCTTTCCGCTGATGGCCCAGGCCGGCGGCACCCTGGCCCGTGCCGGCCACACTGAAGCTGCCTGCGACCTGGCGCGCATGGCCGGTTTCGAGCCGAGCGGCGTGATCTGCGAAGTGATGAACGACGACGGCACCATGTCCCGTCGCGCCGAGCTGGAAGCTTTTGCTGCCGAACACGACATCAAGATCGGCACCATCGCCGACCTGATTCACTACCGCATGATCCACGAACGTACCGTTCAGCGGATTGCCGAGCAGCCGCTGGACAGCGAACTGGGCCAATTCAACCTGGTGACCTATCGTGATTCGGTGGAAGGCGACGTGCACATGGCACTGACCCTGGGCAACGTGTGTGCCGAAGAACCGACCCTGGTTCGCGTGCACAACATGGACCCGCTGCGCGACCTGCTGATGGTCAAGCAACCTGGTCGCTGGAGCCTGCGCGCCGCCATGTCAGCGGTTGCCGAGGCCGGCAGCGGCGTGGTGCTGTTGCTCGGTCACCCGCTTGATGGCGATGTATTGCTGGCGCATATTCGCGAAACCGCCGATCACGCCGCGGTGAAAAAACCGACCACCTACAGCACTGTCGGTGCCGGTTCGCAGATCCTGCGCGACTTGGGCGTACGCAAAATGCGCCTGATGTCGGCGCCAATGAAATTTAATGCGATATCCGGTTTCGATCTGGAAGTTGTAGAATACGTGCCCTCCGAATAATGACCGGTTGTTCCCGGCCTTGAATTCGCGGCAAATAAATCACCGAGGGACGCGTACGAGACGCGTCCCGGCTCTTTAAGAGATCTAACGAATGACCCTGAAGACCATCGAAGGTACCTTCATCGCCCCTAAAGGCCGCTACGCTCTGGTAGTGGGCCGTTTCAACAGCTTCGTTGTTGAAAGCCTGGTCAGCGGTGCCGTTGATGCCCTGGTTCGCCACGGCGTGAGCGAAAGCGACATCACCATCATCCGCGCACCTGGCGCCTTCGAAATTCCGCTGGTTGCACAGAAAGTCGCTCAAAAGGGCGAGTTCGCGGCAATCATCGCCCTGGGCGCAGTCATTCGTGGCGGCACTCCGCATTTCGAATACGTGGCTGGCGAATGCACCAAGGGCCTGGCCCAGGTGTCCATGGAGTTCGGCGTACCGGTTGCATTCGGCGTGCTGACCGTTGACTCCATCGAGCAAGCCATCGAGCGTTCCGGCACCAAGGCCGGCAACAAAGGTGCTGAAGCTGCCCTGTCCGCTCTGGAAATGGTCAGCCTGCTGGCGCAGTTGGAGGCCAAGTGATTAGCGACGATAGCGATCGTTTCAACCCGCGCGATCCAAAGCCTGCGGATGCCGGCAAGCCATCGAAAAGCGCCAAGCGCCGCGAAGCCCGTCAGCTCGCGACTCAGGCGCTGTACCAATGGCACATGGCCAAGCAGTCGCTGAACGAGATCGAAGCGCAGTTCCGGGTCGATAACGATTTCAGCGATGTCGACGGCGCGTACTTCCGCGAAATCCTGCACGGGGTTCCGCAGTTCAAGACCGAAATCGACACCGCACTCAAGCCTTGCCTCGATCTGACCATCGAAGAGCTGGACCCGGTTGAACTGGCGGTTCTGCGCCTGTCCACCTGGGAGCTGCTCAAGCGCGTCGACGTGCCGTACCGCGTTGTGATCAACGAAGGTATCGAACTGGCCAAGGTCTTCGGTTCCACCGACGGCCACAAGTTCGTCAACGGTGTGCTCGACAAGCTGGCCCCGCGTCTGCGTGAAGCTGAAGTGAAGGCGTTCAAGCGCTGATCGGCGCTTGGAATGTCGACACGAAGCCATGGGCGAGTTTGAGCTGATCCGCAATTTCTTCGCCGCCGCGCCTTGTGCGCAGGGCGGCGAAGGCGTTGCCCTCGGGATCGGCGATGACTGCGCCTTGCTGGCTGTTCCTCCCGGGGAGCAGTTGGCGATTTCTACCGATACGCTGGTGGCCGGTGTGCATTTCGCCGATCCCTGCGATCCCTTTCTGCTCGGTCAGCGCTCGCTGGCCGTGGCCGTCAGCGACCTGGCCGCCATGGGCGCCACTCCAATCGCCTTTACCCTTGCCCTGACCTTGCCGACGGTGACCGCCGATTGGCTGCAAGCCTATGCCCGTGGTTTGAACCAGATGGCGCAAAGCTGCGGCGTGGCGCTGGTCGGTGGCGATACCACCCGTGGGCCGCTCAGCCTGACCATGACCGTGTTCGGTCGCGTGCCGAGTGGCCAGGCTCTGACCCGCAGCGGTGCGCAACCGGGCGATCTGCTGTGTGTCGGCGGCGACCTGGGCAATGCCGCCGGTGCCTTGCCATTGGTGCTCGGCCAGCGCACGGCCGACGCGAGCATTGCCGAGCCGTTGTTGGCTCACTACTGGTCGCCGCAACCGCAGCTTGGCCTGGGGCAGGCGCTGCGGGGCAAAGCCACTTCGGCGATGGACATCTCCGACGGCCTGCTCGCTGATTGCGGGCATATCGCGCTGGCCTCGAAGGTCGGTATCGAAGTCGAGCGGGAGCGTTTACCGCTGTCGCAGAGCCTGGTCGACTTTCTCGGCCGATCGGACGCCCAGGTGGCGGCCCTGAGCGGCGGCGACGATTACGTTCTGGCGTTCACCCTACCGTCCATCGAGTTGCCGCTATTGCTGGCCGACGGCTGGCCGATCCATGTGATTGGGCAGGTGGTGACGGGGCAGGGCGTGACGCTGCTGGACGCCGATGGCCAAGACATCACCCCGCAAACCCGGGGTTATCAACATTTTCGGGAGTCACCGTGACAGATCATCCCAAACAGGTCCCGGCGGAATTCGTACCGCCGTCGGTCTGGCGTAATCCATGGCATTTCCTGGCGTTCGGCTTCGGCTCGGGCACCTTGCCAAAGGCGCCCGGCACTTGGGGATCGTTAGTTGCGCTGCCCTTTATTCCGTTGTGGCAGATGTTGCCCGACTGGGGTTACTGGCTGATGCTTGGCATCACCATGCTGTTCGGTTTCTGGCTGTGCGGCAAAGTGGCCGACGATTTGCGGGTACATGACCATGAAGGCATCGTCTGGGACGAAATGGTCGGGATGTGGATCACCCTGTGGCTGGTGCCGGAAGGTTGGCAATGGTTGCTCGCGGGCTTCTTGATGTTCCGCTTCTTCGACATCCTCAAGCCATGGCCGATTCGCTGGATCGACCGGCATGTGCATGGCGGCGTTGGCATCATGCTCGATGATGTGCTGGCCGGGGTGTTCGCCTGGTTGGCGATGCAGGGACTGGTGTGGTTTTTCGCCTGATCAAGGGTGGCCAGGCGTTAATCGGGGGAGCAGGGATGGTTCTACGTGGATTGATGGTGGTGGTATTCGTGATGTTTTGCTCTTTCGCCCAAGCGGGAGGAGGGGGGGCTACGCCGCCGTCGGTGATTCATCTGGCCAGTGAAGACTGGGAAGACTACACCGCCGCTGACGGCCATGGCCTGGGCTGGGACGTGCTGCGACAAGTGTTCGAGCCGGCAGGTGTCAAAGTGGACATCCGCACCGAGCCCTACGTGCGTTCGCTGGGCCTGGCCGAACGGGGTGAAGTCGATGCCTGCGTCGGTTCCTATCGCGACGAATCCGAGGCTGTGCTCTATCCCCACTGGAACTTCGACACCGATCACATCTACGCCCTGGGCCTGGCGAGCAGTCCGGTGCCAACCCCCGAAACCCTGGGCAATTATCGACTGGCCTGGGTCCGTGGCTACGATTACCAGGATTATTTGCCCAACGTGCAGCACTTTGCGGAAGTACAGCGGCGCGATGGCATCGTGTCGATGCTGACCCACAACCGTGCCGACTATTACATCGACGGGCAGACCGAAGTTGACTACGTGCGCAATCGTGCCAAAGACCCCTCCCAGTTGCGCAGTACCCATATCGCCGAGTTGCCGCTGTACCTGTGCTTTGCCAAGACCGCAAAGGCGCGTAGCCTGATGGCGCTGTTCGATCAGCGCATGGAGAAGTTGGTCAAAAGCGGTGAGCTGAAACCGATTTTTGAACGCTGGAAACAGCCTTATCCGTTTGATTCGAACTGAAGGGCTGACACAGAGTCCTGTGGGAGCGAGCCTGCTCGCGATGGCGGAGTATCAGCCAATGTTGATGCCGCTGACCGTACGCAATCGCGAGCAGGCTCGCTCCCACAGGGAATGTGGTGGAACGCATATCAAACTTTTTGATTGTTATGGCCGATAATTCAGCCTAAGCGTCGCTCGGAACCTGCTGTTACAATGCCGGCTCTGCGAATCTTCAGAACTTTTAGATCAGGAGCACACCGGTGCCTGTCGTTTTTGTCGCCGCTTCCAAGCTGCCAACGCCTTTTGCGCAATTCACCATGCACGGCTTTCTCGATGAAGGCACTGGCCGCGAGCACGTTGTGCTGAGCCTGGGTGAGTTCGACGACGGTGCCCCGGTACTCGGCCGGTTGCACTCCGAATGCCTGACTGGCGATGCCCTGTTCAGCCAGCGTTGCGACTGCGGCTCGCAACTGGAGGCCGCTTTGCAGGCTATCGCCCGTGAAGGTCGTGGCGTATTGCTGTACTTGCGCCAGGAAGGTCGTGGCATTGGCCTGCTGAACAAGATCCGCGCCTATGAGTTGCAGGACGGTGGCGCCGATACCGTCGAAGCCAACGAGCGTCTGGGCTTTGCCGCCGACCAGCGTGACTACGCCATGTGCCTGCCGATGCTGGAGCACCTGGGCGTGAAGTCGTTGCGCCTGATGACCAACAACCCGCGCAAGGTCAAGGCCTTGACCGACATGGGAATCGCGGTCGCCGAGCGCGTGCCGTTGCACACTGGCCACAACCCGCATAACCGACTCTACCTGGCGACCAAGGCCAGCAAGCTCGACCACATGATGGGCAATGAGCATCAGGGCGAGGTAGACCGGGCGTGACCCGCGGTCAGGTTCGGCGGCGACTGTCCGTCAACTGGTGGCAATACCTGGCACTGGCCCTGTTGCCGCTGTTTGTGATCAACGCGGTGTTCGGCCAGAGCGAAGCCATTCTGCCGGTGCTGGCGATGCCGTTGTTCATCGCCGGTGTCGCCTCGATGTTTGTCAGCCTGAAGTTTTTCGGCGCCTACAAACACGCGCTGATCGCCACCCAGAAAGCCCTCGATACCCCTGAAGAACCTGGCGCGTGGATCAACCTGGCGGCGAAGCGCCGTACAGCGTTCCTTGCCGCCGGCCTGCCAGCGTGGATCGGTGCCCTGGCGGTGTTCGTCGGGCTCGAAGCGGTGCCGCTGATGCTGTTGGCGCTGTCGACCGCCGTGCTGTTTTACCTCTACCGTATTCCGCGTCAGCTCGGTTGATGCGCGCGCTCTGGCTGGCGGTGTTGCTGCTGGCCGCCAGCCGCTCGGCCATCGCGGTCGAGCGGGTCGTCAGCCTTGCACCGTCACTCTCTGAAATCGTCGTGGAACTGGGTTCTGCCGACCTCCTGGTCGGTGTGCTGGACGCCGGTGAGCGACCTGCCGAACTCAAGAACCTGCCCTCCGTTGGCCGCTATGGCCAGTTGGACATGGAGCGGCTGCTCAGCCTGCAGCCCGATCTGTTGCTGCTATGGCCCGGTAGCGTCGGCCCGGCCCAACGCGACCAGCTCAAGCGCCTGAACATTCCCACCTATGTCGCCGAACCCCACAGCCTGGACCAACTCACCGCGCAAATCGAGGCCATTGCCGCTCGGCTCGGTCGGCCTGAGCGCGGCGTTTCATTGGCCAGCGACATGCGCCAGCGGTTGGATGCGCTGCGTCAACGCTATCGACGGGATCAGCCGTTGCGGGTGTTCTATCAGGTCTGGGATCGGCCGCTGTACACCGTTGGCGGCGAGCAGATCATCAGCGATGCGCTGGAGGTCTGCGGAGCCAAAAATGTGTTCGCTGACCTGAAACTGCCGGCACCACAGGTCAGTGTGGAAGCCGTGTTGCAGCGTAATCCCGAGGTGATTCTGGCCAGTGATCAGGCGCAACTTGATGCGTGGAAAGCCTGGCCGCAGGTGGCGGCGGTAGCGCAGGGGCAATTGCGCCTGGTGACGGACAAGGGCCTGGAGCGGCCGAGTGGGCAGATGGTCGAGGCAACTGCCAAGCTGTGCCAATTGATCGCCCCCGACCGCTGAAATGTCACTGATACTCTGGCCACCCTGTAGGAGCTGCCGAAGGCTGCGATCTTTTGATTTTTCTTTTTAAAGTCAAGATCAAAAGATCGCAGCCTTCGGCAGCTCCTACAGGTGATCTCAGCGGATGTCGGGGGTCCAGGTCACGCCAAACATCCACGCCCGACCTTCCTCGCGATACCCGTACTGGCTGCCTTGGTAGCTGTACAACGCCCGGCTGTAACCCTTGTCCAGCAGGTTGTCGACCTTCAGCTCCAGCCGGACTTCACGATTGAGCGCCCAACTGCTGCGCAGCCCCAGCAAGGCATAGCCGCCGAGGGGCTGTTGATTGTTCAGGTCGTCATAGCTGCTGCTGACCGCTTGCCAACTGGCGCCGAGGCCCAGACGGTCGAACTGTCGGTCCAGATCCCAGCTCAAAGTGCGGCGCGCGCGGCGGGCCAGGGTATGACCCGTGTCGCGGTCGCGCGGGTCGATGATCGCCACGCCGAGATTGCTTTGCCAGTCGAACAATTCCTGTTTAAGCGCTGCTTCGAAGCCGTTGATCCGCGCCGAGGCGACGTTCTCGGGGCGCGAGTTGCTGCCGAAGATGATCGCGTCTTCAAGGTCGGTGCGATACAGCGACGTTTCCAGGCGACTGCTCTCGGTCAATTGGCTGCGCCATTGCAGCTCATAGCTTTTCGAGGTTTCAGGCTTGAGGTCCGGGTTGCTGAAGTCGGGGTAGTACAGATCGTTGAACGTCGGTGCGCGGAAGCCTTCGCTGTAGGTGAAAAGCACTTCGTTGTCCGGATTCAGCGGCAGGGTGAAGGTGCCGCTCCAGGTGTTCTGGCTGCCAAATTGCTGGTTGTCGTCGTGACGCAGACCCAGCTCCGTGGAGAAACGGTCGGCCCGATAGCGATGCTGGATGTACGCCGCACGGTTCCAGCGACTGTCTTCATCGAACGCGGTGCTGCTGTTGATCCGGTCTTCATACCAGTCACCTCCGAGCAGCAGACTGTTGCGCTCGTCGAGCGCCAGGTCGTTCTGCCAGTTCACCGAATCCCGGTAGGTGTTGAACACGCTGCGTTCGTCACTGAGTTTGTCGAGGGTCTTCTCGCGGTTTTCGCTGTGGCCGAACTCGATGCGGGTTTGCCACAGGTCATTGATGCGCGCGTCGATGTAACTGCTGACACTGCTCACATCGAATTCGTTGTCGGGCTGCTGTTGGACCGACTCGAACGTATTCATGTCGAAGCGCCCGAACGGGTTGTCGAACTCGCTTTTGCCGCGATTATCCAGCGCGTTGGCGCCGATCTCGATGTCATCGCTGAGTGCGTGGCTAACGCTCAGGCTGAACGACTGGTTTCGGTACTCATCATGGTCGCCATCGCTAGGGTAAGACTCGTGGGTGCGATTGATCCCGGCGCTTTCGTCGAGGCTGGCGCCGAGGTTGAAGCGGGTGCGCTCATCGCCACCGGCCAGGCCAAGGCTGCGCTCCCAGGTCTGGTTGCTGCCAAGCGCCGTGTGCAGGCGCGGTTGCAGGCCCTGTTCGCCACCACGGCGGGTGAAGATCTGGATCACCCCGCCAATCGCATCGCTGCCATAAATCACCGAACGGGAGCCACGCAGCACCTCCACGCGCTCGACCTGTTCGATGTTGAGGTGCTGCAGGTTGCTGTCGCCGGAGGTCGAACTGCCGATGCGCTGGCCGTCAACCAGCACCAGGCTCTGGGCCGACTGGGTGCCGCGAATGTAGACCCCCGGCACACTGCCGCGCCCGCCGGCCTGCGAGACTTGCACGCCCGGTACACGGCGCAGCAGGTCGGTGATGCTATCGGGTTGCAGGCGATCGATGTCGTCGCGGGTGAACACGGTGTTGGCGGCGCTGCTGTCGTTGCGCGCTTCGACCTGGCGGTTGGCGCTGATCAGCACGTCGGGCAGCTTCAGCGCTTGATCGCGTTCGAAGGTGTCGGCGAGGGCGTTGGCGGTGGGTAGCAGGAATAGGGGCAGGGCGAGGCGGGAGAACTTCATGGGTAGTCCGATGGTGCTTTGAGGCAAATACAATTTTGAGGGGGCCACAAAACACTGTGGGAGCGGGCTTGCCCGCGAAAGCGTCGGTACAGCCAACATTGATGTTGGATATACCGGCCTCTTCGCGGGCAAGCCCGCTCCCACAGGGAGAGTGTGTTTAGCGGTTCAGCAGTTGCAGGCGCTCGCGAATGGACGCTTCGATTCCCGCTTCATCCAGCCCGCACTCGGCCAGCATTTGTGCAGGCTTGGCGTGCTCGACGTAGATGTCCGGCAAGCCCAGGTGCAGCATCGACTTGAGGATGTTTTCCCGGGCGAGGAATTCGCTGACTGCGCCACCGGCGCCGCCCATGATCGCGTTTTCTTCGACAGTGACCAGCAGCTCGTGACTGCCGGCGATTTCGCGCACCAGCGCTTCATCCAGCGGCTTGACGAAACGCATGTCGACCACGGTCGCATCCAGCGTCTCGGCGACCTTCAGGGCTTCGGCCAGTTGCACGCCGAACACCAGCAGGGCGACTTTGCTGCCTTGGCGGCGGACGACACCCTTGCCGATCTCGATCGGCTCGAGGTCTTTCTCGATGGTCGCGTTCGGGCCATTACCGCGTGGATAACGCACAGCCGCCGGGCCTTCGTACAGGTGACCGGTGGTGAGCATCTTGCGCAGCTCGTTTTCGTCGCTCGGGGTCATCACCAGCATGCCGGGGATGCAGCGCAGGAACGACAAATCGAAGCTGCCGGCGTGGGTCGGACCGTCTTCGCCCACCAGGCCTGCACGGTCGATGGCGAACAGTACGTCGAGGTTCTGCACCGCCACATCGTGGACAAGCTGGTCGTAGCCGCGCTGCAGGAAGGTTGAATAGATGGCCACTACGGGTTTGGCGCCTTCGCAGGCCATACCGGCGGCGAGGGTCACGGCGTGTTGCTCGGCAATGGCCACGTCGAAGTAACGCAGCGGGAAACGTTCGCTGAACGCGACCAGGTCCGAGCCTTCCTTCATCGCCGGGGTAATCCCGACCAGACGTGGATCGGCCGCTGCCATGTCGCACAGCCATTCACCGAACACACCGGAATATTTCGGCCCGCTGGCCTTTTTCGGCGCGGCGGCCGGGGCGTCCAGAGGCTCGAGTTTGGTGATGGCGTGGTAACCGATCGGGTCGACTTCCGCCGGGGCGAAGCCTTTGCCCTTTTTGGTGACGACGTGCAGAAACTGCGGGCCTTTCAGGTCGCGCATGTTGCGCAGGGTGGCGATCAGGGTCGGCAGGTCGTGGCCATCGATCGGGCCGATGTAGTTCCAGCCCAGCTCTTCGAAAAGCGTGCCGGGAACCAGCATGCCCTTGGCATATTCTTCGGTGCGGCGAGCGATTTCCCAGGCACCGGGCAGGCGCGACAGCACTTTCTTGCTGCCTTCGCGCATGCTCGCGTAGGTGCGGCTGGAAAGGATCTTCGCCAGGTAGTTCGACAAGCCACCGACGTTGCGCGAGATCGACATGTCGTTGTCGTTGAGGATCACCAGCATGTTGGCGTCCACTTCCGGCGCATGGTTCAGCGCCTCGAACGCCATGCCCGCGGTCAACGCGCCGTCGCCGATCACCGCGATCGCCTTGCGCTCGCTGTTCTGCAGGCGGGCGGCAATCGCCATGCCCAGCGCGGCGCTGATCGAGGTGCTGGAGTGGCCGACGCCAAAGGTGTCGTACTCGCTCTCGGAGCGGCGCGGGAAGGCAGCGACGCCGTCCTTCTGGCGCAGGGTGCCCATGCGCTCGCGACGACCGGTGAGGATCTTGTGTGGATACGCCTGATGACCCACGTCCCACACCAGCCGGTCGTCCGGGGTGTCGAAGACGTAATGCAGCGCGATGGTCAGCTCGATCACGCCCAGGCCGGCACCGAAATGCCCACCGGTCTGGCCGACCGTGTAGAGCAATTCCAGGCGCAACTCATCGGCCAGGGTTTCCAGCTCGGCTTCGCCTAACCGGCGCAGGCCGTCCGGCGTGTTCGCGCGGTCGAGCAGGGGCGTGGTCGGGCGCTTGCGGGGAATCTCATGAAACGTCGTGGGCATCAGGCGAATCGTTATAGGTATAAAAGATGCGGCAGTTTACCTGATGCATCGCCCCCTGCCCACGCGTTGGTCTTTTTTGGCGCAATCGCCGTCAATTGCGGCGATCGACGATATACCGGGCCAGATCCCGCAACGGCTCGGCCGCCGCGTCAAACGGTCGCAGTGCGTGCAGGGCCTGGTCGCGCAGCTCAAGGGCATAGGCCTTGGCCGCATCGAGGCCGAGCAGGGCCGGGTAGGTCGGTTTGTCCCGGGCAATGTCGGCGCCTTGGCGTTTGCCGAGGGTGGCGGTATCGCTTTCGACGTCGAGAATGTCGTCCTGGACCTGGAATGCCAGGCCGATGGCCTGTGCATAAGTCTGCAGGGACTTGAGTTCGTCTTTCTCGGCACGGCCGCTGGCCAGGGCGCCGAGTTTGACGCTGACTTCGATCAGCGCACCGGTCTTGTGCCGGTGCATGTACTCCAGGGCTTTCTGGTCGAGCTTCAGGCCGACCGAGCCGAGGTCGATGGCCTGACCGCCGACCATGCCCGCCGGGCCCGCCGCCAGTGCCAGGGCGCTGACCATTTGCAGGCGGATTTCGGCATCCGACGCGCTCATGCGCGGGTCGAGCAGGGCGCTGAAGGCCAGGCTCTGCAAGCCGTCGCCGGCGAGGATCGCGCAGGCTTCATCGAATTTCTTGTGGGTGGTGGGCTGGCCGCGACGCAGATCGTCATCGTCCATCGCCGGCAAATCGTCATGCACCAGTGAATAGGCGTGGATCAGCTCCACCGCACAGGCGGCACCGTTGGCTTGCTCAGGCTTGCCGCCCAACGCTTCACAGGCGGCGTAGGCCAGCAGTGGACGCACGCGTTTGCCGCCATTCATCACGCTGTAGCGCATGGCTTCGTACAGCCGTGCCAACTCGGGGCCTGGTGCCGTGAACAGGGTTTCCAGCGCCGCATTGACGCGGGCCTGGCTGGTGGCCGAGTAGGCTGCAATCATTCTGGCTGATCCGCGTCGAAGGGTTCCTCGGCCAACTCGCCATCACGCTCGAGCAGTACCTGAACCTTTTGCTCGGCCTGGGCCAGCGCCGCCTGGCAATCGCGGGTCAGACCGATGCCTTGCTCGAAAGCGGCCAGCGAGTCCTCCAGCGACAATTCGCCATTCTCCAGACGCTCCACCAGCGTTTGCAGGTCGGCGAGGGACTGTTCGAAATCCAGTGCAGCTTTTTTGCGGGCCATGGCGGCGATTTCCGGTTGACGTTAAACCGGCGCGACACTAGCAGATAGGGGGTTTATGGGCAAACTCACAGACGGCGCACACCCGTGTGGAGCTGCCGAAGACTGCGATCTTTTGACTTTGTTTTTTTGGAAGCAGGATCAAAAGATCGCAGCCTCCGGCAGCTCCTACAGTACCGGGTTATCAGGATAGTGGATTCGGTAGCGGGTGCTGCGCCCGCCACCGGGCAGGCGTTGCAGGCAGCCCTTATCCAGCAGTTCGGCCAGATGACGGGTTGCGGTCGCTTTGGATACTTTGGCGACGGCCTGGTATTGAGCCGCACTGATGCCGTGCTCGAAGCCTCTTTCGCCGCCATCGAGCAAGCGATTCAGTACCCTGGTTTGTTCGGCCGACAGCCCGGATGTTTGGTGCGCCTGCCAGAATCGCGCCTTGCCTAGCACGCTGTCGATCCGTGTCATGGCTTGTTGCAGGCTGAGCAGAAGGGTTTGCAGAAACCACTCCAGCCAATAAGTGACATCGGTCGTAGCTTTTTGACTCGTTTCCAATACCCGGTAGTAGCCGGAGCGGTCCTCAAGAATGCTTGCCGACATTGCGTAAAAACGAATCGCCTGAGCCTCGCCCTGTGCCAATGCCAGGTCCGTGATGGTGCGCGTGAGGCGACCATTGCCGTCGTCAAAAGGGTGGAGTGTGACAAACCAGAAGTGTGCGATGCCAGCACGCAGCAATGGGTCGAGTCCGGCCTGGCTTCGGCCGCACTCAAACCAGTCGAGGAAGATTTCGAGTTGACGCTCAAGGCCCGGTCGAGGCGGCGCTTCGAAGTGTGCGGTCGGCTTGTCGAGACGACCGGAGACAACCTGCATCGGTTCATCGCCGCGCAATGCACCGACACGTATCGCCCGGGTGGCGAGGTCGCCGTCCTGCTCCGGAAACAACCATCCATGCCAGTGCAGCAAGCGGTCCAGTGTCAGCGGCTCGGCAAAATGCTGAGTAGCATCAAGCATCAATTGCGCAAGACCTTCACTGCGTTGGCTGACTCTATCGCCATCAACCAGATCCAGACCCAGGCGTCGAGCCAGCGACGAACGAACGGAGCCGACGTTCAGTTGTTCACCTTCAATGGCCGATGAGGTGACGATGTTTTGCAACAACGCATCCAGCTCACTTTGCGCGCTCAGCGAACTGCCCACTGAACTGGCCATGCCCATTAGCCGACCTTGTGCTTGAACGCACTCGCGTAACAAGGGCGCCAAGCGTTCGGTATTCCAGGTGAACTCTGGCCAATCAGGCTGCTGCCATATCCATTGAGGTGTCATGCACTTGATGCTCTAAGTGGGGGTGAGCCGATTAGATTGTCTATTCGGCTCATATAGTGAGCCGAATATGGCGCGTATTCGGCTCACCGTCCACCCGTTATCGTGATTCCCACCGCAATTTCGCAGCCATCCGATTGTTAAAAAACACCCGAATGGCTAACCTTCGAGCCCTATACGACCTGGCAGTCACGGGTCTTTCAGACGAAACGCAGTATGCACATCTGTAACGCGCCCAGGATCAGGCGCAAGGTTTCGTCATGCATGGCAGGAGGCGTCGCATGCGCTCATTTCTTTTGCTGCTGATCGGGCTGGTTTTCGCGCCCGGGATTCTGGCCGCGCCGAATGCCGAGTTGTCGGAGCCGGTGGGCGGCTGGCGCTACAACGGTTTGCTGGATCGCACGGAAAACCCGCAAGTCGCCTATCCCACGCCGCCTATCGACCGGGGCGTGCAGCGCAATCGCACGATGATCGAAGGCCAACTGAAGGCTCTCGGCACTCAGCGTGGGCCGCACACGCTGGCGGTCAACGGCAATCCCCTGAATCTGTACACCGACGACCAGGGCCGTTTCGCCCGGCCCTATGCGTTCGGCGCCGGTTCCAACAGCGTCGAAGTGCGTAGCGTTGAAGGCCAGTCGCTCAAGCGCGTTCAATTCTATGAAGCCAACAATTTGCGCACCCCGGCGCGGATTCGTGTGGTGCTGGGCTGGGACGACCCGAAGGCCGAACTCGATTTGCACATCATCACCCCCGACGGCCAGCACGCTTTCTGGGCGCACTCGGCGCTGACCAATGGCGGCGGCCTCGACCCGGACGGCGTCGATGGACCCGGCCCGGAGATGTTCACCATGACCGCACCGCTGCACGGCACCTATCTGGTTTACGTGAACTATTGGGGCAACTTCGGCAGTGGCGGCTATAACTTCGATGAGACCGGCAACCAGAACGAGGTGATTACCTCGCAAATCAACCTGGTGCTCAACGAAAACACCGTCGATGAAAAACGCGAGACCTTCATCGTGCCCCTGCGCGCAATCGGCGACCTGTTGCTGGTCAAGACTTTCAACTATTAAGCATCCCGCTCCACGGATGAACATCGGGTTTTGTGAACATGAGTGATAGCACTGTTACTCCGGCCGCTGACGCACCCGCGGCCAAATCTTCCCTGCATTGGCCGACGCTGCTGATCGGCATATGCCTGGTCGCTAGCGTAGCCGGTGGGTTGGGGTGGCTCATGCACAAGCCCAAGGCGCCGGCGCCTGCGTTGGCCAGTGACAAACTGGGTATGGGCCGCCCGGATGGTTTGCTGGAAACCCATTCCTTGAGCCAATTGCCCAAAGACCTGCTCGCGGTGCCCTTCCTCAAGGAAACCCTGACCGAAGATTTCGTCTTCTACTACGAAACCCACGCCGATCGCCTCGGTTTGATCGGCAGTCTGCGGCGGATCATCTACGAACATGACCTGAAGTTGCAGGACACCCTGATCGAGCAACTGTTCGATCAGCCTGCCGACGTGGCGTTGTGGCGCGGGGCGGACGGGCGGCTCAAGGATTTCCTGCTGGTGATGGATCGCGGCGGCCTGGCCAAGGTGCTGGAACCGCTGGCCAAAGTCGCGCTGGACGACTCGCAGCTGAGCAAGGTCGCTGACGTGAAGGTCGGCAGCGAAGACGTGCCGCTCTATCAACTCAATTACAACGCCAGCAAGGCGCTGTTGTTCGCGTCCCATGGCGACAAACTGGTGGTGCTGTCCAATCCGGCGAAACTCTACGATCCGCAAAACGGTGCAACGGAGGAGCCGGGCAGCGTATCGACCACGGCCGTTGCCGCGCTGCTTAGTGGCGAAAAACTGTTTCCCGAAGCCTTCGGTCTGCCGCCTCGTGCGCCGCAGGTGAAACAACGCCTGTCGGTGAATGCCAGTGTGCTGGCCATGGGTTACCAGCGTTTCATTCCGAACTTCGCCGGCCTGCGTTTCGACATGGACGACAAGGGCTGGCACAGCTTCCTGGCCATGGATGAACTGGAGAATCAGCCGGACTTCGATTTCAAACCGATCTGGCAAGCCATGCCCATGGGCGCAAGCGCTTGTGTAGCGTTGCCGCTGGCTGCCGAACAACAGAAGCCGCTGCTGGTGAAACTCGGTGCCGAGGAGACGGTGGCCCAGGCACTGACCGAACACATGGCCGGCGCGGCGGGGCTGTGCTGGTATGCCGATTCGCGGTTGTACACGCCCTTGCTGGTGGCCAGCCTCAACGATGACGACGGCGGCAAACTCGATGGGGACCTGGGCAAGCTGTTCGGCTCGATGGTCGGTGCGCACGAGAGCAATGTCGAGGACGGTGCCTTCCCGGTGGTGGAAAAACAGCAAGGCCAGAGCCATCAATGGCAACGCCAGGTCAGCTCCAGTTTCGGGCCTTATGCGGCCAAGGAAGCTCAAGATCCCGATGCCATCACCGGCAAGGCGTTCATGAAAGTCAGCCTGGCGCGCCATGGTTCGACGTTGCTGTTTTCCCTCGACGACAAGCTGGTGGACAAGGCCCTCGGCACCCTCGACAAACGCTTCCCGCCGATGGCCGACGTGGTGCCCAAAGACCTGTTGATGCCAGTCTATTTCGGCCCCGATTCCATGGCGCAACTGATGCGCCAGGAAACCCTCGACAGCCTGCCCCAGGACATGGAACCGGTGTTCTACAACGCCGCGCAAACCTTCCTGATTCCGAAACTGCGCACGCTCGGTGGCTACGGCAAATACGCCCTGACCTTGCCCGAAGGCAGCGAGCCAGACGGCCACTGGCAGTGGCTGCCGCTGGAGTGGAAAGCGCTGTGACGGCATTGATCCGCAGTCTCGGCCTGCTGGCGTTGTTGCTGAGCGCAAGTGCCCGCGCTGTCGAGGCGCCGTCGCTCGACCCGCAGCAATCCCAGGTGTTCCGCGCCTGGTTCGTGCGCATTGCCCAGGAGCAACTGAGCCAGGGTCCGAGCCCCCGTTGGTATCAGCAAGACTGCGCCGGACTGGTGCGCTTTGCCGCCAATGAAGCGCTGAAAGTCCATGACGACAAATGGCTGCGCAGCAATGGCCTGTCCAATCGTTACCTGCCGCCGGAACTGCAATTGAGCGATACCCAGCGCGGTCTCGCCCAGCAGTGGCAGCAGGGTGGCGGCAAGGTCGGGCCGTACGTCAACGCGATCAAATTGATCCAGTTCAACAGCCATCTGGTCAGTCGCGATGTGTCACAGGCGCGACCGGGCGACCTGATGTTTTTCGATCAGGGCGACGACCAGCACCTGATGATCTGGATGGGTCGCTACATCGCCTATCACACCGGCACCACCACCCCCACCGACAACGGCATGCGTTCGGCAAGCCTGCAGCAACTCATGACATGGAAGGACACCCGATGGATACCCGACGCAGCCAACCCCAACTTCATCGGCGTCTATCGACTGAATTTTCTCTCCCAATGACCGGTGCCCGCATGCTGCGTTTTCTGTCTCTGATGTTGGTGTGGATGCTGCCACTCTCGGTGGTTAACGCCGATGACTCGGTTCCGGCCAGCGGCTATGCGCTAGTGGCCGGCGAGAGCTTTTTCCTGCTGGCCGACAGCAGTTTCGCCAGCGATGAGCCGGCGATGGTGCGCCTCGAAGCGCCGGGCCGCGACTATCGCCGGTTTCGCATGGAGCCCTATGGCGGCGCGGACATTCGGGTGTATCGCATCGACAAGCCGCTGGACTTCCTCAAGCGCCAGAAGAACCTGCATCGGGTGGTCAGCGATGGCCAGTTCAAGGGTGAAGGTCTGTCCAACACCCTCGCGTACCTGTGGGACAACTGGTATCGCAAATCCCGCCGGGTGATGCAGCGGGCGTTTTCCTACGAGTCGCGTAAACAAGTCACCGAGGAAGTGCCGGAACTGAAGATGGGCAACGCGATGGCCGCGCCGACGCCCTACGATGCGCAGCCGCAATTCGCGTTGATACCCGGTTTGCCGGTGGTCAGCCAGTTCCGTTATCCGTTGTGGCAGGCCAAGCCGATCCAGCCACCGGCAGGGGTGAACCTGGCCGGATCTTCCAGCGAGTTTGTCAGTGTCGCGCCGGGCAATGTGTACATCCCGCTGGGCACTCTCAAACCGGGTCTTTATCTGGTGGAAGCGCTGATCGGCAAGTACCGCGCGACCACCATGGTGTTCGTCTCCAACACCGTGGCGGTGAGCAAGATTGCCGGTGACGAATTGCTGGTGTGGGCCGCGCGCAAACACGAAGGCAGCTCGGTGTCGAAGGTCAATGTGCTGTGGACCGACGGCCTGGGTGTGATGAGCAGCGGCGCCACCGATAGCGACGGCTTGCTGCGCCTGAAACACGTCAGCCCCGAGCGTTCCTTCGTGATCGGTGAAGACGAAGAGGGCGGGGTGTTCGTCTCCGAGAATTTCTACTACGACAGCGAAATCTACGACACCAAACTCTATGCCTTCACCGACCGACCGCTGTATCGGCCGGGGGATTGGGTGTCGCTGAAAATCGTCGGACGTGAATTCAAGAACGCGCGGGACTCGGTGCAGCCAAGCGCTGCCGACGTCAATGTGAGCGTGCTCGATGCCACCGGCACGGCGCTGCAATCCCTCGATCTGAAGCTCGATTCCAGGGCCGGCACCCAGGGCCGCTTCCAGTTGCCAGACAATGCCGTGGCCGGTGGTTATGAACTGCGTTTCACCTACAAGGACCAGACCTACAGCAGCGCCTTTCGCGTCGCGGAATACATCAAGCCGCACTTCGAGATTTCGCTCAATCTGGCCAAGCAGGATTACCGCACCGGCGAGCCGGTCAAGGGCAGCCTGGTGCTGCTGTACCCGGACGGTAAACCAGTGGCCAATGCGAAATTGAGCCTGAGCCTGCGCGCCCAACAGTTGTCGATGGTCGACAACGAACTGCAATACCTCGGGCAATTTCCGGTGGAGCTGAGCAGTACCGAACTGACCACCGACGCCAAGGGCAACGCAACGCTCGACCTGCCCGCCGCCGACAAGCCAAGTCGCTACATGTTGACCGTGTTCGCCAGCGACGGCGCGGCGTATCGGGTCAAGACCACCAAGGAAATCCTCATCGACCGTGGCGCGGCGAACTTCCGCTTGAGCGCGCCCCGACGCTTCAGCGCGGTGGGCGACAAGGTTGCGTTCAGCTACACCCGCGAAGGCGAGCAGGCCCAGGCCGTTACACCGGGCAGCTACGGTTGGGTACGTCTGGAAGATCAGAGCACCGGCGAGGGCAAACTCGCGGCAACCGATAAAGGTTTCACCCTGGCCTTTGACCGCCCGGGCACCTACAACCTGACGCTCAAGGATGACCACGGTCGCGTGGTTGGCGCCACCGGGCATTCGGTCACCGGTGAAGGTGTCAAAGCCGTACCCGGCACCGTGGAAATCGTCCTCGACAAGCCCGAGTACGTCACCGGCGATGAGGCGCTGGCGCTGATCACTTTCCCGGAGCCGGTCAACGATGCCTTGCTGTCGCTGGAGCGGGACAAGGTCGAGGCGACCGCGCTGCTGTCCAGAGGCGGTGACTGGCTGAAAACGGAAAAACTCAGCGATACCCAATACCGCGCGCGCATCCCGGTGAAGGACGGCTTCGCGCCGAACCTGACCTTCTCGGTGCTGTACACCAAGGGCGGCCAGTACAGTTTCCAGAACGCCGGCATCAAGGTGGTAACGCCACAAATCGACGTGGTCATCGCCACCGATAAAGACACCTACCAGCCGGGCGAAACCGTCTCGGTGGACCTGACGACTCAATTTGCCGGTAAGCCGATCCCGGCGCACCTGACAGTCAGCGTGGTCGATGAAATGGTCTACGCCCTGCAACCGGAAGTGGCGCCGAGCATCGACCAGTTCTTCTATCACCCACGGCGCAACAACGTGCGCACCAGCGCCAGTTTGTCGTTCATCAGTTATGACGTTGCCTTGCCGGGCAGCCCCGGTGCACCGGGCAAAGCCAATCGCAGTGAGCGCGGCGTGAAGGTGTTGGAACGGCCGCGTCGCGAGGACGTCGACACGGCGACGTGGCAGCCAGAATTGCTGACCGACGCCAACGGCAAAACCCGCTTCACCTTCAAGATGCCCGACTCCCTGACCCGCTGGCGCATCACCGCCAGGGCCATCGCCGATGACGGTCAGGTCGGACAGAAGAAGCAATTCGTACGCTCGGAAAAACCGCTGTACCTGAAATGGAGCGGGCCGAGTCGATTCCGTACCGGCGACAAACCGGACCTCGGTGTGTTCGCCTTCAGTCAGGCCGAGAAACCGGTCAAGGTCGAACTGGTGACCCGTTACGCCGGCAACGAACAGCGCGTGCCTGTGACCCTGAACAGCGGCATCAACTACATCCCATTGCCGGCGTTCGAACTGGCCAATGGCGAGTGGAGCGCGGAGCTGGTGCAGGACGGCAAAACCGCTGACGCGTTGACGGTGCAGCTGAGCGCGACCGGTGAAGGTTGGCGGGTGACGCAATCCCAGAGTCTCGATGTGAGCAGCGGCGATACACCGCTGACTCTGCCGGCAGACGCAACCGATATTCGCCTGCGCCTGGATGACAGTCCGCAAGCGTTGTTCCGTTCTGCCCTCGACGATCTGTTGAGCTACCCCTACGGTGGCGTCGAGCAAACCGCCAGTCGCCTGTTGCCGTTGAGCATTGCCTACCCGACGCTGGCGGCGAATCCGCAGATCCGCGATCGCTTGCGCCTGATCATGCAAAACAGTCGCCTGCGCCTGGTACAAATGGCCGGTCCTTCGGCGAGCTTCACCTGGTGGGGCATGGACGGTGAGCCGGACGCGTTTCTCACGGCCTACGCCTATTACGCCGACTGGCACGCCAGCCGGGTGCTGGACCTGAGCCTGCCGCCGGAGCACTGGCAGCGGGTGCTGGAGGTCTACGCCAAACAGGCGAACAACACGCCGCTATTGCAGCGGGCGCTGATCCTGTCGTTCGCCAAACAGATGCAGTTGCCGGTCAACACCTTGCTCAGTGGGCTGATGGATGACCTGGCGAAAGCGGGCGAGGGCAGTGCCGCGAATCTGATGGAAGGCGGTGAAGACAGCCTCGTCATGAGCGACCCGGATTCAGCCCTGGGGCTGGCTGCCGCGCGAGTGCTGACGGCTTCGCTGGCCAGGCAGGCGAAGGTCGTTCTGCCGGATGCGTTCAACCGGCAACTGGCCGACGCGCAGCAACGTCTGGCGGTCAGTTCCCAGCCGTTCGCCGAAGCGCTGAACCTGTCGCTGCAACCCTTCGATCAGGCTCGCGCCCAGGCGTTGTTGCAACGCCTGTTGCCGCAGCAATCGACCCTTGAGCGGGCATTGGCGCTCACCTGGCTGCAGCGCAGCATCGAGCAGGCATCGCCCACCATTGCATTGGCGCCGGGTGAAGGCTGGAAGAAACAGTACGGGGTTTCTGGTGAGATGTATTGGACGTGGCAGGGGCCTGCGCCAGTGCCAGCGGTATTGACGCTGAGCGGGGTGCAGGAGCGTCCGCTGCGCGCTGCATTGAGCTATCGCAGCCAGCAGCCGGCGGTGGATCCGATGGCCGTGACCATCACCCGTCGCCTGTCGCGGCTGGTGCCGGGGGATGAAGCGTTTACCTTCAAACTCGAAGCGGTCGGCAACGCGCCGCTGTCCAGCGACAATCTTTATCTCGACGAAGTGATTATCACCAGCAAAGCTGCCAAACCGCTGCGCTACGGCCTGCTGGAAGTGCCGCTGCCACCGGGTGCCGATGTCGAGCGCACGACCTGGGGCATCAAGCTCATGGGCAAGGCTGGCACCGAACCGACATCGCTGGAGAAGGCGCGTTTCGAACCGGGGCAAATGGCTTATGCCGTTCCGGTCGATGCCTTGAGTGGCGAATTGCGCCTGCGGCATCTGGTGCGTTTCTCGCAGAAGGGGCAGTTCAACTTGCCACCGGTGCGATTCACTCAGGTGTATGCGCCGCAGCATCAGGCGATGGAGCAGAAGGCAGCCCTTGGCCAGGTCACGGTTCACTGACGTGCACAGATTGCTGCTGGGGTGGCTGCTGTGTTTGATCCCTGTGCTGGCGACAGCACAGGATGAACCGCTGCGCCTGGCCTTCAAGGGCGATTTATTGTCGTTGAGCCGAACTCAGGTGATCGCCCGCGAGCCACTGCCGCAGACCTTGCAGGCGCCGTTGGGCAGTGTGTGGAAGTTGTTCGTCTACGCCTGGCTGGTGGACACCAGTGCGCGTGAGCCGGCTTATGAATGTCGCGGCCAGTCGAAGGAAGAAGTCTATTGCTGCACGGCGGGCGGCAGGATCGAGCGCGATCAGGCGTTGGTGAAGTCATGCGGTCTGTATTTCGAACCCGCGCGACTGGGCATCCGAGAGGCCGACTGGCGAACCTATTGGCAGGCACGGCAGGCGCCGCCATGGTTACTGGATTTGCCTTCGTTGCAACCGGCTACCCGGGTTTCGGTGGCGCAGCTGCTGAAAGTGCTCTCGGTACTGCCGGCACAGGATCAAGCCCGACGTGTGTTGCTCGATGTGGTGCTCAATGCCGCCGATGGCCATGTCGTCGGCGAACTCGGAAGCAGCCTGCGGGTGAAGACCTGGAGCTGGTTGGCGGATCAGGATGCCACGTCACGCCAGGGCGGATTTGCCGGTTGGACGGCGGAGGGTGCATCGGTCTGGGCCGGGGGACGGGGCACCAGTCAGCGGGTACTGCGCGATTACGCCCGGGCGTTGTCCACGGTGATTCCTGTTGCCTGGCCTGCGGATACAGGGAAGTGTGTCGAGGTCGACCTGTTCTCCCGCTATCCACTTCGGCGTGTCTTGTCAGGAGGCTCTGCGGTGACTTCCGGAGCGTTACAGGGTGACTACCGCGTCGAATTCGCCAACGGCAATGCGCTGGATATCCACAGCGATGGCGAACTCTTTCTGCTGGACGACAAGCTCGTCGCCCGGCTGGATCGCGAAGAGTACGTCGCCCGTGTGCTCCAGCGCGAAGCCACTGCCGAGCCGGTCGAGGCCGCCAAAGCCCTCGCGGTGGCCATCCGCACGTACCTGCTGCAAAACGCCACGCGCAGCGGCGATTGCCTGAGCATCGACGACAGCAGCAGTCGTCAGCGGGTCGCGCCACGTCCGGCATCGTCCGGGTCACGCGACATCGCCGCGTGGACCAGCGACTTGGTCCTGGCCGGCAGTACCGTCACCTATCATTCCGATCAACCTGGCCCGGACAAGCTGTCATGGCAGCAAGCCGTCGAACAGGCCCGTAGCGGCCAGCGCTACGACGCCATCCTGCTGCACGCCTACCCACGCGCCAGCCTCAGTCGCTGGGACAACCCGGTCGCGTCCTGCGAAGCATTGCCTGCCGCGCAAGACTGGCTGCAGAAACAACGGCGCGGCTGGCGTGCGCGGTTGCAAGGCGAGGTCGGCTACAACGAAGTCGGCACCTTCGCCGTATGCCGCCTGGCCTTCGGACGCCCTTATGTCAACCGCGAACGCCAGCGTATCTACGTGCGTGGCGTGCTGACGCTGCAAGACCGCCTCGACCTGACCCACGAATACCTGCACCTGGCCTTCGAGGCACACCCCAACGGCCAGGATGAAACCTACATCGAAGGGCTCGCCCGCCACCTCTTGCTGGAATAGACCATGAAACTCCGTTATCCACAGGTCTTGCTGTGTCTCTGCTCGCTGCTGGCGTTGCCATCAGTGATGGCGGCGGACAGCGTCAAACTCGACACCCCCGCAGGCGGCTGGCGCACCGGCGCGCCCGGGGGCGAGGGAGAAAGCTTCCGGCAGGTCGTCAACTACCCGGCCTCATCGGTCAACACCCCGGCAGGGCAGGCCAACACCGCACGCATCAGCGGCCAGATCAAAGCCACAGCGAAATCCACAGAGCCCGGCCGGCTGATCGTCAACGGGGTGAGCATGCCGCTGAAAATCGATCCGGCCGGCCGCTTCGATCGCCCCTTCTCATTCCCTAACGGCAGCAACAGCGTCGAAGTTCGCAACCCCGATGGCCAGCAACGTCATCGCACGCAATTCCTCAACAGCAGCGGCGGTGCGACCCCGGCCAAGTTACGTGTATTGCTGGCATGGGACAGCGACAACACCGACCTCGACTTGCACCTCATCACCCCCGACGGCGCGCACATCTGGTACGGCGACCGCGTCGCCCCCAACGGCGCAGCGCTCGACGTCGACGTCACGACCGGCTACGGCCCGGAAATCTTCGCCATGCCTGCACCGATCAAGGGGCAGTATCTGGTGTATGTGAACTACTTCGGTGGCGGCTACAGCAGTGATGAGGAAGGGCAGGAAGACGCGGTACAGGCGCTGACCACCGCGCAGGTGACGGTGATTACCGAGGAAGGCACGCCGAGTGAAAAGATGGAGACCTTCCTGGTGCCGATGCGCGCGGTGGGGGAGTTGACGTTGGTGAAGGGGTTTAGTTATCCGTGAGGGGATAGTGACAGCAGTGCTGACACTATTAGCTCTGCATTTGTCTCCGCGCTGCTGAGACAAATGCAGGTTTTGGGCAGTTAACTTTCCAGCAGACATTAAAAAGCCGGCTTGTGGCCGGCTTCTCGGGGACTGGCTTGGATCATTTTTGGTAAACCGCGCCAGCCTTCAAAACGTACACCCGGATCTTGCGTCCGGCTGTGGGACCTGGTGAGAAAGTCATCTGTCAGGTCAGCGCATCTGAGCCGCAGGGCGGGTCGATGCGCAAATGTGGGGCGCAGCATACGCAGGTTTGATGGAAATTCCCAGCGGGAAGTGCCGCGCAGAGCTGTTCGGCCACCTGGGTGGGTGGCCGATGGGCGTTGTGGAGCGTTTAAAGAAAGGGCACCGCCGGCCGCCGCTTGTTCAGGGTCGACCACCAGAACACCCAACCCAGTACCCTGATGTTCTGTTCCTCGATTTGTGCCGCTCGGAAGATTTCATCCGGGTACTCGGCGCGGTTGTGGCTGCGCAATCGCAGGGAGTTGCCCGGTAGTCGGTGCAGGTACTTGATGCGCAGCATGCCGTCATGTTCGATGGCGTAGATCTCGCCATCGATAATCTGGGTCAGGCCACGATCAATCGCCAGGGTCGAACCGTCTTCAATTTTCTCGCCCATGCTGTTACCGCTCATGAAGGCGCAGATGGCGTCGGCGTGGTTGATTTCCAGTGAGTCGAGATGGCTGCGGGGCAGGCGAATGGACGTCTCGGGATCTTCTATGACGTGGGTTTTGTTGGATCCCGGGGCGATGACAGCTTCTTTGTAGAAAGGCAGTTCGACGTCGACAGGCTCGATGACCGTGTAGATACCGCGGATGGTTTGGGCGTCGAAGATGTTGCCTGACTCCTCGATCAGGCGCAGATGCCGGGCGTCTTTCGAGCCTTCGCCGGTTTTCAGCCAGTCACTGTTGACGGAGAGTTTTCTGGCGACTTCTTCCATGCAATGGGCAGGCACGCCGCGGGTGTACCAGTTATGGACATTTTGCGGAGCCGTATCCAGAAAGTCGGCAAATCCGGTGGTTGTGATGTTCGCTGCTTCGAGGAGCGCTTTAAAGCGTGGGCCGCTAGTGTTCTTTTTCATGAACGCGAGTCTACTGACGGCGGGTAAGGGTTTGAATAAACGCCTCGTTCAAATTTCGTGGGTAATTTACGACCGGATGTAAGACGTTCTTGAGGAACTTTAAACAGACAAAAACGAAGATCGAACAAGGCTAAACATCATGTTTAACGCACTTACCAAGCGCCCACAAAAAACCCCGGATCACCCGGGGTTTTTCTTGAAGCCTGTCGCTGGAAGCTCGCGGCTTCTCTTAACCTTTATAGGCAGCAACCGACTTGGTGATCGCGTCGCGGGCGGCGTCTGCACCGGCCCAGCCTTCGATTTTCACCCATTTGCCTTTTTCGAGATCTTTGTAGTTCGCGAAGAAGTGCTCGATCTGCTGGATCAGCAGTGCTGGCAGGTCGGTGTATTCCTTGACGTCGACGTACAGCTGGGACAGCTTGTCGTGCGGAACAGCGATGACTTTGGCATCGCCGCCACCGTCGTCGGTCATGTTCAGGATGCCGACCGGGCGAGCGCGGATCACCGAACCAGGAGCAACCGGGTAAGGGGTCACGACCAGCACGTCGAGGGGATCACCGTCGTCAGCCAGGGTGTTCGGGATGTAACCGTAGTTGGCCGGGTAGAACATTGGGGTGGCCATGAAACGGTCAACGAACAGGCAATCGCTGTCTTTGTCGATTTCGTATTTGATCGGCGCGTGGTTGGCCGGAATCTCGATCGCGACGTAGATGTCGTTCGGCAGGTCTTTGCCAGCCGGAATCTTGCTGTAGCTCATTGGGCGTTGCCCCCGTTAGTTGACCAGAAACACTTGGCCGGATTGACCAAAAAGTGGCGGCGATTATAGGCATATTCCTGTGTCGACGCCATGTACCAGAAGTCGTATGGCGCTCACTGGTGTGCCTGATAGACAGGGTCATGCGCCTGAAGTTGCTTCAACCTTGCCAGCGGGTCCTGGCGATAGAACAGCTTCAGCTGCTGGTACACCTGTGGATAAGCCTCGTGTAGCAAATCCGGGGCGCTGAAGAAGTATTCGCTGGTGACGGCGAAGAACTCGGCAGGATTTTCGGCGGCGTACGGGTCGATGGCGGTTTCAGCGTCGGGATTGCGTTCCAGTTGCCGGTCCAGGTCGTCGTAGGCCTCTTGCATGACCTTGGCCCAGTCGCTGACCCGCATGTCGGGATGCAGTGGCGGCAGGCCATTGGCGTCACCGTTGAGCATGTCGAGTTTGTGCGCCAGTTCGTGGATCACCAGGTTGTAGCCTTCCCAGCCTCCGCTGGCCAAAACGCCGGGCCAGGCGAGGATGATCGGGCCTTGCTGCCAGGCTTCTCCGCTGTGCTCACCGTCCCATTCATGCTCGACACCGCTGGCGTCGCGATGGCGCTGGGGGCTGAGGAAGTCGTCGGGATAGAGAATGATTTCGTGGAAGCCCTGATACCAGTTCAGGTCGCCGAGGTGAAGCAGCGGCAGTTGCGCCTGGGCAGCGAGCAGCAAGCGTTGCTCCTGGTGCAGTTCTACGCCGGGGAGGGCGGTCAGGTGCTTGTCTTCGAGGAACAGCACGCAAGCTTCGCGCAGCCATTGGTCTTCGGCGGCACTGATGCCATCGAGAAAGCTCAGGTGATGACGCACCCGTTGCCACATGTCATCGGCAATCGGGTGCCTGGCCAGGGTGCGCCGGCGACGCCAGGCGCTCAGGGACCACATCGTGTCAGCGCGATTCGGCTTTGGAGCTCGAACCGGCAAGGCGGCTACGCACCATGCCGATGATCATCGGCACCAGCGACAACAGGATGATGCCCACAATCAGCAGCGACAGGTTCTTCTTGATGAACGGTACGTTGCCGAAGAAATAACCGAGGGTCACCAGGCCACCGACCCAGAGGATGGTGCCCAGCACACTGAAGGCAAAGAACCGCGGATAGGGCATTTTCCCCACCCCGGCGACGAACGGTGCAAAGGTACGGATGATGGGCAGGAAGCGCGCCAGGGTCACGGTTTTGCCGCCATGCTTGTCGTAGAAATCATGGGTTTGTTGCAGGTAGTCGCGGCGGAAGATCTTCGAGTTCGGATTGCTGAACAGTTTTTCACCCGCCGTTCGTCCGATGATGTAGTTGGTGCTGTCGCCCAGGATCGCCGCCAGCATCAGCAGGCCGCCGAGCAGTACCGGATCCATGCCGCCACCGGCCGCCACGGCGCCGGCGATGAACAGCAGGGAGTCTCCCGGCAGGAAGGGCATGACCACCAGGCCGGTTTCACAAAAGATCACCAGGAACAGAATGGCGTAGATCCATGCCCCGTAGTTGGCTACAAGCATGTCGAGGTAGACGTCGAGATGCAGGACAATGTCGATCGGGTTGAAATCCATGGATAGCACCTGTGGTATTGGCCCGACTCTGCAGGCCTGTGCGGATGACTTCGCGTAAGACTACGGATAGGGGTAGTTTTTCTTACAAGCCGGGAATATCGGGATTATACGAGGCGAGTGGTGAAAATCGCGTCGAGATTGTAGCGGGGAATGTCATGACAGGGCTGATGTTTGATAACGAACAGGTGGGAGCGAACCTGCTCGCGATGCCAGCGCGAGCAGGGCGCAGGTGATTCAGAGTTCGTCGCTGATCGGCAGCACATAGTTCTTGAATTCGGTGTCTACCTTGAATCCGATGGATTCGTAGGTTTTCTGCGCGATTTCGTTGTTGCTGCTGGTGGAAACGCGCATGCGTACGGCATTGGTTTCCTTGGCCATTTTTTTCGCGGTACGGATCAGGTTGTCGGCCACCAACTGGCGGCGGGCGTCCTCGGCGACATAGATGTCGTTGAGGATCCACACACGTTTGAGTGACAGCGAGGAGAAGCTCGGGTACAGCTGACAGAAGCCCATCAGCTTGTGGCTGTCGTCATCGGACAGCGCCAGGTAGATCACCGATTCCTTGCGACGCAGGCGTTTTTCGAGGAACGCCCGGGACGAGTCCGGATACGGCAGGGAGCCATAAAACTCGCGATATTTGACGAACAACGGGGTCAGCAGGTCCAGGTGTTCGAGGGTCGCTTGAATAATCCGCATGGTAGGTCTCGTCTTCAAGTGGCTGTCTTACGTCTCTGACGGCGATGGGAAACCCTTGGCGGCCGTGCAACGATCCTGCCTTAAACTGGTACGAATGTGCAATGCGGAAGCGGTTCAGGCATTCGGTGGCCCAAGCAGGAAATTATCTTTCATGTCGGCTCCCGCGTCCGATTCCAGTGTCTGAACCTGTGCTTCATCCTTAAGATTGACCCCTGACAGCTGCCGTCGGCAGGCTTCGCGCATCAAATACAGCAAACGGTGTGCCGCCATGCCGTAACTCAGGCCCTCGAGCCGCACGTTGGAGATGCAATTGCGGTAGGCATCGGTAAGGCCGACTTTGGGATTGTAGGTGAAATATAAACCCAGGCTGTCCGGGGAGCTGAGGCCAGGGCGTTCGCCGATGAGGATGACGGTCATTTTCGCACCCAGCAGCTCACCGATTTCGTCAGCGACCGCCACGCGCCCCTGTTCCACCAATATCACCGGTGCAACAGTCCAGCCTTCAGCTGCAATCTGTTCCTCGAGGCGTGCCAGAAAGGGCAGGGTATGGCGATGAACGGCCAGAGCCGACAGGCCGTCGGCGATCACAATCACCAGATCGACTCCGCCAGGATGCGCCGCAGCGTAGTCACGCAGGGTTTTTGCCGACGCATCACTCAGCTTTCGTCCCAGGTCCGGGCGTTGCAGGTAACTGTTGCGGTCGATTGCGGCGCTGTGCAGCAAAAGGCTTTGGTGTCCGCGTTCGGCCAGTTGTGAGTTGAGTGCCGCGTGATCGAACGGCAAGTGCACCGCATCCCGTGCCTGGGCGTGGGCGTACTGGAAGTCCAGTTGCGCGCGGGTGGGAATACTGGTGCCGGTTCGGCCCAGGGCAATTCGCGCCGGTGTCAGGCGTCGCAGTTCCAGCCATGGGTTGTGGGGGTCAAAGGGTAGTTTATCCATGTCATTACTCATCCCAATTGCGCCAAGGCCTGCCGAAAGGCCGGCGGAAGGCTGTCACCGAAGAGAATCCTGCCGTCCGATTGAGTGAAGATGCCCATTTTCGCCAGCCATTGCTCGAACTCCGGCGCGGGCTTCAACCCCAGGGTCTGTCTGGCGTAGAGCGCATCGTGGAACGAGGTGGTCTGGTAGTTGAGCATGATGTCGTCGGAACCCGGGATACCCATGATGAAGTTGATCCCGGCGACACCCAGCAGGGTCAGCAGGGTGTCCATGTCGTCCTGGTCGGCTTCGGCATGGTTGGTGTAGCAGATGTCGCAACCCATGGGCACACCGAGCAGTTTGCCGCAGAAGTGGTCCTCCAGGCCGGCGCGGATGATCTGTTTGCCGTTGTACAGGTATTCCGGGCCGATAAAGCCGACGACGGTGTTGACCAGAAACGGGTTGAAGTGACGCGCGACGGCATAGGCGCGGGTTTCGCAGGTTTGTTGATCGACGCCATGGTGAGCGTTGGCCGACAGAGCACTGCCCTGGCCGGTTTCGAAGTACATCAGGTTCTGGCCCAGGGTGCCGCGATTCAGACTCAATCCAGCGTCATAGCCTTCCTTCAACACACTCAGGTTGATGCCGAAACTGGCATTGGCCGCTTCGGTGCCGGCGATCGACTGGAATACCAGATCCAACGGGACGCCGCGATTCACCGCTTCGATCGACGTAGTGACATGGGTCAGCACACACGCCTGGGTCGGGATTTCGTAGCGCTGGATGATTGCGTCGAGCATCTCCAGCATCGCGCAAATCGAGGCGATGCTGTCGGTGGCCGGGTTGATGCCGATCATCGCGTCGCCATTGCCGTGCAGCAGGCCGTCGAGAATGCTCGCGGCGATGCCGGCCGGTTCGTCGGTGGGGTGGTTGGGTTGCAGTCGTGTGGACAGGCGCCCGCGTAGACCCAGGGTGCCGCGAAACTGCGTGACCACGCGGATTTTTTGCGCCACCAACACCAGATCCTGCACACGCATGATCTTTGATACGGCGGCGGCCATTTCCGGCGTCAGACCGGGTGCCAGGGCGCGCAGGACCTGTTCATCGGCGGCATCACTGAGCAGCCAGTCGCGAAAACCGCCGACGGTGAGGTGGCTGACGACCGCGAAGGCATTTTTGTCGTGGGTGTCGATGATCAGTCGGGTGACTTCATCGGATTCGTAGGGGATCAGTGCTTCCTGCAGAAAGTGGCTTAGCGGCGTGTCGGCCAACGCCATCTGTGCGGCCACTCGCTCGCCATCGTTGAGGGCGGCGACGCCGGCCAGAAAATCTCCGGAGCGGGCCGGGCTGGCCTTGGCCATCACTTCCTTGAGGCTGTCGAAGCGGTAAGTCTGGGCGCCGACGGTATGGGCGAATGTGGCCATGGGGCGGTGTCCTCCAATAATGACTGCAATCTGCTCTTCCTATGGGAGCGGGCTTGCTCGCGAATGCGGTGTGACTTTCAAAATAGATGCCGACTGACACGACGCCTTCGCGAGCAAGCCCGCTTCCACAGGGGAGCTGCGTGCACTTCAATCATGCAGGCGCCGGGCAGCGGGCCCGGCACCGGTGCATTTTAGATACCTTCGAGCATAGCGTCCGCCGGAGCTTCGGAGCGTTGCCGGGCGGTCAACTGGAAGTACAGGTAACCGGCGATCATGAACCCGAGGAAGATCAGGCCGATCAAGGTGTTGAACCACGCCATCGCCACCAGGCACACCACCGCCAGGAACAGCGCGATTCCCGGTACGATCGGATAGCCTGGCGCACGGAAGGTGCGTTCCAGGTTCGGCTCGGTTTTACGCAGTCTGAACAGGCTCAGCATACTGATGATGTACATCACGATGGCGCCGAATACCGACATGGTGATCATTGCCGCCGTCAGGGTCATGCCTTGCAGATTGACCAGACCATCGCTGTAGATGGCTGCAATGCCGATCACGCCACCGGCCAGAATGGCCCGGTGCGGTGTCTGGAAGCGCGAGAGTTTGGCCAGGCCTTTGGGCAGGTAGCCAGCGCGAGCCAGGGCGAAGAACTGGCGTGAATAGCCAAGAATGATCCCGTGGAAACTCGCCACCAGGCCGAACAGACCGATCCACACCAGCATGTGCATCCAGGTCGAATTATTGCCGACCACGGCTTTCATTGCCTGGGGCAACGGATCGTTGATGTTCGACAGTTGGCGCCAGTCGCCCACGCCGCCGGCCATCACCATCACGCCGATGGCCAGGAACACCAGCGTCAGAATGCCGCTGACGTAGGCCTTGGGGATGGTGCGTTTCGGGTCCTTGGCTTCCTCGGCGGCCATGGCTGCGCCTTCGATAGCGAGAAAGAACCAGATCGCGAAGGGAATGGCGGCGAAGATGCCAGGAATCGAGCCCATCGTGAACTCATTGGCACCCGACCAGCCGTTCAGTACGAAATTGCTGAAACTGAAGCCCGGGGCGACCACACCCATGAACACCAGCAGTTCAGCGACGGCCAGCACGGTGACCACCAGTTCGAAGGTGGCCGCGATGCTGACGCCGAGGATATTCAGGCCCATGAACACGAAGTAAGCGCCAACGGCGGCGATCTTCGGGTCCAGTTCCGGGTATTGCACGTTGAGGTAGGCGCCGATAGCCATGGCGATGGCCGGTGGGGCAAAGACGAATTCGATCAGGGTGGCGATGCCGGCGATCAACCCGCCTTTCTCACCAAAGGCCCGGCGACTATAGGCAAATGGCCCGCCGGCGTGGGGAATCGCCGTCGTCAGTTCGGTGAAGCTGAAAATGAAGCAGGTGTACATCGTCGCCACCATCAGGGCGGTGACGAGAAAACCCAGGGTGCCTGCGGTGCCCCAGCCGTAACTCCAGCCGAAGTACTCGCCGGAGATCACCAGGCCGACGGCAATGCCCCATAGATGCAGGGTGCCGAGTGTGGGTTTGAGCTGTGTGGAAGAAGTAGTCATAAGTCCTCTCTATTTTTTATTGTTCGATCTTTTGGACTTTCGGGTGTGACGGGTTGGGTGAAACGCTGAATGACGGGTACGCAAGGCCCGTGCCAGAGCGGCCAGAGCTTGGGTGTTGTGTCATTTTGGGCGCCTTCGCGAGCAAGCCCGCTCCCACATTGGACTTGTGTTCACACTCCCCCCCTGTGGGAGCGGGCTTGCTCGCGAAGGCGGTAGAAAGGGCGACACGGGGATCAGTGTCGCCCTCGGTTTTAGAAGAAGCCCAACGGATTGATGTCGTAGCTCACCAGCAGGTTTTTGGTCTGCTGATAGTGGTCGAGCATCATCTTGTGGGTTTCACGGCCGACGCCGGACTTCTTGTACCCGCCGAACGCGGCGTGCGCCGGGTACAGGTGGTAGCAGTTGGTCCACACACGACCGGCCTTGATCGCCCGGCCCATGCGGTAGGCGCGGTTGATGTCGCGGGTCCAGAGGCCGGCGCCCAGGCCGAACTCGGTGTCGTTGGCGATGGCCAGGGCTTCGGCTTCGTCCTTGAAGGTGGTGATGCTCACCACCGGGCCAAAGATTTCTTCCTGGAACACGCGCATCTTGTTGGTGCCCTTGAGCAGCGTCGGCTGGATGTAATACCCGCTCGCCAGGTTGCCCTCGAGTTTTTCCACCTTGCCGCCGGTCAACAGTTCGGCACCTTCGCCCTTGGCGATTTCCAGGTACGACAGGATCTTGTCGAATTGCTGCTCGGACGCCTGGGCGCCGACCATGGTGTCGGTGTCCAGCGGGTCGCCGCGTTTGATTTGCAGGACCTTCTTCATCACCACTTGCATGAACTCGTCGTAGATCGACTCCTGCACCAGGGCGCGGGACGGGCAGGTGCAGACTTCGCCCTGGTTGAAGAACGCCAGCACCAGGCCTTCGGCGGCTTTCTCGATGAAGGACGGTTCGGCCTTCATGATGTCTTCGAAGAAGATGTTCGGCGACTTGCCACCCAGCTCCACGGTGGACGGAATGATGTTTTCGGCGGCGCATTTCATGATGTGCGAGCCGACCGGGGTCGAGCCGGTGAAAGCAATCTTGGCGATGCGTTTGCTGGTGGCCAGGGCTTCGCCGGCTTCTTTGCCGAAGCCTTGCACGATGTTCAGCACGCCCGGTGGCAGCAGGTCGCCGATCAGTTCAACCAGCACGGTGATGCCCAGCGGGGTTTGCTCGGCAGGCTTGAGCACCACGCAGTTGCCGGCAGCCAGGGCCGGGGCGAGTTTCCAGGCGGCCATCAGGATCGGGAAGTTCCACGGGATGATCTGGCCGACCACGCCGAGGGGTTCATGGATGTGATACGCCACGGTGTTGCCGTCGATTTCGGCAGCGCTGCCTTCCTGGGCGCGGATGCAGCCGGCGAAGTAGCGGAAATGGTCGGCGGCCAGCGGGATGTCGGCGTTGAGGGTTTCGCGCACGGCTTTGCCGTTGTCCCAGGATTCGGTGATTGCCAGCAGTTCCAGGTTCTGTTCGATGCGGTCGGCGATTTTCAGCAGCACCAGCGAGCGCGCCTGGGCGGACGTGGCGCCCCAGGCATCGGCGGCTGCGTGGGCAGCGTCCAGGGCCTTGTCGATGTCTTCGGCCGTGGAGCGGGGGAATTCGGCAATGGGTTGGCCATTCACTGGCGAGGTATTGGTGAAGTACTGACCTTTGACAGGCGCGACGAACTCGCCGCCGATGTAGTTACCGTATTTGGCTTTGAACGAAACGATAGCGCCTTCAGTACCGGGGTGAGCGTAACGCATGGTGGTCTCTCCTTGCTTTTGTGCTTATAGGGAGTCGCGCATGTGCGCTTGCTATAAGCGTAGAGCAAGGGGCGGGCCAGTGCGTTGCAGCTCAGGCAAATCAAGGCCTTGCGCATTTTTTGTCGGACGGATGGAGTGCGCCTGTGACGCTTTCGGTACACCTGGCGTGACACTTTGTACCGCTTCTGGCACAGCCTCTGACCGAGCGGTCTTGCCAGCATTGCAATGCAGGCCCGGCTGGAGGATGCTCGGGCAATCACAAGGATTGACGCTGCATCACCCCTGTAGGAGCTGCCGCAGGCTGCGATCTTTTGATCTTGAAAAAATCAAAGTCAAAAGATCGCAGCCTGCGGCAGCTCCTACAGGGAACGTGTACACCTTTCGGGGGGAGAACAATAAGAAATGCACGACAACCATTTGAGTCGCCATGCCCAGCAGGTTCTGACCGTCACTCAGGGCAAGGCCCACCTGCATGGCCCTGGCAGTGATCCGTCCATCGCCCGCTCCTGGCTGCGCTGCCTTGAGGACTATCACCTCGACCCGGCCCTGAGCATCGCACCGACGGTGCTTGAGCATGGACGTGTCCTGGAAAGCCGCGAACGCTTGCAGCAAGTGCTGCACATCGCTGGCAATGAAATGACCAGCTTGCACCAGCAACTCTCCGGTGCCGGCCATGCAGTGCTGCTGACCGACGCTCGCGGCGTGATCCTCAATTGCGTCACCGCGCCTGCCGAACGACAGATTTTCGAGCGTGCCGGGCTCTGGCTTGGTGCCGACTGGAGCGAGGCCTGCGAAGGCACAAACGGCATCGGCACCTGCCTGGTGGAGCGTCAGTCGCTGACCATCCATCAAGACGAACACTTTCGCGGCCGCCACACCGGCCTGACCTGCTCGGCGAGCCCGGTCTTCGATCCCCATGGCGAATTGCTGGCGGTGCTCGACGTATCGTCGGCACGGCGTGACGTGTCGCGGCAAAGTCAGTTCCACACCATGGCGCTGGTCAATCTGTCGGCGAAGATGATCGAGAGCTGTTACTTCCTGCGCTGCTTCGACAATCAATGGTTGCTGCGTTTTCACTTGCAGGCCGAGTCCGTCGGTTTGTTCAGCGAAGGGTTGCTGGCGTTCGACGGAGAAGGGCGCATCAGCGCGGTCAATCAGAGTGCGCTGAACCTGCTGGGACACATTCGCGGCGGCTTGCTGGGTAAGCCGGTGGAAGCGTTTTTCGATTGCTCGCTCGATGAGTTGCTGGGGCGGGCGAGTATCAATGCCGCGGCCAGTTGGCCATTGCGTACCCGTGATGGTCGCAAGTTGTTCGCGGTATTGCGCGGCGAGGCGCGGCGGTCACTGCCGATTCCGATGGAGCCTGCTCCCAAGGCCGCACCTGCACCGCGCCTGTCGGGCATTTGCCTGGATGATGTGGCCTTGCAGGCGGATTTTCGCAAGGCCTTGCGCGTCTACGAGCGCGACGTGCCGCTGCTGATCAACGGCGAAACCGGGTCCGGCAAGGAGGCCTTCGCCAAAGCGGTGCACCACGCCAGCCAGCGGGCGGAAAAAGCCTTCGTCGCCCTCAATTGCGCGGCCATTCCCGAGAGCCTGATCGAAAGCGAGCTGTTCGGTTACCGTGGCGGCAGCTTCACCGGCGCACGCAAGGAAGGCATGCGCGGCAAGTTGCAACAGGCCGACGGCGGGACCTTGTTCCTCGATGAAATCGGTGACATGCCACTGGCCCTGCAGACGCGATTGCTCAGGGTGCTTGAGGACCGGCAGGTGGTGCCGATCGGTGGCGAGCCGGAAGCGGTAAATGTGCGGATCATCAGCGCCACCCACCGTAATTTGCTGGATCGCGTGCAGGACGGCAGCTTCCGCGAGGATTTGTATTACCGCCTCAACGGGCTGGAAGTCGCGCTGCCGGCTTTGCGTGATCGCAGTGACAAATCGCAGTTGCTCGATTTTTTACTGGCCGAAGAGGCGCACGGAGAAGCGGTGTTGATTGACGGACCGGCACGCGAGGCATTGTTGGGATTTGCCTGGCCGGGCAACGTACGCCAGTTGCGAAATGTGCTGCGTACGCTGGCAGCCCTGTGTGAGGACGGACGGATCGGTCTGGAAGATTTGCCGGCCATGATTCGTTCGGCCAGGCCGGCGATGGCGCAGGTTGTCGAGGAACCATCGGAGCATCCGCTGGAGGATGCCGAGCGGCTGGCGTTACTCAGTGCGCTGGAGCAGACGCGCTGGCATATGACGCATACGGCGGAGCAGCTTGGGGTCAGTCGCAATACCCTGTATCGCAAGCTGCGTAAACACGGTATTGCCCGGTAAACCGGGTCGCGAAGGCGTCTTCGGATCTGAAACATCAGGTGCGATTTTCCCCTCCCTAAGCTAACCTGCGACCAAGTTTTACGAGGTCGACTATGCACATTCATATTCTTGGTATCTGCGGCACTTTCATGGGGTCAATGGCGGTTCTGGCCAAAGAGCTGGGCCATCACGTGACGGGCTCCGATGCCAACGTCTATCCGCCGATGAGCACTCAGCTGCAAGCCCAGGGCATCGAGTTGACACAAGGCTATGACCCGGCGCAACTCGATCCGGCCCCTGATCTGGTGGTGATCGGCAACGCCATGTCCCGGGGCAACCCGGCGGTGGAGTACGTGCTGAACAAAGGTTTGCCGTACGTTTCCGGCCCGCAATGGCTGGCGGATCACGTGCTGCAAGGTCGTTGGGTGCTGGCCGTTGCCGGTACGCACGGCAAGACCACCACCAGCAGCATGCTGGCCTGGGTGCTGGAGCATGCAGGCATGGCCCCGGGCTTCCTGATCGGCGGCGTGCCGCAAAACTTCTCGGTGTCCGCGCGCCTGGGTGATACACCCTTCTTCGTCATCGAAGCCGACGAGTACGACAGTGCGTTCTTCGACAAGCGCTCCAAGTTCGTACATTACCGCCCGCGCACCGCAATCCTGAACAACCTTGAGTTCGATCACGCGGACATCTTCCCGGACCTGCCGGCCATCGAGCGGCAGTTCCATCACCTGGTGCGGACCATCCCGAGCGAAGGGCTGGTGATTCATCCGACCACTGAGCCAGCCTTGCAGCGAGTCATTGAAATGGGTTGCTGGACCCCGGTGCAAACTACCGGTGCCGGCGGTCAGTGGCAGGTCAAACTGCTCAGTGAAGATGGTTCGAAATTCGAAGTGATGTTCGAAGGCGTCACCCAGGGGGTGGTCGAATGGGACATGACTGGCCAGCACAACGTCGCCAATGCATTGGCCACTTTGGCCGCTGCGCGCCACGTCGGTGTGGTGCCATCCATGGGCATCGCCGCGTTGAGCGCCTTCAAAAGCGTGAAACGCCGGATGGAGAAAGTCGCGGAAGTCCGTGGCATCACCATCTATGACGACTTCGCTCACCACCCGACCGCCATCGCCACCACGCTGGACGGCCTGCGCAAGCGCATCGCCGATGCACCGTTGATCGCGATCATCGAGCCACGCTCCAACTCCATGAAGCTTGGCGCGCACCGTGACGGATTGCCGGAAAGCGTGGTCGATGCCGATCAGGTGATCTGGTATGCACCCGCCAACCTCGGCTGGGACCTGGCGGGTACCGCGGCACTGTGCACTGTGCCGTCGATTGTCAGCGATTCCCTTGAGGGCATCATCGATCGTGTGAAGAGCCAGGCCCAACCCGGCACTCACGTGGTCATCATGAGCAACGGTGGCTTCGGCGGCCTTCACGGCAAGTTGGCCGAGGCACTCAAATGAACAACGGCCCGGAGCGCATCACCCTGGCGATGACCGGCGCTTCAGGCGCCCAGTACGGTTTACGCCTGCTCGACTGCCTGGTGCGGGAAGATCGTGAAGTGCACTTCCTGATTTCAAGGGCCGCGCAGTTGGTGATGGCGACCGAAACTGACGTCACGCTGCCCTCCAAACCGCAGGTGATGCAGGCGTTTCTCACCGAATACACGGGGGCCGCCGCCGGGCAGATTCGGGTGTACGGCAGGGAAGACTGGATGTCGCCGGTGGCCTCGGGCTCCGGCGCGCCAGCGGCGATGGTGGTGGTGCCGTGCTCCACTGGCACGTTGTCGGCCATCGCTACCGGTGCCTGCAACAACCTGATCGAGCGTGCCGCGGATGTGACGCTCAAAGAGCGTCGCCAACTGATTCTTGTGCCTCGCGAGGCGCCGTATTCGAGCATTCACCTGGAGCACATGCTCAAGTTGTCGAACATGGGCGTGACAATCCTGCCGGCATCACCGGGCTTTTATCATCAGCCGCAAACCATCGACGACCTGATCGATTTCGTCGTGGCACGGATCCTTAACCTGCTGAATATTCCACAGGACATGCTGCCGCGTTGGGGCGAGCATCATCTGACCAGCGATGAATAAGCTGCTGGTGATGGTGCTGGCGCTGCAATTGGCCGGGTGCGCCACGGTGCGCACCCTCGATGCGGCCAAGCCGGGGGCGCCGGTGGTGTACGCCGGGACGCGGCTGGATTTGTATGCAATGAATGGTGGTTGTTGCGCGATGGACCGTTTCGGCGCGCAAGCGCCGAGCTATCCTGGCGTTGATCTGCCGGCCAGTGCGTTGCTCGACACACTGCTGTTGCCGTTGTCGGTGTTGACGGTGATCGGGGTGAGTTTTCAGGCAACGGGTGGGTTGTAAGAGAGCGCTTCGCGCTCTATCGCGAGCAAGCTCGCTCCCACAGGTTTTTCAGCGATTGCAAAATTTGTGTACAACACAAATCCTGTGGGAGCGGGCTTGCCCGCGATGAGGCCCGCTCAGGCACTATAAAATTACTTGCCCAACTTCCTCAGCTCATCCGACTCGACAATCCGCACGCCATCCTGCTCTTCGAGTGCAAGACGCCACATGGCGCGGGCCAGTTGGCAGGCTTCGATGCCGTGGTATTTACCGGGGATCAGGCGTGACAAGGGGCCGGCGACTTGCTCGGCCAGGCGCGGCTCAATGCGATCACCCAGCAACAGCGAAGGGCGGCAAATAGTCAGCTGCGGCCAGTCCTGCGCGCGCAATGCGTACTCCATCTCGCCTTTGACCCGGTTGTAGAAAATCGAGGATCGGCGATCGGCTCCCAGGGCACTGATCA
The DNA here is from genome assembly GCF_019219115.1 of Pseudomonas sp. PDM28. Taxonomy (NCBI): domain Bacteria; kingdom Pseudomonadati; phylum Pseudomonadota; class Gammaproteobacteria; order Pseudomonadales; family Pseudomonadaceae; genus Pseudomonas; species Pseudomonas sp. PDM28. The sequence continues at coordinate 106,151 of NZ_JAHUWG010000012.1, forward strand.
CGATCAGGTGCCGTGCGCCCATCTCCCGTGCGCGCTTGGCGAATGCCACCACCATGTCCAGGTCCACTGCGCGAAACGCCTGCTCCGAGCCTGCCTGCTTGATCGTGGTGCCCAGGCAGCAATAGGCGATATCGACCCGCCCGTTCAGTTGTGGCAGGAACGCCGTCGGGTCGCCGACCGGGTTTTCCAGGTGCGGGTGTTCTGCCAATGGCCGGCGTGAGGGGGCCAATACCCGGGTGATCGTTGGCTCGCTGAGCAAGCGATCGAGCAGATGTTCACCCGTCAAACCGGTGGCTCCGGCGAGCAGCACATGCTGAGGCGTCAAGTACATAGTGTTTCTCCCTTGATACTGTTCAGCTTAGTTGCTGTTTGCATCCTTGCTTTGCATGGATGCACTTTGCAACGCTTTTCGTGCCTGTTGTTTGCGCAATAGTTGCCAGTGCGAGAGGACGGTTTTCGGTGCCCAGATCTGTGGTTCGGATGCTTCGAAGCCGTCTGCCAGCTCACGCTCGGCGACGGTGGCCTTGGCCCGTTTGAAGGCCTGTTCCAGATCATCGGTCTGGTTCAGGGCCTGGACGAACAGGGCATCGCCGAAGTAGGTGAAGTTGGCTTCCTCCGAGCAGCCGAAGGAGACTCGGTCAGCCCGCGAGGCCGTCATGATCAGGGTCCGTTCATCCTTGAGTGCGGGAATGAAACCGCCGGAGTAGCAGGACGAAATCACGATGACCTTGTCGCGGTTTTTCAGCGGGGCGAGAACAGTGGCCAACTCGTCGGCTGGCAGATCGGCCAGTTCCATGCGCGGCTGGTCCAGTACCAGCTCGTGTTCGCTGGTGCCATGGCTGGTCAGGTAGATGAAAATCAGGTCTTCCGGACCGCTCCGTTCAGCCAGCGTCAGGGCCGCGCGACGCAGGTTCTCCCGGGTGGCCATCGGGCGGTCGGCGAGGTGGTCACGATGGTTCACCAGGCGAATTTGGCCGAAGGCGCCGAAACGGGTGGAGAGCATATTGGCGACGTAGTCGGACTCGCGCAGAAACACGCTTTGCTTGCCATCACCGCCCAGGGTCAGCGAATACAGCTCCACTGCCGGGGTGGAAGGCGGAATATTGGCCAGCGCTGCGTCGAGCAAGCGCCCCTGTGCCAGCAGGCCGAGCTCGAGTGTGTCAGGCAACAGTTTGCCCTCGGCGTCGCGCACGCGCTGGCCATTGATCCAGGTGCCGCTGAGCACGGTGCCGTCGGTCAGCACCAGCGTGCCACGCCCTTGGTAACTGTCGTTGTCGAACTGGCCGGTATAAAAGCTGCCATCGGCGAGGTTCAGCCGGCCCTGGCCGGAAAAGCGCCAGTCGTTGAAGTGGCCGATGTAGTGGCTGCCGTCAGTGCCGATCAACTCGCCCTTGCCGTTCAGCGAGCCTTCCTTGAACTGGCCCAGCCACACATCGCCGTCGGCGTTTTCGTAGCGGCCTTTACCGTGCAGTTGATTATTCTTGAAGCTGCCGACATAGATGTCGCCGTCGGCGCTGTTGAACGTGCCGTTGCCTTCCAGCTGGCCGTCGACAAAGTGCCCGGTGAACTGATTGCCGTTGCCGTCACCGCGCTGGCCTTCGCCGTTGGGTTTGCCGTGGGCGAACTGGCCCTGATAGGAGCTGCCGTCTTCGAGTTCGAGGCGACCCAGGCCAGCGTATTGATCGGCCTTGAATTCACCGCGGTAACTCATGCCGTTTTCTTTGAGCGTGCCTTCGCCGTCGCGACGGCCAGCCTTGAAGCCGCCACTGTAGCTGTTGGCGTTGGTGGTCAGTGCTCCCTGGCCGTCGAACAGTCCCTGAGTGAACTGCCCGCGATAGACTTCACCATTGCTGCCATGCCATTCACCCTGGCCCTGCCACTGGCCTTTGTCGAATTCGCCGGCGTACCAACTGCCGTTCGGGTAGTCGATGCGACCCTTGCCTTGCAGCAAGCCATTGACCAGGTCACCGCGATAGCGTCCGCCGTCCGGCAGGCGTGCGTCGGGGGGCAAAGGCGATTCGCCGTCGCCGCAAGCGGTGAGCATCAGGGTCAAGGCAAGGAGTGCAAGTGGGCGCATAGCGGATTCCGGGCAATTAGGCGAGGGAGTATGCCGCAGCCATGTGTCCTTATATAGGGCGAGGTACCGCAAGAGGGCGCGAAACAGCAGGCGCTGCTTCGCATCCCGGAAGGTTTACACGAAGCACAGGGACAGGGGTTCGGCGATATACGCCGGCTTGTCCGAACCTTCGATTTCCAGGGTGGTGGTGGCCTTGAGCAGCCATTGGCCGGGTTTCTTCTCGATGACTTCGGTCAGGTCGACCTTCAGCCGCACCCGCGAATTGACCTTGACCGGCTGGATGAAGCGCACGCTGTCGAGGCCGTAGTTGACCACCATCTTCAAGCCTTCGGGCATGACGAGGATGTCTTCCATCAACTTCGGAATCAGCGACAACGACAGAAAGCCGTGAGCGATAGTGCTGCCAAATGGCGTTTGCGCGGCCTTGACCGGGTCGACGTGGATGAACTGAAAATCCCCTGTGGCTTCGGCGAACAGGTTGATACGGTCCTGATCGATGGTGAGCCATTCGGAACGTCCAAGTTCCTTGCCGACATAATCTTTGAGCTCTGCAACTGGAACATAGGGCATTGAGACTCTCCTTGGGTTCATCGGTTTTATAGTTTTGAGTTGGGGGGGACTTGACCTCCCGGCTTACCACTTTAGATCAACATGGCTGAACGTCGCGGTCAACTGGCCATGCTTTTGGCGAATGCCGGTCTATAGCGTGGGCATGCTTATAATGCCAAGCCAATGCGGGTGACGGATTTTGCGGGAGATCTTTGATGTTGTTACGGGGCCTGACGTGGCTGGTGCTGTTCCAATTGCTCGGCACGGCGATCAATCATTTGTTTCTGCCTGTGCTGCCGGGGCCGATTGTGGGGTTGCTGCTGTTGCTGGTGTACCTCATCTGCCGCGGACAGGTCGGCGAGCCACTGAACCTGGCGGCCGGCAGCCTGCTGCGCTATCTGCCGCTGTTGCTGGTACCGCCGGCCGTGGGCGTGATGGTGTATGCCGCTGACATCGCGGCGGACTTCTGGGCCATCGTCGGTGCACTGGTGTTGTCGCTGTTGCTTTCGATGGCCTTCGCCGGGGTGCTTATGCAACGCATGGTCAAGCGTCACGCGCACTCCGAGGACAACCAATGATCTTCGACTGGCACGGCGCCTGGGCCTCGGTGATTCACCATCCATTATTCGGCATCGGTATCACCCTCGGTGCCTATCAGCTCGTCCTTGCGGCATTCGAGAAAACCCGCTGGATCTTTTTGCAGCCGGTGCTGGTCTCCATGTTGCTGGTGATCGGTGTGCTGGTGGGTTGCGGCCTGACTTACGCCGAGTACCGCAAGAGCACCGAGATCCTGAGCATCCTGCTCGGTCCGGCCACTGTTGCGCTGGCGGTGCCGCTTTATCTCAACCTGCGACGGATTCGGCAGTTGTTCTGGCCGATATTTACTACGCTGGTGATAGGCGGGGTGGTGGCCACGGGGATGGGTGTGTTGCTGGGCTGGTGGTTCGGTGCCGAGCACATGATCCTGATGACCATGGCGCCGAAGTCGGTGACGTCGCCGATTGCGATGCTGGTGGCCGAACAGATCGGTGGGGTCGCGGCGCTGGCAGCGGTGTTCGTCCTGATTACTGGTGTGATCGGGGCGATTTTCGGCCCGGCCCTGTTGAGTCGCCTCGGTGTGCACAGCCCGGAAGCGAGGGGTATGGCACTGGGCATGACGGCCCACGCGGTCGGCACGTCGGTGGCGTTGCAGGAAAGTGAAGAGTGTGGCGCCTTCGCGGCGCTGGCGATGAGCCTGATGGGTGTGGCCACGGCGGTTTTCCTGCCGCTGGCGGTGTCGATGGTCGTGTAAGGAAATGTCTATGAGTCTGCCGCTTTTTCCGTTGAACACAGTGCTGTTCCCAGGTTGCATCCTCGACTTGCAGATCTTCGAAGCGCGCTATCTGGACATGATCGGCCGCTGCATGAAGCAGGGTGGCGGGTTCGGCGTGGTGTGCATCCTCGACGGCGAAGAAGTCGGAATCGCCCCGGCCGGCTACGCGCTGGTGGGTTGTGAAGCGCTGATCACCGATTTCAAACAGCAGGACAACGGCCTGCTGGGGATTCGGGTCCAGGGTGGTCGGCGTTTCCATGTATTACGAACGGAAGTCCAGCGCGATCAGTTGACCGTCGCCGAGGTCGAGTGGCTGGAAGATGAACCCGAGCAGCCACTGCAGGATGAGGACGCCGACCTGGTGGCATTGCTCAAGGCCCTGGCTGAACACCCGATGGTCGAGGCCTTGAACATGGGCACCGAAGCGACCGGGCAACAATCGCTGGCTAATCAATTGGCCTACCTGTTGCCATTTGCGGAACTGGACAAGATCGACCTGTTGCAACTTGATGATCCGCAACAACGACTGGATGCGATTCAGGCGTTGCTGGATGAATTGCAGGGTGAGTTGTTTGCCTGATTAATCATGGAAAGTCGGCGGTTGTTCGGTTGAGTGCTGTTATTTGGTTTGTTCTTAAATTTGTTAGTCGGTTGTATTTGCGGTGGTCGGTTTATTTGATGGGTCTTTGCATTGATTTATAATAAATTATGGATGGGGTTAGTGTTGATTGATAAAGTTGAGGTGGTTATATTTGCTTCGCCTGCATGAGGCAGGTATTTCATATATAAGGGAATATTTGATGAAAGATTTAACTGACGATGAGCGTGCGTTGTGGGGTTTTTGCTTTACTCGGTCCATGTTGCGGTATATTAACGGAAGCACACAGGGTGGCGAAGTTGAGTTTGCGGCGGATTCGGCGGTGAGTGTGGCGACTGCGCTGATCCTGGCGCGACGTTCGCCCTCGAATGTTGCACGCGATAGTTTTGAGCAGCGGCTCTGGGATGATTATGCCGGGGAGGCGATGGTCAAGTTTACTGAGATTCGTTGGAAACTTGAAAACAATATTGCCCTTGCTGGCAAGATTGCAAAGCAAATCGAAGTGGGTCTAATGACGTATCGTGCTGTTGATGGCGAGAACTTGCCAAGTTTCCCGATCGGCGGCTAAGACTCAATATAATCTGTCAGGTTGGGCTGTTGCTTGATGTCAGTGCGATTCTTTATGTCACTGCTGTGATAGGGTTATCCGCCCAGAAGTTGTTTACCTGGCATTATTGAAAAGATCGCAGCCTTTGGTCGCTTCTGCAGAGTGAATGCTCATACAAGTGCGACTGAGGGCTGGGGTCTTTTGCTTTATCTAGTACGCATATCGCAACATCGTATGCGGCAAATGCCGCAACACGAAGAACCCGAACAATGCCACCAAGGCTGGGAGCACCAGCCACCAGACCTTGGGCTGCAAGGCGTTGAGCGGTTCCTTGCGCTGGATCAGCCACAGGCTGGCCGCACAGACACACGCCGCCAGCATTGCGCCAGCCAATACATCTGTCGGCCAATGCGCACCGAGGTATACCCGCGACAGCGCAATAGCCGTCGCTGGCAGGCATCCCACCAATAACCAAGTCAGGCGCATCCGGGGCGGTTGCCCGCGGCCGGCCAGAACGGCGAGGGTGAGGAACAGCGCGAAAGACCCTGAAGCGTGGCCGCTGGGCATGCTGTAGCTGGTGAGCGGGTCGCTCAACACTTCGGGGCGCAAGCGGGCGAAAAAGTACTTGGTCGCGGTATTGGCCAGTGCCGTGAAGAGCAGTGTGCTGCCCGCGAAAATCGCGTGCCGCCATTGACGCGTCAGCAACAGCAAGCCGGTCAGCAGCGCACTGAACAACAACATGTTGCGGAATTCGCCGATCAGCGTGAAGACTACCGCCACTTCATCCAGCAACGGTTTACGATGCTCCTGCACCAGCGTCATCACGCCTTGATCGAGTGCGGACAGGTGCGAATATCCGATAAGCAACCCCGCCAGAATCAAAAGACTCATCCCGGTAATGAACAGCGTCGCGCGACGATGCCGGCGCAGGCTGCTGGTCGCGCTCAAGCCGACCATCAGAGCAATGCTGCCGGCAACAACCCCGGCCTGGAACCAGAAGCCTTCGGGCAACGGCAAGCGGATTGCTGCGCCCGTGGCCCAGCCAGGCATCAGGTAAGCCACCGACCACCCCGCACCGGCCAACAGGCTGACAGCGAAGAAGCGCGGGAAAGGCATGTCGCACATCCCGGCCACCATCGGCAGCATTGGCCGCAGGGGGCCGATAAAGCGCCCAACCAGCAGGCTGGCGATGCCGTAGCGCTGGAAGTATGACTCGGCCCCGGCGATCCATTCCGGATGATGGCGCAAGCCCGGCAGGCGCCGGATGTTCTGATGGAAGTGCCGCCCCAGAAAATACGAAACGACGTCACCCAGCACACCGGCGATGAAACCCAGCAAGAGCGTCTCACTGAGCGTCAGCGCTCCACTGCCTGCCAGTACCGCCACGGCGAACAGCAATACCGTGCCGGGAACGATCAGCCCGGCAATCGCCAGGCATTCCACAAAGGCTACGATGAATACCGCTGCTGCCAGCCATTGCGGGTTGATCGCCAACCATCCGGTCACGCTATCGAGCCATGGGCCCATAAAAACCACTCCATTGAATTCAATTGGCCCTTGGTGGGCAAACGCAAATTTTCGTAACGGCGCCGAACCCTGTGGGAGCGGGCTTGCCCGCGAAGGGGCCCTTCCAGTCGATATTTGTGTCGCCTGACACGCTGCCTTCGCGGGCAAGCCCGCTCCCACAGAGACTCACTTTTACTTCAAATCCGGGCAAGTCAGGACAGCACAAAATAATCGCGACCTTCGACTTGCCCCCGACGCAGCGGGTTGCGCGTGCAGTAAGCCGCGTAGGCTCCGTCGACGAAACGGTACATCAGGTGTTCATCGCGTCCGTGGGGGATGCCCAGGCGCGTGGTCTGGATGATATGGGCGGGCGTCTGGCCCACGTGCTCTACCAGCAGCACTTCATGGTCGAAGCGTTTGGCGTCCCACACCGGCACTTTCAGGCCCAGCGCCTTGCAGAGCAAGGTTTGCCCGGCGCAGAGCTTTTGCGACGGGCGGGGGTGGCCCTGGGCATCGGGATTGTTCAACAGCATCTGTGCCAGGCTGGCCGGCCCGCTCAGTTCATCGACCCACGGATAGGCGGACTTGATCAGCACGGCGTTGCCGGGACCCTGGGCGCTGAAATTGAGTGAATCGCCGCCCCGGGCGTAATACATATAGATGTGGCCGCCATCCAGAAACAAAGCCTTACGCTTTTCTGTGTAGCCGAGGGATGCGTGGCTGCCTTTTTCCGCGCAGTAATAGGCTTCGGTCTCGATGATCCGGGCGCTGAGCCACAGGTCGCCCACTCGATGGCGAATGACTTTGCCCAGTAAGTCCCGGGCCAGAATTTGCGCGTCACGGTCGAAAAACGCATCCGGGAGGCCCGCGGGCAGGCTCATGGCGGACGCTCGAACAGTCAGATTGGACATGATGGCCGGCATTTGTCAGGGCTGAATGAGTCGTGATGATAACAATTTGCAGCTTAATCCCGGCTGAACGTCGGCAAATACCCCTCCATTTCGACCATCCGCCCGTCACCGCTGTTAGTCCCGGGACGCGACAGCTATAATCTGCCGCTTTACACTTTACCAAGACCTTATCAAAGACCACGCCAGACCATGACTGAGTCCGTTCTTGACTACATGACCCGCCTGGGTCGCGCTGCCCGCGAAGCCTCCCGCGTGATCGGCCGTGCCAGCACCGCGCAGAAAAACCGCGCCCTGCAGGCCGCCGCCAATGCGCTGGACGCGGCCCGCGCCGAGCTGACGGCGGCCAATGAGCTGGATTTGGCCGCCGGTCGCGCCAATGGTCTGGAGCCGGCCCTCCTTGAGCGTCTGGCGCTGACCCCGGCGCGTATCGACGGCATGATCGTCGGTCTGCGCCAGGTGGCGGCCCTGCCGGACCCGGTCGGCGCGATCCGCGACATGAGTTTCCGTCCGTCCGGTATTCAGGTCGGCAAGATGCGCGTACCACTGGGCGTGATCGGAATCATCTACGAGTCTCGACCGAACGTGACCATCGATGCCGCCAGCCTGTGCCTGAAGTCCGGCAACGCGACCATCCTGCGTGGCGGTTCCGAGGCCATTCATTCCAATCGAGCCATTGCCGCCTGCATCCAGCGCGGCCTGGCCGAGGCCGATCTGCCGGCCGCTGTGGTGCAAGTGGTCGAAACCACGGATCGCGCTGCCGTCGGCGCGCTGATCACCATGCCTGAATACGTCGATGTCATCGTGCCCCGTGGCGGCCGTGGCCTGATCGAGCGCGTCAGCCGTGACGCCCGCGTACCGGTGATCAAGCACCTGGACGGCATCTGCCACGTTTACGTGAGTGAGCACGCCGACTTGGCCAAGGCCCAGCGCATCGCGTTCAACGCCAAGACTTACCGTTACGGCATCTGCGGTGCCATGGAAACGCTGCTGGTGGATCAATCCGTCGCCAAGGATTTCCTGCCGGCGATGGCCGCCCAGTTCCGCGAAAAAGGCGTCGAGTTGCGCGGTTGCGAGCGTACCCGGGCGATCATCGATGCCGTACCGGCGACCGAGGAAGACTGGAGCACCGAGTACCTGGCGCCGATTCTGTCGATCCGCGTGGTCGACGGCCTGGAGCAGGCCATCGAGCACATCAATCGTTACGGCTCTCACCATACCGATTCGATTGTCAGCGAACACCAGGGCGACACCCGGCGTTTCGTGGCTGAAGTCGACTCGTCGTCGGTGATGATCAACACCCCGACATGCTTCGCCGATGGCTTCGAATACGGATTGGGTGCCGAGATCGGCATTTCTACTGATAAGCTGCACGCCCGTGGCCCGGTGGGCCTCGAAGGGCTGACCTGCGAGAAGTACATCGTGGTCGGCGACGGGCAACTGCGTGGACAGGAGCCGGTCTGACTTGGGCGACTTCGACCCGTCAGCCCCGGACACCGTCAGCGAGCCAGCGCCTCGCCGCATTGGCGTGCTGGGCGGAACGTTCGACCCGGTGCACATCGGCCATTTGCGCGGAGCACTGGAAGTCGCCGAAACCCTGGCGCTCGATGAGCTGCGCCTGACACCCAGTGCCAGGCCGCCCCATCGGGACACGCCGCAGGTGTCGGCAAAAGACCGTCTGGCGATGGTCGAGTGCGCGGTGGCCGGTGTGGCGCCGTTGGTGGTGGACGCCCGCGAATTGCAGCGGGACAAACCGTCCTACACCATTGATACCCTGGAACTGATGCGCGCCGAACTGGCCGTGTCCGACCAGGTTTTTCTGCTTTTGGGCTGGGACGCTTTTTGCGGCCTGCCCACTTGGCACCGCTGGGAAGAGTTGCTCCAGCATTGCCATATCCTGGTGTTGCAACGCCCGGATGCCGACAGCGAACCGCCGGATGCCTTGCGCAACCTGCTGGCAGCGCGCTCGGTGAGCGACCCGCTGGCCCTCAAAGGGCCGAGCGGACAGATTGCATTCGTCTGGCAGACACCGCTCGCGGTATCCGCCACCCAGATCCGTCAACTGCTGGCCAGCGGTAAGTCGGTACGTTACCTGGTGCCCGACGCGGTCCTGGCCTACATCGATGCGCACGGGCTCTACCGTGCGTCGAACTGAATAGGAGTGCCTCAAGGCACGTGGCAACAACGTGTATTGAAGCGCCCGAACAAACGAGCAAAACGAGTTTTATATGACGAGCAACAACGAAAGCAAAGTAAAACGCAAAGGCACATTCAAGAGCGCCCCGCTGCCGGAAAAGGTCCTCGCCGCCGAGCCGCCTAAAGGCGACGAGCTGGTCAAGATCGCCGTAGCCGCCCTGGAAGACGTCAAGGCCCAGGACGTGCTGGTGATTGATGTTCGCGACAAGCAGAGCATCACTGACTACATGATCATCGCCACCGGTACCTCCAACCGCCAGATCGGCGCGATGCTGGACAAGGTTCGCGAGGCCGTCAAAGCCCTGGGCATCAAGCCGCTGGGTGAAGAAGGCAAGGGCGACAGCGACTGGGTGCTGCTGGACATGGACGACGTGATCGTTCACATGATGACCTCCAACGCCCGTCAGTTCTACGACCTGGAACGCCTGTGGAAAGGTGCCGAGCAGAGCCGTGCGGCCGATGGCAAGCACCACAGCCCTGAAGTTGGTCACGAGCACTTCAACAAGCTCAACAAAGACCAGGAATAAGGGACCGCTGTGCGACTGCGACTGATCGCCGTCGGTTCACGCATGCCCAAGTGGGTGGAAGAAGGCTGGCATGAATATGCCAAGCGTCTTCCGTCCGAGCTGGCGCTGGAACTGGTGGAAATACCGCTCAATACCCGTGGCAAGAACGCCGACGTGGCCCGCTTCATCCGTCAGGAAGGCGAAGCCATGCTGGCCAAGGTCGGGCCGAACGAGCGCGTTGTCACCCTCGAAGTCCACGGCAAGCCCTGGAGCACCGAGCAACTGGCGGTCGAGCTCGATCGCTGGCGGCTGGACTCGCGCACCGTCAACTTCATGGTCGGCGGCCCCGAAGGGCTGGCGCCGGAAGTCTGTGCCCGGGCCGACCAACGCTGGTCGTTGTCGCCGCTGACCTTGCCGCACCCGCTGGTGCGGATTCTGATCGGCGAACAGTTGTACCGTGCCTGGACCGTGCTGTCCGGTCACCCTTACCACAAGTAGTTCTGCGCCCTCATGACCCAGCCGATCCGCATCAAGGACCACGAAAAAGACGCCCGTCTGGTGCGTGGCCGCGTCGTGTTCGGGGCCATTGCAGTGGTGGCGCTGATTGGCGTGCTGATTGCGCGCCTGTATTTCCTGCAGGTGATCCAGTACGAGTACCACTCGACCCTGTCGGAAAACAACCGCGTCCATGTGCAGCCGATTCCGCCAACCCGTGGCTTGATTTTCGATCGCAATGGCGTGGTGATCGCCGATAACCGGCCCAGCTTCAGCCTGAGCATGACCCGCGAGCGGTCCGGCGACTGGCAGCAGGTGCTCGACGTGATCGTCGAAGTACTGGAACTGACGCCCGAGGACCGGGTGGTCTTCGAGAAGCGCATGCGCCAGGGACGTAGGCCGTTCGAGCCGGTGCCGATCCTGTTCGAGCTGACCGAAGAGCAGATCGCGCGGATCGCGGTGAACCAGTTCCGCCTGCCCGGGGTAGAAGTGGTCGCGCAATTGGTTCGCCACTATCCCCAGGGCGCGCACTTCGCGCACTCCGTGGGTTACATGGGGCGGATCAACGAGAAAGAGCTCAAGACGCTGGACCCGGTCAGCTACAGCGGCACCCATCAGATCGGCAAAACCGGCATCGAGCGTTTCTACGAGCCGGAACTGCACGGTCAGGTGGGTTACGAGGAAGTCGAGACCAATGCTCGGGGCCGCGTATTGCGTGTGCTCAAACGTACCGAACCGGTTTCCGGCAAGGATATCGTCCTGAGTCTGGACATCAAATTGCAGGAAGCCGCCGAAGCCGCGCTCGGCGGTCGTCGTGGTGCGGTGGTGGCCCTGAACCCGAAAACCGGCGAGGTGCTGGCAATGGTCAGCCAGCCGAGCTTCGATCCGAACCTGTTCGTCACCGGCATCAGCTCCAAAGCCTATTCCGAGCTGCGCGATTCCATCGACCGGCCGCTGTTCAACCGCGTACTGCGCGGTCTGTACCCGCCGGGCTCGACCATCAAGCCTGCGGTGGCGATTGCTGGCCTGGACTCCGGCGTGGTGACGGCGTCGACCCGTGTGTTCGACCCCGGTTACTACATGCTGCCCAACTACGACCACAAGTACCGCAACTGGAACCGTACCGGTGACGGCTTTGTCGATCTCGACACGGCGATCATGCGTTCCAATGACACCTACTTCTACGACCTGGCCCACAAGCTTGGAATCGATCGGTTGTCGTCGTACCTGAGCAAGTTCGGCATCGGACAGAAGGTGTCTCTGGACATGTTCGAAGAATCGCCGGGTCTGATGCCGACCCGCGAATGGAAGCGAGCGACCCGCCGCCAGGCGTGGTTCCCGGGGGAAACGCTGATCCTCGGGATCGGCCAGGGCTACATGCAGTCGACTCCGCTGCAACTGGCCCAGGCCACGGCGCTGGTCGCCAACAAAGGCATCTGGAACCGTCCGCACCTGGCCAAGACCATCGAAGGCGAGAAACCGGTGGATGAGAACCCGATGCCGGACATCATCCTGCGCGACCCTTCTGACTGGACCAAGGTCAACCACGGCATGCAGCAGGTCATGCACGGCGCCCGCGGTACGGCGCGCAAGGCTTCGATCGGCGCGCAATACCGGATCGCCGGCAAGAGTGGTACGGCCCAGGTGGTCGCGATCAAGCAGGGCGAGAAATACGACCGTTCCAAGGTTCAGGAGCGCCATCGAGACCACGCCTTGTTCGTTGGCTTCGCGCCGGCGGACGACCCGCAAATCGTGGTGTCGGTGATGGTCGAGAACGGTGAGTCCGGCTCCGGCGTCGCAGCTCCCGTGGTGCGTCAGGTGATGGACGCCTGGCTGCTGGACCAGGACGGCCGTCTCAAAGCCGAATACGCCAGCCCTACTAGCGCGGAGGCCACGGCCCGTGATGAATAATTTTGATCGCATGCTCTCCAGTGAGGATGTGATGCGTCGTCGCGCGACGCTGCTGCAACGCATGCACATCGATGGCGTGTTGCTGATTTTGCTGCTGACCCTGGCCGCCGGCAGTCTGTTCGTGCTGTATTCGGCCAGCGGCAAGAGCTGGGACCTGCTGGCCAAACAGGCCACTTCGTTCGGCATCGGCCTGGTGTCGATGATCGTCATCGCTCAGTTCGAGCCGCGCTTCATGGCCCGCTGGGTGCCGGTCGGCTATGTAATCGGCGTGCTCTTGCTGGTCGTGGTGGATGTCATGGGGCACAACGCCATGGGCGCCACGCGCTGGATCAATATTCCCGGCGTGATTCGCTTCCAGCCTTCGGAATTCATGAAGATCCTGATGCCGGCAACCATCGCCTGGTACCTGTCCAAGCGCACTTTGCCGCCGCAGCTCAAGCATGTCGGCATCAGTCTGATGCTGATCGGCATCCCGTTCATTCTCATCGTGCGGCAACCGGACCTCGGCACTTCGCTGCTGATCCTGGCCGGCGGCGCTTTCGTGCTGTTCATGGGGGGCTTGCGCTGGCGCTGGATCCTCAGCGTGCTGGCTGCCGCCGTGCCCGTGGCGGTTGCCATGTGGTTCTTCATCATGCACGACTACCAGAAGCAGCGAATCCTGACATTCCTCGACCCGGAGAGCGATCCGCTCGGTACGGGCTGGAACATCATCCAGTCCAAGGCCGCCATCGGCTCCGGTGGTGTGTTCGGCAAGGGTTGGTTGCTGGGCACCCAGTCGCACCTGGACTTCCTGCCGGAAAGCCATACCGACTTCATCATTGCGGTATTGGGTGAAGAGTTCGGCCTGGTAGGGATCTGCGCGCTGCTGCTGATCTACCTGCTATTGATCGGGCGTGGCCTGGTGATTACCGCCCAGGCGCAGACATTGTTCGGCAAGTTGCTCGCGGGCAGCCTGACCATGACGTTTTTTGTTTATGTTTTCGTCAACATCGGTATGGTCAGTGGCCTGTTGCCGGTGGTGGGGGTGCCGTTGCCGTTCATTAGCTACGGAGGAACTTCGCTGGTGACGCTGCTGTCAGCGTTTGGGGTTTTGATGTCGATCCATACCCATCGCAAGTGGATCGCGCAGGTTTGAATAAGGTGAAATTTTCAATGCAAGTAATGCGTGGCTGGGCGACTCGATTTGCGCCATGGGTCGGCCTGGTAAGCATCCTTGGCAGCGTGCAGGAAGCGTTGGCCGGCGACTACGAAGGCTCACCCCAGGTGGCCGAATTCGTCGGTGAAATGACCCGTGACTACGGTTTCGCCGGCGAACAATTGATGGGCGTGTTCCGCGAAGCCGAGCGCAAGCAGTCGATTCTGGACGCCATTTCGAAACCCGCCGAACGGGTCAAGCAGTGGAGCGAGTATCGCCCGATGTTCATCACCGACGCGCGCATAGCCCGTGGGGTGGACTTCTGGCGTCAGCACGAAGCGGTGCTGGCCCGTGCCGAGCAGGAATACGGCGTGCCGGCCCAGGTGATTGTCTCGATCATCGGCGTTGAAACCTTTTTCGGCCGCAATACCGGAAATTTCCGGGTGATCGATGCCTTGTCGACGTTGGGTTTCGACTATCCTCCCCGTGCCGAGTTTTTCCGCAAGGAATTGCGTGAGTTCCTGCTGCTGGCCCGCGAAGAGCAGGTCGATCCGTTGACGCTCAAAGGCTCCTACGCTGGCGCAATGGGCTTGCCGCAATTTATGCCGAGTAGTTTCCGCGCCTACGCGGTGGATTTCGACGGTGATGGCCATATCAACATCTGGACCAACCCGGACGATGCCATTGGCAGTGTCGCCAGTTACTTCAAGCGTCATGGCTGGGTCGCCGGCGAACCGGTGGTCAGCCGCGCCGATGTCCGTGGCGATCAGGTTGACGAAGGTTTGACCGCAGGCATCGAACCGACGAAAACCGTCGGGGAGTTGCGAGCCCTGGGGTGGTCAAGTCATGATGCGCTGCGCGATGATATGCCGGTTACTGCTTTCCGCCTGGAAGGCGACAATGGCCCCGAGTACTGGATGGGCCTGAAGAATTTTTACGCGATCACGCGATATAACCGCAGCGTGATGTACGCCATGGCCGTACATCAACTGTCTGAACAGCTGGTCCAAGCACGGGGCGTCAAGTAATGCGGGCATTGCCTATCAATAAACCCCTGAAGCTGATGGCATGCGCCGCGCTGGCAGTGCTGGTCGCCAGTTGTTCGACCAGCCGTGCGCCGGCCCAGAAGCCCACCACCACCGTGCGCACGACGCCGGGGCTGGACATCAACCGCGCCCACAAGGATGGCGCGCCATGGTGGGACGTCGATGTTTCGCGTATCCCGGACGCCACGCCGACCCTGCACACCGGCCCGTACAAGGCCAACCCATACACCGTGCTGGGGAAGACTTACTTCCCGTTGCAGGAATCCAAGACCTACGTGCAGTCGGGTACGGCGTCCTGGTACGGCACCAAGTTCCACGGTCAGAACACCGCCAACGGCGAAGTGTATGACCTGTACGGCATGAGTGCCGCGCACAAGACATTGCCACTGCCGAGTTACGTCCGGGTGACCAACCTGGACAACAACAAGAGCGTGATCCTGCGAGTCAACGACCGCGGTCCGTTCTACTCGGACCGGATCATCGACTTGTCCTACGCTGCCGCGAAGAAACTCGGTTACGCCGAAACCGGCACGGCGCGGGTCAAGGTCGAAGGCATTGATCCACAGGCGTATTGGGCGGCCAAAGGCCGTCCGGCACCATTAATGCTCAACGAACCGAAAGTCGCGCAGAATAGCGCCCCGGTGATCACGGCTTCGGCCGGCACCGTCGAGCAATGGACACCTCCGCCGCAGCAACACGCCGCTGCGGTAGTGCCGGTTCAGCTCGATGCAAAAAAAAACGCTTCTGTACCAGCCTCTGGCCAGTATCTGCAGGTGGGCGCGTTCGCCAACCCGGACGCTGCAGAGCTCCTGAGATCCAAGCTCAGCGGGATGGTGAGCGCTCCGGTGTTCATCAGCTCGATCGTGCGCAATCAGCAGACCCTGCATCGGGTTCGCCTGGGGCCGATCGGTTCTCCGGGTGAAATTGCCCAGGTGCAGAACAGTGTGCGCCTGGCCAACCTTGGTTCGCCAAGTGTGGTCACGGAATAAGCAACACGTAGAACTTGATTGACGATTCACCAGCGATTGGGGGGTGAATCAGGTTGTTGGCTCGTTGAAGAACAAAAGCCCGGCAAGGGTTACAGAGTGAGCAACTGAACACGCGATGACTCGTTAGAAAGTCATCTGATTAGTTTTGCCCTTGGGCAGTTTCCATTAGCGATTTCGAGAGACGGATGAACATCACCACCTTTGCCAAACGCCTGTTCCTGTTAGTCCCGCTGCTCCTCTCACCTGCCGCTTTCGCGGCCGAGATGATGCCGTCGCCACCACAATTGGCCGCCAAGGCCTACGTGCTCATGGATGCCAGCAGCGGCAACGTGCTGGTCGAGAACAACGGTGACCAGCGTCTGCCACCGGCCAGCCTGACCAAGCTGATGACCGCGTACATTGCGACCCTGGAAATCCGTCGTGGCCAGATCGGTGAAAACGACCCGGTGACCGTCAGCGAGAACGCCTGGCGCACCGGTGGTTCGCGGATGTTCATCAAGGTGGGTTCGCAAGTCACCGTCAGCGACCTGCTGCACGGCATCATCATCCAGTCGGGCAACGACGCCAGCGTCGCGCTCTCCGAGCACATCGCCGGCAGCGAAGACGCCTTCGCCGACCTGATGAACAAGACCGTGGCCGATCTGGGCATGACCAATACCCACTTCATGAACCCGACCGGTCTGCCGAACCCTGAGCACTATTCGTCGGCTCACGACATGGCTGTGCTGGCCCGTGCGATCATCCACGAAGACCCGGCTCACTACGCGATCTACTCGCAGAAAGAGTTCTTCTGGAACGGCATCAAGCAACCCAACCGTAACCTGCTGCTGTGGCGCGACAAGACTGTCGATGGCCTGAAGACCGGCCACACCGACGAAGCCGGCTACTGCATGGTGTCCTCGGCCGTACGTGATGGCATGCGCCTGATCGCCGTGGTGTTCGGCACCAACAGCGAAGTGGCCCGTGCCGCCGAAACCCAGAAGCTGCTGACCTACGGTTTCCGTTTCTTCGAAACCCAGACTTTCTACCAGAAGGGTACCGAACTGGCTCAGGCTCCGGTCTGGAAAGGCGCCACCAACCAGGTCAAGGCCGGTCTGGCTGAAGACCTGACCATGACCCTGCCAAAAGGCCAGCTGAAAAAGCTTGCCGCCAGCATGACCATGAACCCTCAACTGGTTGCGCCAATCGCCAAGGGTGACGTGATTGGTAAAGTCGAAGTCAAACTGGAAGACAAGGTGGTGCACAGCGCCGACCTGATCGCTCTGGATGGCGTCGAAGAGGGTGGTATCTTCCGTCGCATGTGGGATAGCATCCGTCTATTCTTCTACGGCTTGTTCAACTGATAGTGTGCTCCTGCAGGGCCCCGTGCTGATCCGGCGCGGGGCTTTGCCGTCGCCACGGCTTACGCTTACGAGGCCGTTACGCCATGACCGATACCGAAGTAAAGGCGCCAAAGATCGAATTCCCTGCCACTGATTATCCAGTCAAGGTGATCAGCGACACGGGTGTGGGCAACAAGGACAGAATCATCGACATCGTCAGCAAGCACGCCAAGATCAACGACGAGCGTATTGACGAGCGCCAGAGCAGCAATGGCAAATACACCACCATTCAGTTGCACATCGTCGCGACCGACCAGGACCAGCTGTACAACATCAACAGCGAACTGCGCGCCACCGGTTTCGTGCACATGGTGTTGTGATGTCCGGCACGCTGGGCTTTCGCGAGCTCGGCCAGATGGCTTACGAGCCGGTCTGGCATGCCATGCAACGCTTCACCAACGAACGCGGCACCGATGTTGCCGACGAGGTCTGGCTGGTGGAGCACCCGGCGGTGTTCACCCAGGGCCAGGCCGGCAAGGCCGAACACCTGCTGCTTCCCGGTGACATTCCGGTGGTGCAGGTCGACCGTGGGGGGCAGGTGACCTACCACGGCCCTGGCCAGTTGGTGGCTTATCTGCTGCTGGACGTACGCAGGCTCGGGTTTGGCGTGCGCGATCTGGTCAGCCGGATGGAGCAATGCCTGATCGAGCTGCTGGCCAGTTACGGTGTCACCGCCGCGGCCAAGCCCGATGCACCGGGTGTCTACGTCGATGGGGCGAAAATCGCCTCCCTGGGTCTGCGGATCCGCCACGGCTGTTCCTTTCATGGCCTGGCCTTGAACGTGGACATGAACCTGGAACCGTTTCGACGGATTAATCCCTGCGGCTACGCCGGGCTGGCGATGACCCAGCTGAGCGATCACGCAGGATCGATTGAATTTGCCGAGGTAAGTGCCCGGCTGCGCGCGCAGCTCGTCAAACACCTCGACTATGCTGAGCAGACGACCCTCACGGGCGGAATCGACTGATATGACTACTGATGCAGTGCAAACCATGATCCCGACGCTCGATGTCACCGAGCGCCCGGCCCCGCGTCCCAAGGTTGAAGCCGGCGTCAAGCTGCGCGGCGCCGAAAAGGTTGCACGCATCCCGGTGAAGATCATTCCGACCACCGAACTGCCGAAGAAGCCGGACTGGATTCGTGTGCGCATCCCGGTTTCGCCGGAAGTCGACCGCATCAAGGCCCTGCTGCGCAAACACAAGCTGCACAGCGTGTGCGAAGAAGCGTCCTGCCCGAACCTGGGCGAGTGCTTCTCGGGCGGCACCGCGACCTTCATGATCATGGGTGACATCTGCACCCGTCGTTGCCCGTTCTGCGACGTCGGCCACGGCCGTCCGAAGCCACTGGACGTCAACGAACCGGAAAGCCTGGCCATCGCCATCGCCGACCTGCGCCTGAAGTACGTGGTGATCACCTCGGTGGACCGCGACGACCTGCGCGACGGTGGCGCCCAGCACTTTGCCGACTGCATCCGCGAAATCCGCAAGCTGTCGCCGAACGTGCAGCTCGAAACCCTGGTTCCGGACTACCGTGGCCGCATGGACATCGCCCTGGAAATCACTGCCGCCGAGCCGCCGGATGTGTTCAACCACAACCTGGAAACCGTGCCGCGCCTGTACAAGGCTGCGCGTCCGGGTTCGGACTACCAGTGGTCGCTGACCCTGCTGCAACGCTTCAAGCAGATGATGCCGCACATTCCGACCAAGTCCGGGCTGATGCTGGGCCTGGGCGAGACCGACGAAGAAGTCATCGAAGTCATGAAGCGCATGCGCGAACACGACATCGACATGCTGACCCTGGGCCAGTACCTGCAACCGTCCCGCAGTCACTTGCCGGTGCAACGCTTCGTGCACCCGGACACCTTCGCCTGGTTCGCCGAGGAAGGCTACAAGATGGGCTTCAAGAACGTTGCCTCGGGTCCGTTGGTACGCTCCTCGTATCACGCCGACGAGCAGGCCAAGCTGGTCAAGGCCGAGCTGATGTCGTCCTGATCTACGCACGGAAATGAAAAACGCCCGCACGGTGTTCAGCCTTGCGGGCGTTTTTTTGCCTGGCCTACGGCGCTGGCTGCTTTTTCCCGCAACCTGCGGGGCAACTGGCCCTCTTCAGTTTGTCCCCGTTCCTGACTACTGTGTGCTGACGAGTTCACGCAGGGAGATTCACGAATGACCGCTCGACCGACCCACACCCTTTGCCCCCATGCTCCCGTCCCGGCACTGCCGTCGGAAGGCATGATCGGTGTTATCGCACCCGCCGGTCCCGCGACGCTGGATACCGATAAGGCGGTGCAATGGATGTGTGCCCGAGGTTACTCACTGAAAGTGTTTCCCGGGGTCTACGAGAAAGACGGCTACCTGGCCGGCAGCGACGACGTGCGGCTCAATGACTTGCACGCTGCGTTCGCGGATCGTGAAGTCGATGCCATCATCTGTCTGCGCGGAGGTTACGGCACGCCCCGGTTGCTTGATCGCATCGATTTCCAATTGCTACGCGACCATGCCAAGCCGTTCATCGGCTACAGCGACATCACTGCCCTGCATTTGGCGATCAGTCGTTATGCCGGCTTCGTGACATTTCATGGTCCATTGCTCAATGCCGACCTGCTGGGTGGCAAGCAAATACCAACGGAGTCTTCCTTTTTCAACATGCTGCGCGGGCAGGTGAGGGCGGGCTCGGTGCTGGCGCATCCGGTGGCCTACCCGCTGACCACGATCGAGTCGGGCGTCGCCCATGGGCGCTTGCTCGGAGGCAATCTGGCCATGATCGCCGCGACCATGGGCACGCCTTACGAGATTGATGCCGAGGGCGTCATTCTGTTAATCGAGGACATCAACGAGCCGTTGTATCGCATCGACCGGTTACTGACCCAACTGCGGCTGGCGGGCACGTTGCACAAGCTGCGCGGCGTGTTGGTCGGGGATGTGGCGGGGGTAGAGGTGGCCGCGCTGGACAGGTTGCTCAAGCAGACCTTCGCGCCATTGAAGATTCCGGTGTTGTCCGGGTGGCGAAGCGGGCATTGCGATCCGAATCTGACGCTGCCCATGGGGGCGTTGGTCAGGCTGGATGCGGGGAATCAGGAATTGATGTTGGAGCAGGATGTGGTGATTAGATCGTAGAGATCTGCCGACTGAGGGTCAGTCTTCGCGAGCAAGCCCGCTCCCACATTTGATCTGTGAGCGCCACAACATCAATGTGGGAGCGGGCTTGCTCGCGAAAGCGGTTTCAGCCATACAGCTAACTAGCGGCTACGCAACCCTTCCAGCAACTTGTGCGTCGGATACCCATCCGCTGGCCAGCCAAACGACTGCTGGGCGCTGCGGATCGCCTTGCGGGTGTTCGCGCCAATAATCCCGTCGGCGGTGCCGGCGTCGTAGTTTTGCGCGCTCAACAGGTTTTGCAGCTCGATCCGCTCGGTACGGCTCAGTGGCAGGTCATCCTTTGGCCACGTGCCACTGATCAAGCCCGCACCATTGAAGCGTTCGGACAACAGGCTCACGCCCAGGGCGTAGGACGACGAGTTGTTGTACTTGAGGATCGCCCGAAAGTTATCGAGCACCAGGAACGCCGGGCCACGGTAACCGGCCGGCAGCAGTAGGGCAGCTGACAATTGCTCGGAGCCGGCCGGGACCTGGCCACCGTTGGGCAGGGTAATGCCCAATTGCCGCCATTCAGCGACGCTCTTGCGAATCGTGCCGTCGGCCAGCAGGTAGTTGAACCCGCTCGGCAGCTGGACTTCAAAACCCCATGGCTGGCCTCTCTGCCAGCCAGAACTCTGCAGGTAGTGCGCGGTAGACGCCAGGGCGTCGGCCGAGCTGCTCCAGATATCGCGACGCCCGTCACCATCGAAGTCCACGGCATGGGTGTTGTAGGTGGTCGGGATGAACTGGGTCTGGCCCATGGCGCCGGCCCAGGATCCCAGCATCTTCTCGGGCTCGATATCGCCTTGTTGCAGGATTTGCAGGGCGGCAATCAATTGCGCGTGGGCGAAACCTGGGCGACGGCCTTCGTAGGCCAGGGTCGCCAGCGAGTTGATTACCGACTTGTTGCCCTGGAACTGGCCAAAGTTGCTTTCCATGCCCCACACGGCCACCAAGGCCTGACGATCAACGCCGTAACGCTGCTCGATGCTTTGCAGGGTGTCCGCGTACTGGTTGATCAACGACTGGCCTTTACGTACCCGCAGCGGCGACAAGGCGCCATCGAGGTATTCCCACACCGGCTTTGCGAATTCCGGTTGGCTGCGGTCGGCACTAATCACACTGGGGTCGAAGCTGACATTGGCGAAAGCGCGATCAAACAGATCGGCGCGGATACCCGCGGCCAGGGCATCCTTGCGGAAACCTGCCTGCCATTCGGCGAATGTCTGGGTTGGCTGGATGTCGAGGTTCTCACCCGTCGGAACCACAGGCGGAACAACCGCCGGGGCGGTGGCGACAGGAAGCGTCTGAAGCGGCTGAGCGTCGGCTGCGGTCGGTTTTTCCGCACAGGCGACAAGCAAAACAAGGCTGGAGGCAGCGATCAATTGGCGTAGGTGCCAACGACGGGGAAGACAAAAGGGCATGCACGGGTCCAGGGAGTACGAATCAGGTACAGACCTTAACATGTTGAAGGGGTGTTCTGCTTTACGCCGCCAGAAAGTAAGAAGCCTTCCAGTTGTCAGACTGGAAGGCTTCGCGGCGGTAACTGCCTTTGCCCTTGGCTGGACGTTCCTGGCGGCTGCGGAACAATGGCTGGGCGATGATGGACTTGGCCTTGTTGGGGCCATGCTTCGATGGCTTTTTGCTCATGATCGGGTCTCACGGGTAGGTGGGGGTTGCGGGGGAAATAATCTGCCGAAGTCGGGGTTCTGTCTATAGGGCAGAGGGCGGTGGGTTTTGTGGGAAGAAAGATCAAAAGATCGCAGCCTGCGGCAGCTCCTACAGGGGATTGCGTTCATCTGAAGGCTGCGATCTTTTGATTTATTCGGCGGGCAACGACAATCTCTGGCCGGCCATCAACAACGTCAACCGGCTCAAGCTCATCCACGGCGAACCCGCCGCCTGGCCCTTGATCTGCGCGTCGATGCGTTGCGCTTCCAGCAGCAGTTGCGCCCAGCGTTGTGCCGAGTAGCGTTGCAGGGCTTTGCTCATCAACGGTTTACGTTTGTCCCAGACCGGAGGTTTGGCCTGGCTGAAGGCCTTGTCCAGCGGCGTTCCCTGGCTGTATTGCAGGGAAATATTGGCCAGCAGGCGCAGCTCCCGGGCCAGGGCCCAGAGAATCACCGGCGGCTCGACGCCTTCGCCGCGCAAGCCTTCGAGCATACGCAACGCGTGGGCCGCTTCACCATTGAGCACCCCATCGGTCAGGCCAAAGACGTCGAAGCGCGCACTGTCGGCCACCGCTGCCTGCACGGTTTCAACGGTGATCTGACCCCCTTCGGCCATCAGTTTGAGCTTTTCGATTTCCTGAGCGGCGGCCAGCAGGTTGCCCTCGACCCGTGCTGCGATCAGCTCAACAGCGTCCTGGCTGGCGGATAGCCCGGCCTGGGACAGGCGTTGGCGGATCCAGCTGGGCAACTGGGCGACATCGACTGGCCAGATCTGCACGAACTGGGTCTGCTGTCCTTCGACCAGCGCTTTGCCCCACTTGGTTTTCTGTGCGCTGCCATCGAGTTTCGGCAAGCTGATCAGCAGCACGGTGTCGTCGGCCGGGCGCGAGCAATACTCGATAAGCGCGGCAGCCCCTTTGTCGCCGGGCTTGCCGGAAGGCAGGCGCAGCTCCAGCAGGCGCTTTTCGGCGAACAACGACATGCTGGCACCGGCTTGCAGCAAGGTCCCCCAGTCGAAATTGGCGTCGGCGGCAAACACCTGGCGTTCATCGAATCCTTGCTGACGGGCAGCCGTACGGATGGCGTCGGCCGCTTCCTGACACAGCAGCGGATCATCGCCGCTGATGATGTAGACGGGCGCAAGGGCGCCTTGCAGGTGTTTGGCGAGTTGGGCGGGGGCGAGCTTCATAAGAGAGGGCGAACGGGGCGCCTGAGCGCCCCGTAAGTCTTACTGCTGCGGCAGTTCGACAGGCGACTGGCGCGGGGTTTCCGCTTCAGCCTTTTTTGCCGCTTCCAGTGCCGCGGCGTCAGCCTTGGCCTTGGCTTCGGCAGTTTGCTGCAATTTGTCCAGTTGGTCCGGGCTCAGTTGTTCCAGACGCAGCATCATGCGTTGAACCAGTTCCCGGCGGCCTTCTGCACGGGCTGTTTGGGCTTCCTGGTCGGACCCCACCAGGTTGCTGCCGTCGTGCATAAAGACTTTCTGCACTTCAAGCTTGTCGCTCAACAATGGCAGATCACCGCGACCACGGATGTCGTAGCTCAGCACGGTGGTGATCTGGTACTCGCCGGTACTGCTGGCGCCTGCGTAGCTGAGGATGCGCTGGCTTTCCTGCTCATTGGTCAGCACCAGTTTGTACGGTGCGCCGGTATAGACTTTGACGCCGCTACCTTCCAGTACCCGACGCAACTGGGTCACGGTTTCGCCATAAGCGTTACGGGCGCTCAGGTCGAGTTCCTTGATCGCCAGTTGGTTGGTGCCGGTGCCGCGCAGCTGGAAACCGCAGGCGCTCAGCAGAACCGCGAGGCCCATCACCAGCAAATTGCGTTTGATCATGTTGTTGCTCCCCTTGAAACCATGTGGGCCGATCAAGCGGCCCGAAAGGTTTTACTCGGCGCCAGGCTCACCTGGCGCCTGATCCAATTAGCTGGCGACGATATTGACCAGTTTCCCGGGCACTACGATCACTTTACGAATGGTCAGACCGTCGACGAAGCGCAGGACGTTTTCGTTGGCACGAGCGGCGGCTTCGACTTCTTCACGGCTGGCACTGGCCGGCATTTCGATGTGACCACGCAGCTTGCCGTTGACCTGAATCACCAGTTGCAGGCTGTCCTGTACCAAAGCGCTGTCATCCACCACCGGCCAGCCAGCGTCGATCACAGGGTCAGCGTGGCCCAGTCGATGCCACAGCTCGTGGCTGATGTGCGGCGTGATCGGTGCGAGCAGCAGAGTCACGGTTTCCAGGCCTTCCTGAACCAGCGCGCGATCCTGTTCGGTGCCTTGTGCGGCCTTCTCCAGCACGTTCATCAGCGTCATCACCTGGGCGATGGCGGTGTTGAATTTGTGGTTCTGGCCGACGTCCTGGCTGGCCTGCTTGATGGCCAGGTGGATCGAGCGACGAACGGCTTTCTGCTCGTCATTCAGGTTGGCGACGTCGAGTTTGCCCGGCAGGCCCTGAGTGACGTGTGCTTGAGCCAGACGCCAGACGCGCTTGAGGAATCGGTGCGAGCCCTCTACGCCGGAGTCGGACCATTCCGCGCTCATGTCAGGTGGCGAGGCGAACATCATGAACAGGCGGCAGGTGTCTGCACCGAACTGGTCAATCATCGACTGTGGGTCGACGCCGTTGTTCTTCGACTTGGCCATCTTCTCGGTGCCGCCGATTTCCACCGGCAGGCCGTCAGCTTTCAATTTGGCGCTGATGACCTTGGCCTTGCTGTCACGCTCGAGCTCGACGTCCGCCGGGTTGAACCAGGTGTAGGCGCCATTGGCTTCGCGGCGATAGTAAGTCTCGGCGATCACCATGCCCTGGGTCAGCAGGTTCTTGAACGGCTCGTTGGAGCTCACCAGGCCTTCGTCGCGCATCAGCTTGTGGAAGAAGCGCGCGTACAGCAGGTGAAGAATCGCGTGTTCGATACCGCCGATGTACTGGTCAACCGGCAGCCAGTGGTCGGCCGCCGATTTTTCCACCAGGCCGCCCTCAAAGTGTGGCGAGGCGTAGCGGGCGTAGTACCACGAGGACTCGACGAAGGTGTCCATGGTGTCGGTTTCACGCTTGGCAGGTGCGCCGCATTTAGGGCAGGTGCACTCGTAGAACTCGGGCATGCGCGCCAGTGGCGAACCGGCGCCATCCGGCACCACGTCTTCCGGCAGCACGACCGGCAGTTGATCTTCCGGTACCGGCACGTCACCGCAGGTGGTGCAGTGGATGATCGGGATCGGGCAGCCCCAGTAGCGCTGACGGCTGATGCCCCAGTCGCGCAGGCGGAACTGGGTACGCGAGGCGCCCAGTTCTTTCTTGATCAGCGCGACTTCGATGGCGTCGAAGGCGCCCGCGAAGTCGAGGCCATCGAACTCGCCGGAATTGATCAGGGTGCCGTGCTCGCCGTAGGCGTCTTGCCATGGTGCGGGGTTGGTCTCACCGGAACTGGTGCGCACGACCGATTTGACCGGCAGGTTGTATTTGTGGGCGAATTCGAAATCGCGCTCGTCGTGGGCCGGAACCGCCATCACCGCGCCGTCGCCGTAATGCATCAGCACATAGTTGGCGACCCATACCGGCAGCTTTTCGCCGGTCAATGGGTGCTCGACGAAGAGGCCGGTCGGAAGGCCTTTTTTCTCCTGGGTGGCGACGTCGGCTTCAGCCACGCTGCCGCCCTTGCATTCAGCGATGAACGCTTGCAGCTCGGGATTGTTCTGTGCGGCCAGGGTGGCCAAGTGGTGCTCTGCGGCCACGGCGACGTAAGTCGCGCCCATCAGGGTGTCCGGACGGGTGGTGAAGACTTTCAGTGCACCGGCTTCGCCGATGGAGTCGACGTTGTACGGGAACTGCACTTCCATACCGCGGGATTTACCGATCCAGTTGCGCTGCATGGTCTTGACCTGTTCAGGCCAGCCAGTCAGTTCGTCGAGGCTCTCCAGCAGTTCATCCGCGTAGGCGGTGATCTTGAAGTAGTACATCGGGATTTCGCGCTTCTCGATCAGCGCGCCCGAACGCCAGCCGCGACCGTCGATCACCTGTTCGTTGGCCAGGACGGTCTGGTCGACCGGGTCCCAGTTCACGGTGCCGCTTTTCTTGTAGATCACACCTTTTTCGAACAGGCGAGTGAACAGCCATTGTTCCCAGCGGTAGTAATCGGGCTTGCAGGTGGTCACTTCGCGCGACCAGTCCACCGCCAGGCCCAGGCTGCGCAGCTGGCTTTTCATGTAGGCGATGTTTTCGTAGGTCCACTTGGCGGGCGCCACGTTGTTCTTCATCGCGGCGTTTTCCGCCGGCATGCCGAAGGCGTCCCAACCCATCGGTTGCAGAACATTCTTGCCCTGCATGCGCTGGTAGCGGGAGATCACGTCGCCGATGGTGTAGTTGCGCACGTGCCCCATGTGTAGCTTGCCGCTGGGGTAAGGGAACATCGACAGGCAGTAGTAAGTCTCCTTGCCTGGCTGTTCACTGACTTCAAAGGACTTTTGCTCGTCCCAGAACGACTGGGCGGCGGCTTCGATTTCACGGGGCTGATATTGTTCGTGCATGGCTACTTTTGAACTGAATAGGGGTGGCCTAATCCTCTTCAATGCAACGCTGGACGTTGAAGCCGCCTCATTGGCGTTTTCGGAGTCCAGCCGAGCTGGAAGTGGAGTTACAGGAAGCGCCGTAGCATACATGACCGCGCTCTACCGAGGGAAACCCTGATTGCTGCCGCACGTCCTGCGAAAACCGCTGCGAGGGCCGTTGGTCGCGGCGTTCAGCCGGTTTGTTCATGGAAGCTAAGCTCTAACTGGGGAGTAGGTCATATCTTCCAATGAGGTGAGGGATGGTTGAGTCACAGCAAAAAGCTACAAAACCGGAGCTATACGAAAGGCTGATCGATCGTTTGGCCTTGGCCCTGGAAGCGGCAAGGACCGCTGGCCGGTTGCGCGACGAACGCCCTCTGGAGCTGGAACTGCGCGGCCTGAGTGCCGCAGAGTTTGCACTGGTCAAGGCGTATCTGGATCGCAGTGAACGTGAGACGCACGGATGCTTGTCAGAAGCGGTAAAGCAGCTCGACGCACCACGTTCAGCCAAAATCATCTGGCTCAAGGACAAGGTTCCCGGCAGAGACGCGGTAAAGGTCCGGTCTTTGCAGTTCAAATAGAACACGGTGCCATGCTCCTTGAATTTTTGAAGCATATTCCTTCCATATTGATTGTCGCATTGCGCCAACCCACTTAGGCTTCGGGCATCTCCAGGAGATGCTCGATGCCGTTCCGTTATTTCGTAAAACAACTTCTATTGCCACCCGGCATTCTATTGCTGCTGCTTTTGCTCGCCTGGTGGTTGCGCCGCTCAAGGCCGAGGCTTGCCGGTGCGTGCTTTGCTCTGGGCCTGGGTGGTTTCTGGCTGATGAGCCTGCCGGTGGTCGTGCAGTGGAGTGCCGGCCTGCTCGAGCGGGAGCCGCCGCTTGCCCGCAGTGAATGGGCAGTCCTGGGGCAGCGTGCGGATGCGATTGTGGTCCTCGGTTCGGGGCGTGAGCGCGGTGACGTGGCCTGGGGCGCCGACCAGCCCACGGGCGTCGGTCTGGAGCGCCAGCGCTTTGCCGCGCGGCTGGCCAAGGCTTCCGGATTACCGGTACTGACCAGCGGCGGCCTGCATTACGGCACACCGCCCAGCGAGGCGCAGATGATGGCTGACGCCTTGCGTGACGATTTTGGCTTGAGCGTGCGCTGGCAGGAAGGGCGCAGCCGCACGACCTGGGAAAATGCGCAGTTCAGCGCCGAGGTGTTGCTTCCCCAGGGCATCAAGCGTGTGGTGCTCGTGACTCAGGCCTGGCATATGCCACGGGCGGCCTGGAGTTTTCGCAAGGCCGGTTTTGAGGTGGTGCCAGCGCCGGTAGGGTTTCTAGGCGGCGATAACGCGCGGCCGCTGGGCGGCTGGATGCCGGAGTTCAAGGCGATCTGGCAGAACGGACAGTTGATGAACGAGGCGGTGGGGCAGGTCGGTTATTCGTTGTTTTACCGATGAAGATCAAAAGATCGCAGCCTGCGGCAGCTCCTACAGGGGAATACATTCCAAATGTAGGAGCTGCCGCAGGCTGCGATCTTTTCTAGACAGTCTTGGCCATCCGGCTGGCAATCAGCGCCCAGCCAAACAACAACACGCAGACTATGAGTAATGGCCATGAACGCCATTCCAGGTACGGCGTCAGGTTGTGCATCGGCACCACTTCGCCATACAGGATGCCGCGTTCGAACTGCGGGATCTGATCGGTAATCTGACCGAACGGGTTGATCAGGCCGGACACGCCGTTGTTGGTGGCGCGGATCATCCAGCGGCCGGCTTCCAGCGCGCGCATCTGTGCCATCTGCAGGTGTTGCAGAGGGCCGATGGAGGTGCCGAACCAAGTGTCGTTGCTGATGGTCAGCAACAGGTCGCTGCGGGCGGCGAGGCTGGCGGCGAACTCCGGATAAACCACTTCATAGCAGATGAACGGCGCGATCTGATAACCCTTGGCTTGCAGTAGCGGTTGGTCAGAGGGGCCGCGAGCGAAGTCCGACATTGGCAGGTCGAAGAAGGCGATCAGTCCGCGCAGGATGTCCTGCAAGGGGACATATTCACCAAAGGGCACCAGTTTTTGCTTCAGGTAAGTGCCGTCGCCTTCACCGGTCACGGTGATGCCATTGAAGAAACGCTTCTCGTGGCGTACCTCCATGCGGACCGGGACGCCGGTAATCAATGCCGATTTACGTTCGGCCGCGAAGTTGCCCATCATGTTCAGGTAGCCCTCGGCGGACTCCTTGAGCACCGGGATCGCCGTTTCCGGCCAGATGAGCAAATCGACGCGTTTGGAGCTGAAGCTCATGTCGCGGTACTGCGCCAACTGTGCGTTGAGCTGCGCCGGATCCCACTTCATGCTTTGTTCGATGTTGCCCTGAATGGCGGCGACGCTCAGTGGCGGGCCCGAAGGGCTGGTCCAGGCGTGGTGCTTGAGCGCCATGCCGACCAGCCATGGGCCGACCAGCAGCAATACACCGGCAGCGATGAAGCCCTTGCGTCCCGTGCGAACCAGGCGCAAGCCGTTGTAGATCAACGCGGCCGTCAGTGCCAGGGTAAAGGAAATCAGCCACATCCCGCCGAGGGGTGCGAGCCCGGCCAGCGGGCCATCGAGCTGGCTGTAACCGGAATACAGCCACGGGAAACCGGTCAGGAACCAGCCGCGGAAGGCTTCCTGGGCGACCCACAGCGCAGCGAAGGCCAGGGCGTCGGCCAGCGGCGCCTCATTGCGGCGCAGCCAGCGCGCCCAAATCCAGGCGGGCAGGGCAAAGAACCAGGCAATCGCCGCCGTGAAAAGCAGCATCAGGAACCCGGCCAGCAACACCGAAGCGCCGCCGAAGTGGTGAATGCTGTAGTAGATCCAGCTGGTGCCGGCACCGAACAGGCCGAAACCGAAACACCAGCCGCGACCCAAGGCTTGACGTGGGCTCAGTTCGCGCAGGCCGGCATAGAACAGGCCGACGGCGAGCAGTGCCAGTGGCCAGATATCGAACGGCGCCAGGGCCAGGGTGGTGATTGCACCGGCCGCCACGGCCAGCAGGTTACCGGGCCAGCCGGGGCGGGTTGTCCAGCGCATTTCAATCCTTAGCGAGCAATGGGCGTCAGGCGAAGCAAGTGAATCCGACGGCTGTCGGCGTTCAGGATGCGGAAGCGGTATGGGCCGATTTCAGTGATTTCGTTGCGTTTTGGCAGGTGCCCGAACGCACTCATCACCAGTCCGCCAACGGTGTCGAATTCATCGTCGGAGAACTCGCTGTCGAAAAACTCGTTGAAGTTCTCGATCGGCGTCAGGGCCTTGATCAGGAAATCACCGCTTGGCAGCGGCTTGATGTAGCTGTCTTCTTCGACGTCGTGTTCGTCTTCGATGTCGCCGACGATTTGCTCCAGCACGTCTTCGATGGTGACCAGGCCTGCCACGCCACCGTACTCGTCGATGACGATGGCCATGTGGTTGTGGTTGGCGCGAAACTCGCGCAGAAGCACGTTAAGGCGCTTGGATTCCGGCACGAAGGTGGCTGGACGCAGCAGATCCTTGATGTTGAAGCTGTCGCCGTTCTCCTTGAGGATCAACGGCAGCAAGTCCTTGGCCAGCAGCACGCCCATCACGTCATCGTGGCTTTCGCCGATGACCGGGTAGCGCGAGTGGGCCGAGTCGACCACGGCAGGCAGGAACTCGCGGGGTGTCTGGTTCGCCTTGATGCTGACCATTTGCGAGCGCGGGACCATGATGTCCCGCACCTGCAAGTCAGCCACCTGGATGGCGCCTTCGACGATGGCCAGCGCTTCGCTGTCCAACAGTTTGTTCTGGTGTGCATCGCGCAGCAGCTCCAAAAGCTCCTGGCGGTTTTTCGGCTCGTGGGCAAAAGCCTGGGTGAGCTTACCCAGCCATGACTTCTGCCCGTTGCTCGATCGATCTTCGCTCATAGCGATTACTCTGAATCCTTTGTTGTTTCTGTGGGGGATAAATCGGTTTCGTCGTCCGCGTACGGATCGGGAAAGCCCAATTCTGCAAGCAACGTTCGTTCCAGTGCTTCCATCTCCTCGGCTTCGTCGTCATCAATATGGTCGTAACCAAGCAGATGCAAGCAGCCGTGAATCACCAGGTGTGCCCAATGGGCCTTGAGTTGCTTGCCTTGTTCGGCGGCTTCACGCTCGACCACCGCTACGCAGATCACCAGATCGCCCAGCAGCGGAATGTCGAGGAACTCATCCGGCACATCGGCCGGGAATGACAAGACGTTAGTTGCGTAATCCTTTTGCCGCCAGGTGTGGTTCAGCTCGCGTCCTTCGGCTTCGTCGACCAGGCGAATGGTCATTTCCGAGTCGGCGCTGCGCTGGCGCAAAGCCAGTTCGCACCACTGGCGGAACTCGGCTTCGCTGGGGGCAGGGGCTTGGGTAGCGATTTGCAGGTCAAGCTCAAGCATCGCGGCGGCTATCCTTGGCGGCTGCATCATCGGCCGCACGGGTTTCGAAGCGCTCGTAGGCTTCAACGATGCGCTGTACCAGCGGATGGCGCACGACGTCCTTGGGCTGGAAATGGGTGAAGCTGATCCCCGGCACTTCCTTGAGCACTTCAATCACATGGTGCAGGCCGGACTTGGTGCCGCGTGGCAGGTCGACCTGGGTGATGTCCCCGGTGATGACGGCGGTGGAGCCGAAGCCGATCCGGGTCAGGAACATCTTCATTTGCTCGACCGTGGTGTTCTGGCTTTCGTCAAGAATGATGAAGCTGTTGTTCAGCGTGCGGCCGCGCATGTAAGCCAGTGGCGCGACTTCGATCACCTGGCGCTCGATCAGCTTGGCGACGTATTCGAAGCCGAGCATTTCGTAGAGTGCGTCGTAGAGCGGGCGCAGGTACGGGTCGATTTTCTGCGACAGGTCGCCGGGCAGGAAGCCGAGTTTTTCACCCGCTTCGACCGCCGGGCGCACCAGCAGGATACGGCGAATCTGCTCGCGCTCCAGTGCATCCACCGCGCAGGCAACGGCCAGATAGGTCTTGCCGGTACCGGCTGGACCGATGCCGAAGTTGATGTCGTTACCGAGGATTTCCTTCACATAGCGCAGCTGATTCAAGCCGCGGGGGCGAATCATGCCTTTCTTGGTGCGCAGCGCCACGGACGGTTCGGCGGGGGAGTGGTTGTCCAGCTGTTCCACGGCAGATTCCTGCAGGAACAGGTGCACCATGTCCGGCGACAGCTCGGTACCCTTGGTTTCCCGGTACAGGCGGCGCAGGAGGTTTTCCGCGGAGGTGGTGTGTTTGGGCTCGCCGATCAGCTCGAACTGGTTGCCGCGATTGCGGATCTCGATGGTCAGGCGTTGTTCGATCAAGCGCAAATGCTCGTCGAATTGCCCGCACAGATTGGCGAAGCGGCGAGCTTCAAAAGGCTCGAGGATGAAACGATGTGGTTCTATGGGTGCGTTCAAGGTCGTATTTAGCCGCCCTGGGGCAATTGAGATGAAATCAAGGATAACGCCAGTGGCGCGGGTGCGAAAGCTCTTAAATGAGGCAACCCGATTCCCGCCTCTGGCGCTGTACCTGTGGGAGCGGGCTTGCTCGCGAAGACGGAGTGTCAGTCGACATTATTGGTGCTGACAGACCGCCTTCGCGAGCAAGCCCGCTCCCACAGGGATATTCGGTGTTACTGGATCAGCGAACCCCGCAGTGAGTGAGGCTGCGCGGCATCGATGTGCACGTCCGTGAACTGGCCGATCAGGGTCGGATTGTCGCAGCGGAAGTTGACGATACGGTTATTCTCGGTCCGGCCTTGCAGCTCGCCCGGGTCTTTTTTCGAGTAATCGGTCACCAGGATCCGCTGGATCGAACCGACCATTTGTCGGCTGATCTCGAAACCTTGCTGGTTCAGGCGATGTTGCAGGGCATTCAGACGCTCTTTTTTCAGTTCTTCCGGCGTGTCATCGGCCAGGTCGGCGGCCGGAGTTCCCGGGCGTTGGCTATAGACGAACGAGTAGGAAAAGTCGAAACCGACGTCGGCAATCAGCTTCATGGTTTGCTCGAAGTCTTTCTCGGTCTCGCCCGGGAAACCGACGATGAAGTCCGAGCTGATGCAGATGCCCGGCACGGCGGCGCGCAGCTTGCGCAGTTTGGATTTGTATTCCAGCGCGGTGTGGTTGCGCTTCATCGCGGCGAGGATACGGTCCGAGCCCGACTGCACTGGCAAGTGCAGGTGCTTGACCAGTTCCGGCACATCGGCGTGGGCCTGGATCAGGCTGTCGGAGAACTCCAGTGGATGCGACGTGGTGTAGCGGATGCGGTCGATGCCATCGACGGCGGCAACCACGCGGATCAGCTCGGCCAGATCCGCCAGGCGCCCGTCATGGGTGAGGCCGCGATAACCGTTGACGTTCTGCCCCAGCAGTGTCACTTCGCGCACGCCGTTTTCGGCCAGGTGAATGATCTCGGCAATCACGTCGTCGAACGGCCGGCTGACTTCTTCGCCGCGGGTGTAGGGCACCACGCAGAACGTGCAGTACTTGCTGCAGCCTTCCATCACCGACACGTAAGCGCTCGGGCCGTCGATGCGCGGCTCGGGCAAATGGTCGAACTTTTCGATTTCCGGGAACGAGACGTCGACTTGCGGCAGTCTGGTGATGCGCGCAGCGTCGATCATTTCCGGCAGGCGGTGCAGGGTTTGCGGGCCGAACACCACGTCGACGTACGGTGCGCGATCGCGGATGGCCGCGCCTTCCTGGCTGGCCACGCAACCGCCGACGGCGATCACCATGTCCGGGTTGGCCAGCTTCAGTTCGCGCCAGCGCCCGAGCTGGGAGTAGACGCGGTCCTGCGCCCGTTCGCGGATCGAGCAGGTGTTGAGCAGGATGACGTCGGCGTCTTCAGCGCGCGCGGTGACTTCCAGGGCCTGGTGTTCGCCCAGCAGATCGACCATGCGCGAGCTGTCGTACTCGTTCATCTGGCAACCGTGGGTTTCGATGTAAAGCTTCTTGGCCATGGATAGAGTCATCACGTGATTCAAAGAACCGCGCATTATAGGGAACATGAACCCAGGTTCCTACCGCTGCGCGTCCGGCGGCTATGCTATAGTTTGCGCCCTCTTTTTTATCCCTCGATGTGTTACCCGCCCACCATGACCAAACGTGAAGCTCCAATCTACAAGGTGATTTTCCTCAATCAGGGCCAGGTGTTCGAAATGTACGCCAAGCAGATCTATCAAAGTGATCTGTGGGGCTTTCTGGAAGTGGAAGAGTTCGTCTTTGGCGAGCGCACGCAAGTGGTCGTCGATCCGAGCGAAGAAAAGCTCAAGGCTCAGTTCGAAGGCGTGGTGCGCAGTTTTGTGCCGATGCATTCTATTGTGCGTATCGACGAGGTCGAGCGTCTGGGGACACCGAAAATCAGCGAAGCCCGCGGCGCGGTCGGCAATGTCATGCCGTTTCCGATGCCGATGCCTGAGAAGTAAGCCTCAAGATCGAGTCGCCCCTATCGCGAGCAAGCTCGCTCCCACATTTGACCGTATTTCCATGAGAAAACTCGGTTAACTGTGGGAGCGAGCTTGCTCGCGATGGGGCCAGTCAGATCACGCAAAAATCAGGGAAGCGGCGCAAAAGGCGTACGCCCATCGGCACTCTGCAATTCCATCAAATATTTACGGAAGATTTGCCCGAGCACCTGGGTAGCAACCTCCAGTTCTTCGCGGGGCATTTTTTCGGTGACTTCATCAGCGGTGTCCAGTGCATCTTCGGCACCGTTGACGGCCGCCATCTTCAGCAGGATATACGCCTGAACGTTATTGGCCGGTACGCCTTCGCCGTGGAAGAACATGGTACCGAGCTTGAATTGCGCCTGTGCGTGGCCTTGCAGCGAGGCCTTTTCGAAATAGCTCAGGGCTTGATTGAGATCGCGCGGTGCGTTTTTGCCTTCGTAGTAGAACTCACCCAACTCGTATTGCGCTTGCGCATCCCCTTCATCCGACGCTTTCTGGCAGGCGGCGATCGCCTGTTCCAGGTCTTGCGGCTGGGTATTGAGGGTGCAGCGACCCATCGCTGGGATCAACAACGAGTTGCCGCCTGCTTGTGCGTGCGCGAGCAGGGGCTGAAGAAGCAACAGGCAGCCCAGTGCAAGGGTGCGGCCGGTGCGGTTCATGGGAATCGACTTACCTCTGAAGGGCGCGCGGACCCATCGAGGGATCCAATAAGCGCGCATTATGAAATAAGCAGGGCCAACCTTACAAAGTCTTTACTCGTTTTTCTGCTGCGCGGGAAATATATCTCCCGTTTTGCGGAGGATTTTTGCTGAAAGTGTAGGAATGAAGGCGGGCGTGTAGGTAAAAGCTGACGCTGGCAATGGCCAACGTCAGCGCTACAGAGTTATTTCAAGGCTGCGAAGGCACGCTCGGCGGCGTCCAGGGTCAGTTTCAGTTCGGCTTCGCCGTGGGCGATCGAAGTGAAACCGGCTTCGAAGGCACTCGGTGCCAGGTACACGCCACCTTCGAGCATCAGGTGGAAGAAGCGGCCGAACAGGGCTGCGTCACTGGCCATCACGTCATCGAAAGTGACGATGTCGTCGGCGCCGCTGAAGTACAGGCCGAACATGCCGCCGGCTTGTGTGGTCACGAACGGAATGCCCGCCGCATCGGCGCGCTGTTGCAGGCCGTCGAGCAGGCGAGTGGTGTAGTCGGTCAGCTCGGCGTGGAAGCCCGGACGGCTGATCAGGCGCAGGGTGGTCAGGCCGGCGGCCATCGCCAGCGGGTTACCGGACAGCGTACCGGCCTGGTAGACCGGGCCCAGCGGGGCGATGCGCTGCATGATTTCACGCTTGCCACCGAAGCAGCCGACCGGCATGCCGCCACCGATGATCTTGCCGAAGGTAGTCAGGTCCGGCGTCACGCCGTAGTACGCCTGGGCACCGCCGAGGGCGACGCGGAAACCGGTCATCACTTCGTCGAAAATCAGTACCACACCGTACTTGTCGCACAGGGTCCGCAGGCCTTCGAGGAAACCCGGTGCCGGCGGCACGCAGTTCATGTTGCCGGCCACTGGCTCGACGATGATGCAGGCCACGTCCTGGCCGACTTCGGCGAGCATGGCTTCAACGGCGTCGATGTCGTTGAACGGCAGGGTCAGGGTATGTTTGGCGAACGCTGCCGGTACGCCGGCCGAACTCGGTACGCCCTGGGTCAGTGCGCCCGAGCCGGCCTTGACCAGCAGGCTGTCGGAGTGACCGTGGTAGCAGCCTTCGAACTTGATGATGCTGTCGCGGCCAGTGAAGCCTCGGGCCAGGCGAATGGCGCTCATGGTCGCTTCGGTGCCGGAGCTGACCATGCGCACCATTTCCATCGACGGCACGAGAGAGCAGACCAGGTCGGCCATCTGCGTTTCCATCTCGGTCGGCGCGCCGTAGGACAGGCCGTGCTCCAGCTGCTTGCGCACCGCGTCCAGCACATCCGGGTGGCTGTGGCCGAGGATCATCGGGCCCCACGAACCGACGTAATCCACATAGCGCTTGTTGTCTTCGTCGGTGACGTAGGCGCCTTCGGCGTGCTTGAAGAACAACGGCGTGCCGCCGACGCTCTTGAACGCGCGAACCGGAGAGTTCACGCCACCGGGAATGTGTTTCTGGGCATTGGCAAACAGCGTTTCGGAACGAGACATGATCGGGCTCTCAGATTTTAAGTAATTCGTTAAAGGCGCGGGCACGGCGGGTGACTTCAGCCGTGCTCTCGGCGCCGAACAGGCCATGCACCACGGCCAGCAGATCGACCCCATGGGCCACCAGCGGGGCGGCGTTGTCCAGGTTGATGCCGCCGATCGCGCAGATTGGCAGGTGCAGTTGCTTGCGCGCCTGGTCGAGCAGTTCGAGGCTGCAGGTCGGTGCGCCGGGTTTGGTGTTGGAGTTGAAGAAGCGGCCGAAGGCAACATAACTGGCGCCTTCTTTGGCGGCCTGTTCGGCCAGTTCGAGCTGCGCATGGCAAGTCGAGCCGATAATGGCTTTGGAACCGAGCAGAGCGCGGGTCGGTGACAGTGGGCCATCGGTCTGGCCCAGGTGCACGCCCACATTGAGGCGCGCGGCCAGTTCGGCATCATCGTTGATGATCAGGTGGGTCTTGTAGCGTTCGCACAGCTCGCGCAAGGCTTCGGCCTCACGCAGGCGGCGGGCCTCGTCGCTGCTTTTGTCGCGGTACTGCAGCAAGGTGACGCCGCCTTCCAGCGCCGCCTCCACGTACTTGAGCAACTTACCGTCCAGCAAATGGCTGTCGGTAATGGCGTACAGGCCACGTAGTTTCATCGGACAAGCCTCACCGCATTACAAATGGAAGTTACGAACAGAAATCCAGCGGCAGGCGGCGCGGCACAAACTGGCCTTTGCCCAACTGCTCGGCGTCACGCAGGGTGCGCCAAGTGTAGTTAAGCGCTGTCTGCACAGCGCTGGCGAGGTTTTCACCCTGGGCCAGACGACCGGCTAGCGCGCTGGCCAGGGTGCAGCCGGAACCGTGATAACTGCCAGGCAGGCGCTGGCAGGTAAAGGTCTCGCGCAGGCCGTCGCGGCTGTACAGGCGATTGTGGATTTCGGTTTCGTCGCCATGGCCGCCGGTGATCAGCAGGTGTTTGACGAACGGCAGGAGTTTTTCAGCGCACTCGTCCGCGGTGCCTTCGGGCAGTTCGGCGAGGATCCGGGCTTCGGGAAGGTTGGGAGTGGCAATGATCGACAAGGGCAGCAGGCGTTCGCGCATGGCGTAGCCGACTTCGTCCTTGCCCAGGCGTCCACCGCCGCCGGCACGCAGCACCGGGTCGCAGACCACTGGCAAATGCGGGTGCGCCGAAAGCAGTTCGACCACGGTGTCGACCATTTCCAGGGAACCGAGCATGCCCAGTTTGACCGCCGCGACTTCGGAATCGTTGAGCACGGCATTGGCCTGGGCCAGTACCCACTCACGGTCGAGGACGCGGAAGTCAGTGACATTGACGGTGTCTTGCACGGTCAGGGCGGTGACGGCCGGAGCCGCATGGCAACCCTGGGCGAGCAGGGCTTCGATATCTGCCTGCAAGCCGGCGCCACCACTTGGGTCGTGGCCGGAGAGACAGAGGACAACGGGGCGAGAGCTGTAGATATTCATGGTGCGCGAGCTTACCACCAAACAACGTTTTTCGGGTGTGCGTGCACTTCGGTGTGAGACGTAGAAAAAGGCAAAAGATCGCAGCCTTCGGCAGCCCCTGCAAGAAGGGCGGATCGACGCAAACCTGTAGGAGCTGCCGAAGGCTGCGATCTTTTGATTTTTTGCCCAAAACAAACAGCTCTATCTCAAAAAAGCCTTCGCCGGAACGCCCGTCCTAGAGCCTTTTCATGAAAAATTTCAATGGTGTTTAATGGCCATCAACGGCTATGCTAGAGTGGATCCAAACCAATAACAGGTGATACCGGTTTTACGTCTGCTCAAAAGGAATGGGGGGCTTCCTGACAGAACCGGACAGGCCACGCTGGGGCTTCAATGCGCTATTTGCTGATGTTGCTGTTGTGTTTGCCCCTCCTGGCAGGCGCCGTCGAGTTTGATGAGCTCACTCAAAGCCTCCCCTTGGGCCGAACCCTGCAGGTCTACGAGGACGCAGGTGGTCAGGCGACCATCGCGGATATCCGCGCGCAAGCGGCGGCCGGCAACTTCAAGGCACACAACAAAGACACACTCAACGCCGGCTACTCGCGCTCGGTGTTCTGGCTGAAAATCGACCTGCATTACCGCCCGACCGATCCGGCGGCGCAACGGACCTGGCTGCTGGAACTGGCCTATCCACCCCTCGATCATCTCGATCTCTATTTGCCCGATGCGGCCGGCAACTATCAGTTGGTCAGGCAGACCGGCGATGCCTTGCCTTTCGCCAGCCGCGAGATTCGTCAGAACAACTATCTATTCGACCTGACGTTCAAACCCGAGCAGGCTGAAACCGTATTCCTGCGCTTGCAAAGCGAAGGTTCGATCCAGGCACCGGTAACCTTGTGGTCGAGCACCGCCTACCTCGAAGAGCAGCCCGTGCGCCTCTACGTATTGGGGCTGATCTACGGCGTGTTGCTGGGGATGCTGGTCTACAACCTGTTCATCTACCTCAGCGTGCGCGACACCAGTTACCTCTACTACATCTTCTATATCGCTTCGTTCGGCTTGTATCAGCTGTCGGTCAACGGCGCGGCTGTGCAGTATTTCTGGCCGGACAACCCTTGGTGGGCCAACGCCGCGACGCCGTTTTTCATCGGCTGCGCGGGGCTGTTCGGCAGTCAGTTCGCCCGCAGCTTCCTGCAAATGGCTACCCACAGTCGCTGGCTCGACCGCTTGTTGCTGGCGCTGGTTGCCTTCGGTGCGCTGGTGGTCGGCCTGTCTTTAATGACCAGCTACGCCCTGGCGTTGCGCCTTGCCACGGCCCTGGCGCTGACGTTCACGGTGGTGATTTTTGCCGCCGGGATCTTTGCCTGGCTGCGGGGGCTGCGCGTTGCGCGGTATTTCATCATTGCCTGGTCGGCGTTTTTGCTCGGCGGTATCGTCAATACGTTGATGGTGCTGGGATACCTGCCGAATGTGTTCCTGACCATGTACTCCAGCCAGATCGGCTCGGCCATCGAAGTGGCGTTGTTGTCCCTGGCACTGGCCGACCGCATTAACGACATGCGCGAGCAGCAGGCGCAGACGCTGCTCGACGCCGGCCAGAAGCTTGAAATCCTCAACCAGCAACTGGCTCGCAGTAACAAGCTCAAGGACGAATTCCTGGCCACCCTGACCCACGAACTGCGCACGCCCATGAACGGTGTGATCGGTTCACTGGAATTGATGCAGACGGTCGAAATGGACCCGGAGCTTGAGCAGTATCAGCAGACGGCTTCGGGGTCGGCGCGGGACATGATGCGCATGGTCAACGGTATCCTGACCCTCACCGAACTGCAGGCCGGCAAACTCCAGACCTCGGCCGACACTTTCAGCTTGCGCCGCATGGTCGAGGCACTGCGCACGCAGTTCGAGGGCAACGCTTCGAGCAAGTCGCTGGACTTCAAGGTCGACGTCGCATCCGGCGTGCCGGATCGCTTGCACGGCGACAACACCAAGATCGCGCAATGCCTGGAGTGTCTGCTGGACAACGCCATCAAGTTCACCCGGGTCGGCGGCCTGGCCTTGCGGGTGACCGGCAAGGCCGTTGAGCCCGACCGGCTGGCGTTGACCTTCGCGGTAATCGATACGGGTATTGGCTTCACCGATCTGGGAGAGGCCACGATGTATCAACGGTTCTTCCAGCTCGACGGCTCGATGACCCGTGAATACGGTGGCCTGGGTGTTGGCCTGGCGATTTGCCGGCAGTTGGTCGAATTGCTCGGTGGACGCCTGACGCATCGCTCCGAGCCAGGACGCGGCAGCCGGTTTCAGCTGGATGTGGAAGTCGGGCTGTCGGTGGTCGAACGCCCGCTGGCGCCATTGATGCCCCGGGATTTTCCGCGCCTGCGCCTGCCGCAGGATTGTGCCGTGTTGTTGGTGGATGACAACAGCATCAGCCAGTTGGTGATGCGCGGCATGTTGCTCAAGCTGGGTTTCCGCGTGCGTACGGCCGACGGAGCCGATATCGCCCTCGATCTCCTGCAACGCGAAGTGTTTGACGCGGTGCTGGTCGATTGTCAGTTGCCGCGTCAGGACGGTGAGTCGCTGTGCTGCCAGATCCGCGCGTTGCCGGGCTATGCCGAGCTGCCGCTGTTCATGATCGCCCTGGGGGGGGGCCGTGAACGCTGCCCGACCGGCGCGTTGATCGATTACCTGAGCAAACCGGTGAAATTCGAAGACTTGCAGGCCGCGCTCTACCGTCGGGTGCTCTGCTCGCAACAGGGCGAAAGCGCCGACAGTTAGGCGGATATGACACTTTGTTCGGCTGAGGGGCGGTGCTTAACTGAAGTCCCTTGGCCGACCAAAGGAGCCCAGTCATGAACCTGCATCAGTTTGCCGAAACCCACGAAGTCACCAACCAGCCACCGTCACTGGACGGCGCCAACCTTTACCGCATCGACCTGCCGTTGCAGGAATGGTCGCGGCGGTTCGGGGCCGGTTGGGCCGAATCGCGGATCGATGCTTACGGCGCGCTGGCCGGTGGTCCGTTGATGGAAGCCGGGTTCCTCGCCAATCAGAACAAGCCGGTGTTCAACAGTCATGACCGCTTTGGTCATCGCATCGATCTGGTGGAATTTCATCCGGCCTATCACCAACTGATGCGCACGGCAGTCGAGCACGGCCTGACGTCGTTGCCCTGGGCGCACCCGCAGGACGGCGCTCATGTGGCCCGCGCCAGCATGTCGTATCTGCACAGCCAGGCCGAAGCCGGCAGTGGCTGCCCGTTGACCATGACCTTCGCCAGCGTTCCGGCCAT
This sequence comes from Pseudomonas sp. PDM28, assembly GCF_019219115.1. Classification (NCBI taxonomy): domain Bacteria; kingdom Pseudomonadati; phylum Pseudomonadota; class Gammaproteobacteria; order Pseudomonadales; family Pseudomonadaceae; genus Pseudomonas; species Pseudomonas sp. PDM28. Next base: position 146,999 of record NZ_JAHUWG010000012.1, read on the forward strand.
GCGTCTGCAACCGGACCTGGCGCAAAAGTGGTTGCCGAAAATCCTCGCTACCGAATACGACCCGCGCAACGTCGGCATGGCCCACAAGGCCGGGGTCACCATCGGCATGGCCATGACCGAGAAGCAGGGCGGCACCGATGTGCGGGCCAATACCACCAAGGCGTATCCGGTTGGAGCCAGCGGTCCGGGCCAGGCCTATGAGTTGGTGGGGCACAAATGGTTTTGCTCGGCACCGATGTGCGACGCCTTCCTGACACTGGCGCAGACCGACAAGGGCCTGACCTGTTTCCTGCTGCCGCGCCATCGCCCGGACGACACACGCAATCAGTTCTACATCCAGCGCTTGAAGAACAAGCTCGGCAATTGCTCCAACGCTTCGAGCGAAGTGGAGTTTCGCGGCGCACTGGCGTGGATGATCGGTGAAGAGGGGCGTGGCGTTCCGACGATCATCGAGATGGTCGCCATGACCCGCTTCGATTGCATGGTCGGTTCCAGTTCGCTGATGCGTCAGGCGCTGACCCAGGCCAGTCATCATTGTGCTCATCGTTCGGTCGGCGGCAAATTGCTCAGCGAGCAGCCATTGATGCAGAACGTGCTGGCGGATCTGGCGCTGGAAAGCGAAGCCGCCCTGGCCTTGAGCCTGCGTATGGGCCGGGCGCTGGATCATCTGGACGACTCGCAGGAAGCCAGGTTCGCCCGGTTGGTAACGGCGGTGGGCAAGTACTGGATCTGCAAGCGGGCGCCGGCCATGATCAACGAAGCGGCCGAATGCATGGGCGGCGCGGGTTATGTCGAAGACAGCATTTTGCCGCGGCTTTACCGCGAGGCGCCGGTGAACTCGACGTGGGAAGGTTCCGGCAACGTGCAGTGCCTGGACGTGCTGCGTGCCCTGTCGAAAGAGCCGGGCGTGCTCGATGCACTGTTCAGCGAGTTGGGCGATGGCCATGGCGACAAGCGCCTTGCCGCGCACATCCAGCAATTGCAGGCAGCCTTCAAGGACACCAGCGACATTCAGTACCGCGCCCGGCAACTGACTGAAGACATCGCCTTGGGATTGCAGGCCAAGTTGCTGCTGGAAGCCGGGAATTCGGTGGTCAGTGATGCCTTCATCGCCAGTCGCCTGGACGGTGGCGGCCGAGTGTACGGCGCGTTGTCACGCGGCCTGGACGTGGAAGCGATTGTCGCCCGATCGACCCCGCAGGGTTTCTGATCCCAGGTGCAGGACGCCACTGGACCAATGTGGGAGCGGGCTTGCTCGCGAATGCGGTTTCACATTCAATGTTGATGTGACTGACAGACCGCTTTCGCGAGCAAGCCCGCTCCCACATTTGATCTGCGGTGCGCCCCGGGGTTTGTGTAGCAATCACTGTTCCCGTGAAGCGACGATGCAGGCAAGATGAAGGTCTGCAAGTCAGAACACAGGATGCTGATCGTGACCGAAGCTTTTATTGTCGTTCAAACCGCCGAGCAAGCCGTGGATCGGCTCGCACTCTTGCACAATCGTGCAACCACCGCGCTGAGTCAGGCGCTCAAGCGTTACCTCAAGGACCGCGTCGAGCCTGATGCCGAGCAGCGGGCGTTGTTCCGTTATCCCGAGCTGCGCCTGACCTACCTTTGCCAGGGCGAAGTCCCGCAGACCACCCGTGCCTATGCCAAGGTCCAGCTGCCGGGCACCTACAGCGTCACCGTCACCCATCCGTCGGCTTTCCGTAAGTACCTGCTGGAACAACTGGTTCCGTTGATGCACGACTTCACCGTGACGGTGGAAGTCGGTGTCAGCCAGCAGAACATCCCGTATCCGTATGTGGTCGAGCAGGGCGATGAACTGGGAGGCTCCGGCGTCACCGCCGCCGTGCTGGCGCGGGTATTCCCGAGTACCGACCTGTCGGCCGCGACCGACGGCATTGCCGACGGTTTGTACGACTGGGAAAACACCGATCCGCTGCCGCTGGCCCTTTTCGATGCCGCACGGGTGGATTTCTCCCTGCGCCGACTGGTGCATTACACCGGCAGCGACTGGCGCCATGTGCAGCCGTGGATTCTGCTGACCAACTACCACCGCTATGTCGACCAGTTCATCGTCCACGGCCTGGAACAATTGCGCCAAGACCCGCGCTTCGTGCGCATGGTGCTGCCGGGTAACGTGATCATCGAAAAGAGCATGGATCACGGTGAAGCCTCGGCGATTGCCGCCGGCGTGGTCTGGCACCGTTACCAGATGCCGGCCTATCACCTGATCGCCAGTGACGGCCACGGCGTGACCCTGGTCAACATCGGTGTCGGCCCCTCCAACGCCAAGAACATCACCGACCACCTCGCCGTTCTGCGCCCGCATTGCTGGCTGATGATCGGCCACTGCGGCGGCCTGCGTCAGTCGCAGACGATTGGCGACTACGTGCTGGCCCACGCCTACATGCGCCGCGACGGCATTCTCGACCGGGTCGTGCCGCCGAACATTCCGATTCCGGCCCTGGCCGAAGTGCAGATGGCGCTTCAGCAGGCGGCGGCCAACATCACCGGCGAGAAGGGTGACGAGCTGAAAAAACGCCTGCGCACCGGCACCGTGCTGACCTACGACGACCGTAACTGGGAGCTGCGCTGGGCGCAGGAAAGGCCGCTGATCAACCTGTCCCGCGCCGTGGCGGTGGACATGGAAAGTGGCACCATCGCCGCCCAGGGTTATCGTTTGCGGGTGCCGTACGGCACGTTGCTCTGCGTCTCGGACAAACCGCTGCACAGCGAAATCAAGTTGCCGGGCTCGGCCAACGCCTTCTATGAGCGCGCGGTCAGCCAGCACTTGAAGATCGGTATCGAAGCGGTGGATCTGTTGCGCACCGAGCTCAACTCACTGCACTCGCGCAAACTGCGCAGCTTCGACGAGCCACCGTTCCGCTAACGGTTGTCATGGTCATTTGACGGTTGGGGCACTAGCATTGGCAGCCCTGACCGTTAGATGTTTCCTTTCTCATGCCTCGTCCTCCTCAACGTCCCGTTTCCCGCCGCCCTGGCACGAAACCGTCGCCTGCAGCCCCGCGCCGTGTCGCCAAGGCACCACCGGCCGAGCCGAAGCTGATCCTGTTCAACAAACCCTTCGATGTGCTGACGCAATTCAGCGACGGCGAAGGGCGCGCGACGCTCAAGGACTACATCGATGTACCGGGAATCTATCCGGCCGGACGGCTGGATCGCGACAGTGAAGGCTTGTTGCTGCTGACCAACGACGGTCAGCTTCAGGCGCGAATCGCCGACCCGAAGCACAAATTGGCCAAGACCTATTGGGTGCAGGTCGAAGGCGAGCCGAGCGCCGAGCAATTGCAGCGCCTGCGTGACGGCGTCGAATTGAATGACGGCATGACCTTGCCCGCCGAGGCGCGACAACTGGACGAGCCCGAGCTATGGCCGCGCAATCCGCCGGTGCGCTTTCGCAAAAGCGTGCCGACCAGCTGGCTGGAGTTGGTGATTCGCGAAGGGCGCAATCGGCAGGTGCGGCGCATGACCGCTGCGGTCGGTTTGCCGACCTTGCGCCTGGTGCGGGTCAGAATCGGTGACTGGACGATCGAAGGGCTCGATCAGGGACAGTGGAAAGAAGTACCGGCGCGCTTATAAGGCGCCGGATTCGATCAGGCCGATCACCACGCTCTTGATGATGAACGCGGCCACGCCCAGGCCCAGGACGAAGAACAGGATGAACGAGCCAAAGCGCCCGGCCTTGGACTTCTTCGCCAGATCCCAGACGATGAAACCCATGAAAATGATCAGGATCGTGACCAGACCGGTCATCATCCACTCTTCAAAGACTGCAGGATCCATCGAACATCTCCAGCGCGGGCGAGGCTAAAAGGGCGCGGGGAGTATACGCCTCGCTGGCTGCGTGCAGTATTGACCTGCGTCGGTGTGTCGCAGTCATTCGTCGCCTGTGCTGGCCTCTTCGCGGGCAAGCCACGCTCCCACAGGTTTTGAGTCGCTCACAAAATTGAGGTCAACACAAAACCTGTGGGAGCTGGCTTGCCAGCGATGGCGTATTTAGCTGCGCAGATGAGTCAGCGGCAGTTCGGTGCTGTTGAGTACCTGGTTCAGCACAAAACTTGAACGCACGCTGGTCACGCCTTCAATCCGGGTCAGATGCCCGAGCAGCAGTTTCTGGTAGTGATCCATGTCCGGCACCACGACCTTGAGTTGATAGTCGGCATCCATCCCCGTCACCAGGCTGCATTCGAGCACTTGGGGCAAGGTGCGAATGGCCGCTTCGAAGTTCTCGAAACGTTCCGGCGTATGACGGTCCATACCGATCAGCACGTAGGCCGTCAGGCTCAGGCCGAGCATTTTGCGGTCGAGCAGGGCGACCTGACGGGAAATGTAGCCGTCGTCTTCCAGTTGCTTGACCCGCCGCGAGCACGGCGAAGGCGACAGACCGATGCGCTCGGCCAACTCCTGGTTGGAGATGCGTGCGTCGCGCTGCAATTCCGCCAAAATACTCAGGTCGTAACGATCGAGCTTGCTCATCAATCAGTCCTTTGTCGTAACTATTGCGGCAGATTATGTATCCGGGGTTAAAAATTGCGCAAGTGATGTTTAATTGAGCAATCTTCGCAATCCTCTGTCGGTGCTCACGGCCTATTCTTATCACCAGAATCACTGCTCGGACAAACAGTCCAGTGCGGCTCGCCCAATCAGGCCCGCCGCGGTCGCCACCCCCACCGGGGATGTGCCGGCCCCCGAGCTACACACTGTCCAGAAGACGGCGTGAGGTGAGCCGGCGCCACAAGCGTTGAGCCAGGACGAAGTTCTCCAAGGGGAGGCCGACGGGTCTCCCCTTTTTCTTGCGTGGAATTTGACCCTCCTGGCCTCAATAAATAAGTTGCGTGACTGATAACCTGTCGCAGAACCGGCCACTGCTTTCCCAGTCTTACGTACAGGCCCTGACCCGCAATGAGGATAAGCATGAAATCGCGCATCTGGCGTTTGGCCGGTGTTGGTTTGTTGTGTGTCAGTGTCACTGCGCAAACGCTGGCCGATGATCAGCAAAACCGTGGCCATGATGGCGGGCAGCACGGTCAGGATGGGCATCAGGGGGGTGGTAGTCAGGGCCGTGGTGGCAACAACCAGCCACGCCCGCAGAACGGCCCGCCACAGAACGAGCCGCGTGCGCAGAACAACGACAACCGCCGGTACGAGCACAACGGCCAGAATCAACATCAGAACAATAGCCAGAGGCAGTCCCATCCAGCGCCGGATTTCAACAGCCCGGTTCGCTCACCACCGCCACCGCCGCAGGCACCGGCCACTGACATGCCGATCCAGCCGCGCCCGGACACCGTGCGCCAGACCCAGCCGCCGCGGCGCGGTGACTACCAGGATCAGCACTACCAGGATCAACCGCATCGCAACGATTACAATCAGCGCTGGAAGGGCTATATCGGTGCGCCGACCAATGACAATCACTGGGATGGACGCCCAAGCGGACACGGTAACGGCTGGGGGCCAGGTCCCAGGTATCGCCCCGGCCAGGTGATCGACCGCTTCCCCGAACGTAACTTCCGCGTGCCTTACCGTGGCATGGATTACTACTATTCCGGTGGCTACTGGTATCGCCCGCTGGGTCCGCGTTATGAGGTGGTAGAGCCGCCACGCGGGATTCGCGTCAGCTACCTTCCTGATTATGCCGAGCAGGTGTGGATCGGCGGGGCGCTGCTGTTCCTCGCGGCCGGTTCGTATTACGCCTATGAGGAGAGCACCCGGGATTACGTTGTGGTCGAGCCGCCGGTTGGCCAGCCGCAGTCGCCACCCCTGGCCGCCAGCAATGGTTATGACGTGGAAGCGTACCCGGCCAACGGCCAATCGCCGGAGCAGGTCAGTCGCGATGGTTTCGAGTGTTATCAATACGCGGTGCAGCAGAGTGGTTTCGATCCACGCACTGCCACCTACCAGCCAGACCCGTCGGTGGTGCAAGCCTACCGACAGGCCCAGGGCAGTTGCCTGAGCAGTCGTGGTTATCAGGTGAACTACTGAGCCCGAGCGGTTTTCACCACTTCCTGCGGGTCGGCGTGCACCAGCACTTCGGCTCGCGGGTAGGCGTCGTGAATGGCCGCGGCAGCCTGATCACTGATGCCGTGGGCGACTGACAGCGTCAGTTCCCCCGGCAGCTCCAGATGCAACTGTACAAACCACTGGTTGCCGGAGATTCGCGTGCGCAGGTCATGGGCACCCAGCACGCCGGGCACGCTGCACGCCAATTCCAGCATGTGCCGGCTGACCTCCGGCGGCAGTTCTTCATCCATCAATACCGCAAAGCTCTCCCGGGCGATCTGCACGGCGCTCCACAGAATGTAGGCGGCGATTCCCAGACCGAACCAGGGGTCGACCTGATGCAGGCCAAACCCGGCCAACACCAGCGCGATCAGAATGCTGCCGTTGAGCAGCAGGTCCGAGCGGTAGTGCAGGGAGTCGGCGCGCACCGCGTTGGAGCCGGTGGCCTTGACCACCCGATGTTGAAACATCAACAACGCCAGGGTCAGTACGAGGGAGAACACAATCACGCCAATACTGATCCACGGCGCGCCGACCGGTTCGGGGTGTTTGAGCCGATCATAGGCCTGCAACGCAATCAGTACCGCACTGCCGCCAATGAACAACGCCTGGGCCATGCCCGCCAGTGACTCGGCCTTGCCGTGCCCGTAGCGATGATCATCGTCGGCGGGGCGCAGGGCGTAATGCACCGCCAGCAGGTTGAGCAATGAGGTGACGCCGTCGAGTGTCGAGTCGGTAAGCCCGGCGAGCATGCTCACCGAGCCGCTCAGCCACCAGGCGATGGCTTTGGCGATGATCAACGTGCACGCCACCGCCACCGAGGCACGGGTCGCCAGCCGCAGCAGGCGGGCGTGTTCGGAGCTGGAGGTCATAGTGGCCATCGTTCCTTGAAGAGTCCTTTCGCGTGTAGGGATTACGCGGCCGGTTGCAGGCCGAACATCGCCAGTTGCTGGGCGCTGCCTTTGCTCTGGATCAGGCGTGGATCGTCCAGCGGGAAGCTGCGGCCCAGCTCGCTTTCCAGAATAGTCTGCAACTTGCGGTTATCGACCTGGCCGTCGGGGCCGATGGCGTCCTTGAGTTTTTGCGGATCGATCTGGGCGGTCTTGCCCGGCTCGAAATAAATCGCGCCGGTGGCAAAGTCCACGGCAAACGCGATCAGGCCGGGGATGATGTAGAACAGCAGGCCCACGGCATCGAGCGCGGCGATGGCCGGGTCGATCTTGCCTTCGATCTGGCCACGGCGGTCGGGGTAGAAAATCGACCCGCAGGCGGTCACTTGAGTCAGCAAGGTTGCGACCAGAACACCGCCAATCAGGCGAAAGGGAGCACGCATATGAAATCTCCTGGGTAATCTCAAAACGAAACGTCGTCGGTATGAATTAAGACCCTGACGAACGCCTGGCAGTTCGCCGTTATACTCGCGCCTCTGTTTTGGAGCCAGCATGATTTCTTTGCCGATCGATGAAGTTTTACCCGCCCTGCGTGAAGCCCTCGCTACACGCCACGAAGCCGTGCTCGAAGCACCGCCCGGTGCTGGTAAAACCACCCGCGTGCCTTTGGCCTTGCTCAACGAGCCATGGCTCGCCGGGCAGACCATCCTGATGCTCGAACCCCGCCGGTTGGCCGCACGGGCAGCGGCGGAGCGGCTGGCCAGTGAGCTGGGGGAAAAGGTCGGCGAAACCGTGGGCTATCGCATTCGCCTCGACAGCAAGGTCGGCCCCAATACCCGAATCGAAGTGGTCACCGAAGGCATCCTCACCCGGCGCCTCCAGGATGACCCGGCGCTCGAAGGTGTTGGCCTGCTGATCTTCGACGAATTCCACGAGCGTAGCCTCGATGCTGACCTGGCCTTGGCCCTGAGCCTCAATGGCCGCGAACTGTTCCGTGACGACCAGCCGCTGAAAATCCTCTTGATGTCCGCCACGCTTGAAGGCGAACGCTTGGCCGGGTTGCTTGACGACGCACCGATCCTGCGCAGCGAAGGGCGCATGTACCCGGTGGCGATGCGCTGGGGCCGGCCGTTCCAGGCCGGTGAATTCATCGAGCCGCGCCTGGTGCAGACCCTCCTCGAAGCTTTGAACGACGAGACTGGCAGCGTGCTGGTGTTCCTGCCGGGGCAAGCGGAAATCCGCCGCGTGCATCAGCAATTGGCCGATGCCTTGGGTGACAACCCACAGGTTCTGTTGTGTCCGTTGCACGGTGAACTGGACCTGACAGCGCAACGGGCAGCGATCGATCCGGCGCCGCCGGGCAAGCGCAAAGTGGTGCTGGCCACCAACATCGCCGAAACCAGTTTGACCATCGACGGCGTGCGCGTGGTGATCGATGCCGGGCTGGCGCGGGTGCCGCGTTTCGACCCGGGCAGCGGCATGACGCGTCTCGACACCCAGCGCATTTCCAAGGCCAGTGCGACCCAGCGCGCGGGCCGGGCCGGGCGTCTGGAACCGGGTGTTTGTTATCGCCTGTGGTCCCAGGACCAGCACGAGCAACTGGCGGCTTATGGCGGTGCGGAAATCCTCTCGGCGGACCTTGCCGGGCTGGCCCTGCAATTGGGACGCTGGGGTGTGACACCCGGGCAACTGGTGTGGCTTGACGTGCCACCGGCCGCCGCTTATGCACAGGCCCAGGATCTGCTCGAACGCCTGGGCGCACTGGACGGCGAAGCGCTGACCCGTCACGGCCAGGCCATGGCCGAACTGCCGGCCCATCCGCGTATCGCGCATTTGCTGTTGCGCGGCCAGGCACTGGGTCTGGCGGAAATGGCGTGCGACGTCGCCGCACTGCTCGGCGAACGCGATATCTTGCGTGGCGCCGGGGCGGACTTGCACAGCCGACTGGTATTGCTGTCTGGCGAAGAGCGCGCCGCACGTGGCGCGCAGGGGGGCGTGCAACGCGCACGGCAACTGGCGCGACAATACCGTGGTTACTTGCGCGGTAAAGCCTCGGAGCCGGTCAGCGATCCGGATCACCCGCGCTGGCTCGGTGCGTTGCTGGCGCTGGCCTATCCCGACCGCGTCGCCCAACAACGGCGCGCCGGTGGCGCGGAGTATCGCTTGGCCAACGGACGTGCCGCGCTGTTCGCCGAGGCCGACAGCCTGATGAAGCAGCCGTGGCTGGTGATCGCCGATCTGGGTAGTCGCCAGGGCCAACGTGAAGAGCGGATTTACCTGGCGACGGATTTCGATCCGGCGCTGTTCGACTCAGTGCTGGCCGAGCAGGTGCGTTGCGTCGATCAACTGGATTGGGATGAGCGCGAAGGTGTGCTGCGGGCCGAACGTCAGCGCAAGGTTGGCGAATTGATCCTCAGCCGTGAACCGCTCACCGGCCTCGACGAAAGCGCCCGCAGCCAGGCGCTGGTGAATCTGGTACGGCGCAAAGGCCTGGAGCTGTTGCCATGGACGCCGGAGCTGCGTCAGTGGCAGGCTCGAGTGGCGTTGTTGCGGCAACTGGACCTCGCCGGCAAAGGCGAGAGCGAATGGCCGGATGTCAGCGATGCAGCGTTGCTCAAAGGCCTGGAACACTGGCTGATGCCGTATCTGGGCAAGGTGTCGCGTCTCAGTCACTTCGCCAATCTGGACCTGTCGAGCATCGTCCACAACCTGCTGCCGTGGCCGCTGCCGCAGCGGCTGGACGAGTTGGCGCCGCATCATTTGAGCGTGCCGTCGGGATCGTCGATTCGCCTGGACTACAGCGAACAGCCGCCGATTCTGGCGGTGCGTCTACAGGAGTTGTTCGGCCTGGCCGAAACCCCGCGCATCGCCGGAGGGCGGCAAGTGGTCAAGCTGCACCTGCTGTCCCCGGCGCGGCGGCCGGTGCAGGTGACGCAGGACCTGGCGAACTTCTGGCGCAGCACCTACGCCGAAGTGAAGAAGGATTTGAAAGGGCGGTACCCGAAGCATTACTGGCCGGATGATCCGCTGGTGGCTGAAGCGACTGCGCGGATCAAACCGCGTAAATAACGGTTAACACCGGACTCTGTGGCGAGGGGGCTTGCCCCCGTTCGGCTGCGAAGCAGTCGCAATACATTGCATGCGGAGGATCTGACAGAACGCTGTAACAGGTTTTGGGGCCGCTTCGCGACCCAACGGGGGCAAGCCCCCTCGCCACAGAAGTTACTGTGGGTTTTCGGACTTGGCGGTCAGTTGTTCACGGCAATAGTCAGCAAACAACTGCGCCGGTTTGGTCAGTTGCCCGCGCTTGAGCCAGGCCGCCACCAGCCCTGAGCCGGTGACGTCTTCGGCGATGTCCACGCACACCACTTTCTGCCCGTCGTAGGTGCACTCCGAATGCGGCTTGGTCACCAGGATCGAGAAACCGAAGCCTTGTCCGACCATGCCGCGCACCATCTCGATCGATGGCGAGCTGAAGGCAATGCGCGGGGTCAGGTCCAGCTCTTCGAACAGGCTGACGAAATAGGTCCGGCTCGGCTGCACGTCCAAAAGAATCATCGGCTCCAGGCACAGGTCCCGCAGTGAGACTTGTGCCTGCTGGGCAAAACGGTGATCGGCCGGCAGCAGCGCGTAAGGCCGTTGCGCCGGCATCAAGGGTTCGGTTGCGATGGTGCCGTCGAGATCGTGCTCATAGAGGATCGCCAGATCGAAGGCGCCAGAGGTCAGGCCCTGCACCAGTTCTTGCTGCTCGCCGTCGCGGATGCGAATTTCCACTCCCGGGTACAACGCCGAAAACCCGGCGATCAATTGCGGCAGGTACAGCGGCGCGACGGTTTCGAAGCAGCCGATATCGATCTGCCCGGACACCACATCGTTGTCGGCCAGGGCGTTCTGTTCGAACTCCTTGGCCATGCGCAGCAGTTCCTGGGCCTTGCGGTAGAAGCGTGCACCGCTGGGTGTCAATGACACGCCCTGGGCGTGATGGCGAATCAGCAGTTGCACACCGAAGCTGTCTTCCAGCCCTTTGATGGCCGTGGAGATCGACGGCTGGGCGATGTACAGCTTGCGCGAGGCCTCGGCGACACTGCCGCACTCGACGGTGGTGATGAAGTATTTCAGTTGACGCAGATTGTAGGCAGCCACAGCAAACCTCGGGGGAGAACGAATCAGGCATCCAGGCAATTTGCGCGCCACCCCTATCCGCTCGGGTAGCGATTTGTTGTGGTTGAACAATAACCACATGCTGCGCCAGAAGGGAGATTGGCTACGTAGTTTTTTCTTGGCCTGCGAACACATTTTTACTGGTTTTCCACCGCTCGGGCCTGAGCGACTATCCAATACACAAGAATGTCCTCTGGAGCATCCGAACGTGTTCGAGCTTGAGTATTGGCAACGCACAGCCGCTTCCCTGCGGTTTCCCGACCAGGCCGTAATTGACGGCCAGCGCCGAGCGGCACAATCGGGGCAGACTTTCGCCGCGATCAACCCCGCCACCGGGCAATGCCTGGCCAATGTCGCGGCCTGTGGCGAGGAAGATGTGAATGCGGCGGTGCGCAATGCGCGGCAAGTGTTTGAAGCCGGCACCTGGTCGGCACGTTCGCCGACCGAACGTAAACAAGCGCTGCTGCGCCTGGCCGACTTGATCCTCGAAAACCGTGAAGAACTGGCGCTGCTCGATTCTTTGAACATGGGCAAGCCCGTCACGGATGCCTACAACATCGATGTGCCGGGTGCCGCCGGGGTGTTCCGCTGGTACGCCGAGAGCCTCGACAAACTCTACGATCAGGTCGCACCGAGTGCGCAGAACGTGCTGGCGACCATCACCCGCGAAGCCCTTGGCGTGGTCGCTGCCGTGGTGCCGTGGAATTTCCCGCTGGACATGGCCGCGTGGAAACTCGCCCCGGCCCTGGCCGCGGGTAACTCGGTGATTCTCAAGCCAGCCGAGCAGTCACCGTTTTCGGCCTTGCGTCTGGCGGAGCTGGCGCTTGAAGCCGGTGTGCCTGCGGGTGTGTTGAACGTGCTGCCGGGCCTGGGCGAGCAAACCGGCAAGGCCCTCGGCCTGCACCCGGACGTCGATTGCCTGGTGTTCACCGGTTCCACCGAAGTCGGCAAATATTTCATGCAGTACTCGGCCCAGTCGAACCTGAAACAGGTGTGGCTGGAGTGCGGCGGCAAGAGCGCCAACCTGGTGTTCGCCGATTGTCAGGACCTGGACCTGGCGGCCGAAAAAGCCGCGTTCGGCATCTTCTTCAATCAGGGCGAAGTCTGCTCGGCCAACTCGCGCTTGCTGGTGCAGCGCTCGATTCATGACGCGTTTGTAGAACGCCTCAAGGCCCAGGCCGAACGCTGGTTGCCGGGTGATCCGCTGGACCCGTCGAGCGCTGCCGGTGCCATCGTCGACAGCCGTCAGACCGCGCACATCATGAAGTTCATCCAGCAGGCCGAGCAGCAGGGCGCGACCAAGGTTTGTGGCGGTCGGCAGTCGATCTTCAACGGCTCCGACAACTTCATCCAGCCGACGATCTTTACCGGCGTGACGCCGGACATGCCGCTGTTTCGCGACGAAGTATTTGGCCCGGTTCTGGCCGTCACCGCGTTCGACGATGAGGCCCATGCATTGCAATTGGCCAACGACAGCGTCTACGGTCTGGCGGCTTCGCTGTGGACCGACGACCTCAACCGCGCCCACCGCGTGGCGCGACAATTGCGAGCGGGCACGGTGTCGGTCAACAGCGTCGATGCACTGGACGTGACCGTACCTTTTGGCGGCGGCAAGCAGTCCGGTTTCGGCCGCGACCTGTCCCTGCATTCATTCGATAAATACACCCAGTTGAAGACCACCTGGTTTCAATTGCGCTGATAACAAAACGGAGAACAGGCGATGACCACACCACGTGAAACCCGCGACTACCAGGCCGCCGACGCTGCGCACCACATCCATGCGTTCGTCGATCAGAAAGCCCTCAACGACGAGGGACCACGGGTGATGGTCCGTGGCGAGCGCCTGCACCTGTGGGACAACGATGGCCGCCGTTACCTCGACGGCATGTCCGGGCTGTGGTGCACCAACCTCGGTTACGGGCGCAAGGACCTGGCGGCCGCGGCGAGCCAGCAACTGGAGCAGCTGCCGTACTACAACATGTTTTTCCACACCACCCACCCGCAGGTGATCGAGCTGTCCGAACTGCTGTTCAGCCTGCTGCCGGGTCACTACAGCCACGCGATCTACACTAACTCCGGCTCCGAAGCCAACGAGGTGTTGATCCGCACGGTGCGGCGTTACTGGCAGGTGCTCGGCAAGCCCGAGAAGAAAATCATGATCGGCCGTTGGAACGGCTACCACGGTTCGACCCTGGCCGCGACGGCGCTGGGCGGGATGAAATTCATGCACGAAATGGGCGGCATGATTCCGGACATCGAGCACATCGACGAGCCGTACTTCTTCGCTCACGAAGGCAACCTGACGCCAGCCGAATTCGGCCTGCGCGCGGCACAGCAACTGGAAGCGAAGATTCTCGAACTGGGGGCGGACAAGGTCGCAGGCTTCATCGCCGAACCCTTCCAGGGCGCTGGCGGGATGATCTTTCCGCCGGAAAGCTACTGGCCGGAAATCCAGCGCATCTGCCGCAAATACGATGTGCTGCTGTGCGCCGATGAAGTGATCGGTGGCTTCGGTCGTACCGGCGAATGGTTCGCCCACGAGTACTTCGGTTTCGAGCCGGACACCCTGTCCATCGCCAAGGGCCTGACCTCGGGTTACATACCCATGGGCGGCTTGATCCTGTCGAAGAAAATGGCCTCGGTGCTGGTGGAGCAGGGCGGCGTGTTTGCCCACGGCCTGACCTATTCCGGGCACCCGGTGGCGGCGGCGGTGGCGATTGCCAACCTCAAGGCCCTGCGCGATGAAGGCGTGGTGACGCGGGTCAAGGACGACATCGGTCCGTACCTGCAACAGTGCCTGCGCGAAGTGTTCGGCAAGCACCCGCTGGTGGGCGATATCCAGGGCACCGGCATGGTTGCGGCGCTGCAACTGGCCGAAGACAAATCCACGCGCAAGCGCTTCGCCAATGAGAACGACATCGCCTGGCGCTGCCGTACGATTGGCTTTGAGGAGGGGGTGATCATTCGCTCGACCTTGGGCCGGATGATCATGGCGCCAGCGTTGATTGCCAGCCGTGAAGAGATTGACGAACTGATCGCCAAGACTTTGAAAGCGGTGGATCGAACGGCGCAGGAATACGGCCGGCTCTGACTTTGTAGTGCTCTAGCGGGCCTCTTCGCGGGCAAGCCCGCTTCCACAGGATTTGTGTCGGCCGCACGTTTTGGGCACGACACATAACCTGTGGGAGCGGGCTTGCCCGCGAATGCTATGGCCGATTCAACACATTTTTCATGTCTTGCACTGAGCTTGTGCATCCTCGCCATTGCCGCCTTTTGGCGGTGCGCGCTAACGAGTTTTTTCATCGTTCGCATCCACATATTTCCTCATTTTCCTAATCCCGCCCTTGGGCCAACATCGATCTCGCCAGCCCGCCGAATGCTGCCCGCCGAAGGGTCCCTCAGAGACCACAGGTTGCAGCCGATTCAGGGCTCGCCGTACTGCCCATGACAAAACTAAATCAACAGCTTTGGGAGTGCTCCATGATCAAGTCCTTGCTTACCCGTGTTGTCCATCCACTGGCGGTCACCGCCATCGCCGCGACGGTCGCCACCAGCGCCCAGGCCGGCACCCTGTCCATCGGTCATACCACCTGGGTCGGCTACGGCACCCTGTACCTGGCCCAGGACCTGGGCTACTTCAAGGAAAACGGTTTGACCGTCGAATTGCCGGTGGTCGAAGAAGCGGCGATGTACATGGCCGCACAAGCTTCCGGCGAATTGTCCGGCTCGGCGTCGACCATCGACGAGGTGCTCAAGTACCGTCCGCAATTCTGCTTCAAGGCCGTGGCCGCGCTGGACGACAGCCATGGTGGCGACGGCGTGCTGGTAGGCAAGGACGTCAAGAGCTTGCAGGAACTCAAAGGCAAGGCCGTGGCGGTCAACGAAGGGTCGACCTCGCAGTTCTGGTTGTCGTATCTGCTGAAAAAGAACGGCATGAAAATGAGCGACATCACCGTGCAGAACATGACGGCCGACGATGCCGCCACCGCGTTCATCGCCGGTCGTGTACCCGCTGCCGTGACCTGGGAGCCGCACCTGTCGATGGTGCGCGACAAGCAGCAGGGCAAGGTGCTGATCGACAGCAGCAGCACACCGGGGGTGATCGTCGACGTGGTGGCACTGAACTGCTCCGTCATCGAAAAACAGCCGGAAGACGTCAAGGCGCTGGTCGCCGGTTTGTACAAAGCCGTGCAGTACACCAAGGATCATCCGCAGGAAGCCTACAAAATCATGGCCAAGGGCGTCGGCGGTTACCTGGCCGATCCGAAGGAAATGGAAGCGGCCGCCCAGGGCGTGCGCTTCTACGATCAGGCCATGAGCGAAAAACTGCTGGGTTCGCCGGGCAAGCCGGGTGACAGCGCACCGCTGATCAAACTGGCCAACGAGACCGCCAGCGAGCTGCAAGGCAAGCCCTACAACGTCAGCAATGACGACCTGATCGACAACCGCTTCGTCACCCCGCTCTAGGAGGCTGCATGTTCAAGCGCAATTCGTGGCTGAGCCGCTGCATCACGCCCAAGACCGGTTTGCCGGTCTCGGTGATCTGGAGCGCGAGCGGCCTGGCCTGGGTGCTGTTGGTCGGCCTTTGGGCCGGGTTGTCCTACGGCGGTGTGGTGCCGGGCATGTTCCTGCCGACGCCGGGCGCGGTGGTCGAGGCCGCTGTGCGCCTCGGTCGCGACGGCACCCTCGGCCAGCACGTGTGGGCCAGCGTCGAAGTGGTGATGGTCGGTTTCATTGTGTCGTCCCTGGTGGCCGTGCCACTGGGATTGTTGATGGGCAGCTTCCGCATCGTCCAGGCGTTCCTGGAGCCTATGGTCAACTTCATTCGCTACCTGCCGGTGACTTCGTTCGTACCGCTGTTCATCCTGTGGATCGGCATCGGTCTGGAGCAGCGGGTCTCGGTGATCATTTTCGGTGTGTTCTTCCAGCAACTGGTGATGATCGCGGACGTGTCCAAAGGCATCTCCAAGGACCTGATCAACGCCTCCTATACCCTCGGTTCGAACCGTCGTGACGCGGTGCTGCATGTGATCGCCCCGGCTTCCCTGCCAGGCGTGCTCGACACCCTGCGGGTAACCATGGGCTGGGCCTGGACTTACCTGGTGGTGGCTGAACTGGTCGCCGCCTCCAGTGGCCTGGGTTACCTGAGCCTCAAGGCCATGCGCGGCTTCCAGGTGGATGTGATTTTCCTCGCCATCGCGATCATCGGCCTGCTGGGCCTGGTCACCGATCAACTGTTCCGTTTCCTTCGTCTGAGGATTACCGCATGGGCTCAGTAACCGCCGCCACTCATCGTTTTGTTGCCCCTCAGGCTGCCCCGGTGAACGCGCCTCGGCTGCAGGTGGACAAGGTCAGCCTGCGTTACAAGAAGCCGGATGGCGGAACCTTTACCGCGTTGGAAGAAGTGTCGTTTGAGGTGCCGGACCAGCAATTTGCCGTACTGGTGGGGCCGTCGGGTTGCGGTAAATCGAGCCTGCTGTACCTCACCGCCGGCCTGGCCGAACCGACGTCGGGGGAGATCTACGTCGGCGGCCAACAAGTGGAGGGCCCCGGCGCGGATCGCGGCATGGTGTTCCAGAGCTACACGCTGTTCCCGTGGCTGACCGTGCGGCAGAACGTCGAGTTCGGCCTCAAGCGGCGCGGCATGCCGGCGGCGCAGCGCAAGGATATTGTCGACTACTACGTCAATGAAGTGGGCCTGAGCGGCTTTGCCGACAACTACGCCAAGCAGTTGTCCGGCGGGATGATGCAACGCGTCGCCATTGCCCGCGCGCTGGCCAACGACCCGCAGATCCTGTTGATGGACGAACCCTTCGGCGCCCTCGATAGCCAGACGCGCCTGCAAATGCAGCAGTTGTTGCTGCGGGTGTGGGGCAACAGCAAGAAGACCGTGTTGTTCGTGACCCACGACATCGACGAGGCGATTCTGCTCGGCGACCGGGTCTACGTCATGGGCGCCAGGCCGGGGCGGATCAAGCAGATCCTCGATGTGCCGATCGAACGACCGCGCAACCTGGACATGGTCATGGAGCGCTCATTCATCGAGATGAAGCGCGAGATCTTCGGGCTGCTGCATGATGATTTGGAGGAGGTGCATTAAGCCTGATTCCAGCCCATGCACCATCCCTGTGGGAGCGAGCTTGCTCGCGATAGCGATTTGTCATTCAACAATGATGTCGACTGACACGACGCCATCGCGAGCAAGCTCGCTCCCACAGGTTTTGCATCTGACTTGAATGAGGGGCTAGGGTGTTGCGGGTAGAAGGAACCGCGCAATCACCGGCAAGTGATCGGAGATGCGCAACGTATCGTCCTGCCGAACCATGGCCTCCACCCGTTTTATCCGCGGACTGTAGAACAGGTAGTCGACGGTCCGGTCCGGGCCGTTTAGCCCGGGATCGTTCGGGTAGTGGGTCAGCCAGCGCTCGCGCTCGATCCCGCTGGCTTCGTTGTTGGTCGGGATCATCGGGTATTTGTCCCACAGCAGGTGCAACGGGCTGTCGGCGGAGTAGGGTGCGCGTTGCGCATCGGACAGGCGTCGATACTGACCCAGCGGCAACAGGTTGAAATCCCCGCCGATCAACCACGGCGTGCCACGGCTTTCGAGTTTATCGAGGGTCCTGGCCACGGCGTTCACCTGGTTTTGCAAGGTGTTGTCGGCTTGTGTCGCACGTTCCAGATGGGTATTGAGCACCGCCATCTGCCCACCGTCACTCAACGGCAAGTAGCTCACCAGCAAGGCGTTTCTGGGGTTGAATTGGCGGCTGAGCGGATTGCCCGAGACAACGGGTAGTTGCAGGCGTTGGGCATGTTCGATCCGGTAGCGGCTCAGGGTTGCCAGTTGCCGGCCGACGCTGCCGAAGATATGCGGGTCCGGTACGAAGTCGGCCTTCCAGTCGAAGGCGCTGACGTTGCATGGGTACAAATCGGCGAGCCGTTCCTGCAGCAGTTTGAACTGGTGCTGGTAATCGCTGGCCTTGGCGCCGTCGTCCAGCTCCTGCAACAGCACGATGTCCGGTTGTTCGTCGCGAATCACCCGCGCCACTTCGTCGAGGCTGAAGGCCATGTCTTCCGCTGTGGGACGTTCGTCGGTACCGGCGGCCAGGTCATTCCAGAACACGTAACGCTTGCCGGCCAGGTACTGGACGTTCCAGGTCATCACTTTCAGCGCCTGCCCGGGGACCAGGGCGGGGGCCTGGCCGCTGCAACTCACGGGTAACTCTTCTTTGGCTTCGGGGCGCCAGGTCAGGCTGTAGGTCGTCACGGCGATCAGGCCGATCACGATCAGCAGGCCCAGCAGGGTGTGGCGCAGTAGACGGGTCATGGCTCGGCTTATTGGCGTTGCAAAATTGTTCCCGAGCATACCCGAGAGCGATGGGCGCACCCAAGGTCAGAGCGAGTTGTCATTGCTCTCAGGCAACGGGTTGATCAGCATGAACAAACGGAACAGCACCACGCTGGTAAACAGCTGCAGGAAACTGTGGGCGCTGTCGATCAGCAACGAGATCACCGGGTTCTGCGGTTCAGGGTACACCGCCAGTGTCGCCCCCTTGAGCAGCCACAGCGGGCCCATCACACACAGAATGCACAGCAGGATGCGCAGGAAGTGACCTTGGGTCATGCGCAGGCTTTCCTTCATGGCCGCCAGCGGCGCCATGCCGCGCAACACCAGCAGATATTCGCCAAACGCCAGGGTCACCATCAGATAGATGCCCGGCAGGAAATACAGCGACAGGCCCAGCAGAATCAGTACGGTATTGAGCGCCGTCAGCAGGGCGAAACGCGGCCACAGACTCGCCGCCATCGCCAGCAGGTCGCGGTTGCGCGGCGATTCGCCCCGGCTGCGGGCGTCGAGAAACAGGATCAGCGCGGCGGTGTACAGCGGGTACACCAGCAAGCCGACAATCACACTGATGCCAGGGAAACTGTCCGGCTCCGTGGAGTGGTCGACCACTTGCTGCAGCAACGCCTCAAAAATGACCAGCGGCAGGCACAGCTGCACGATCTGGCCCAGATTGCGCTTGAAGAAATACAGGGAGTCACGCAGCACATCTAACGGATTCATCGGTTGGTATCGCAGGTTGGAAGCAGTGGTCCACTTTAACCGATCAGGTGCCGGGAGACGCAAACGTAAACGTTCAGTAAAGGTCATTGAAACAGTTTGTTTCAGCCTCCATTAAGGTCGGGCACCTTATCCTCATTGGATAAAGGCAACGATTTTCCCGGCAATCTACGAGGTCGCCATGAACAGCGAAGAACAAACCCTGATCGATGGACTGTTTTCCCGGCTGCAACAGGCCGAAACGGACTCAGCCCCGCGCGACGCCCAGGCCGAGGCGCGGATCAAGGAACACCTGACGCGCCAGCCTGCGGCAGGATATTTCATGACCCAGGCGATTCTGGTGCAAGAGGCAGCGATCAAGAGCCTCGATGAGCAGAACCAGCAACTGACCCGGCAAGTCCAGCAATTGCAGGCCGAACTGCAACAGGCCAAGGCCCAGGCGACCCCGGCTCCGGCGTCGGGCAGCGGTGGCTTTTTGTCGAGTATCTTTGGCGGCGCGTCCCGTGATCCACAACCGGCACCGACCCAGAGCTCGGCGCCATCGAGCGGTGGCTGGCGTGAACCGGGACGCTCGTCGTTCGGTTCGCAAGCGCCACAGCAGAACTTCGGTGGCCCGCAACAGAATTTTCCACAACAGGGCTATGCCCCGCAGCAGCAAGCACCGGCAGCGGCCGGCAGCAGTTTCCTCGGTGGTGCACTGAAAACCGCCGCTGGCGTGGCGGGTGGCGTGATGCTGGCTCAAGGCATCAGCAGCCTGTTCCATCACAATCAGCAACCGGAAGTCGTCGAAGTCATCAAGGAAGAGCCGGCCCAGGTCAACGACCAGGGCAACAATGGCTGGGGCGATGACCAGCGCATGGCCGGCAATGATTCCTGGAGCAACGATCAGGGCGGCTTCAGCGACGCTGACTACAGCGATGACTCGCTCTTCGGCGGCGACGACGATTCCTTCGTCTGACACCCAGTGGCGAGGGAGCTTGCTCCCGTTGGACTGCGTAGCAGGCCCCCTCGGACTCCAAAGTAACGGGGCTGCTTCGCACCCCAACGGGAGCAAGCTCCCTCGCCACATAGCCGATTATTCGCGGAACAATCCTCTGGGCTGGCATACTGGGCGACCTTTCGGGCCTGGTGCCTGATTCAGCCTTGAGGAAAGCCGGTGAAAAAAATCGCAGTGTTCGCCGATGTCCAGAACCTCTACTACACCGTGCGTCAGGCTTATGGTTGCCACTTCAACTATGCCGCGCTGTGGGCTGATATCAGCCAGCAGGGCGAGATCGTCGAAGCCTATGCCTACGCCATCGACCGTGGCGACAGCAAACAGCAGCAGTTCCAGCAGATCCTGCGCAACCTCGGTTTCACCGTGAAGCTCAAGCCGTACATCCAGCGCAGCGATGGTTCGGCCAAGGGTGACTGGGACGTGGGCATCACGCTCGACATCATGGATGCCGCCGACCATGTCGATGAAATCGTCCTGGCTTCTGGCGATGGCGATTTCGACATGCTGCTCGAACGCATCATCAGCAAGCATGGCGTGCAAGCCGTGGCCTACGGCGTACCGGGGCTGACGGCCAACTCGCTGATCCGCGCCGCCAGCCGCTACGTGCCGATCGAAGGCGCGTTGCTGCTCAAGAATTGATTTTTACGGAGTTGAACCAGGTTTGGAACGCATCGCAGTCATCGACTTTGAAACCACCGGGATCTCCCCGAGCAGCAGCTGCCGGGCCACGGAAATTGCCGTGGTGATCCTTGAACAGGGGCGCATCGTCGAGCGTTACCAAAGCCTGATGAATGCCGGCGTGCGCGTCCCGGCTTTCATCGAGCAGCTCACCGGCATCAGCAACGCCATGCTGCGCACCGCGCCGTCGGCGGAGCAGGTGATGAACGAAGTGAATGAGTTCGTCGGCACCACACCCTTGCTCGCGCACAACGCCGCGTTCGACCAGAAGTTCTGGGACTTCGAGCTCGGGCGAATCAAGCGCACCCGCTTGCAGAACTTCGCCTGTTCGCTGCTGTTGGCCCGCCGCCTGATGCCCGCCGCACCGAACCACAAACTCGGCACCCTCACCACGTTTGCCAACCTGCCGCACACCGGCAAGGCTCACCGGGCCATGGCCGATGCCGAGATGGCGGCCAACCTGACGGCGCACCTGGAGGAAGAGTTGCTCCAGAAGCATGGCCTGCGCGAGCTGTCCCATGACTTGCTGTGCAAGTTGCAGAAGGTGCCGGCGGCGAAGGTGGGTGAACATCTGAAGCGCTATCGCTGATCCCGAACTCACCACAATTCCCCTGTAGGAGCGAGCCTGCGCGCGATGAACCCGAGAACAGCGCGGGGTGTCAGGTTTCCCGCGTTATCGTTGGCGACCATCGCGAGCAGGCTCGCTCCTACAGGTTCTGCGTTCGATCAAGGCCTGCCATTCCCTTCGATATGCCCCAAAGGCACTCGCTTCTCTATCGCACTGGACAACACGATCGACGTCTTGCTGAACCCGAACGTGGCGATCCGGTTGATCAGTTCTTCCAGCTCCGGCATCGAGCCCACCGCGGCCTGCATGATCACGCACGGATCGCCGGTCACCCGATGGCATTCGGTCAATTGCGGGATTTTGATCAGGTCGTCGTAGGCCTTCTGGTTGCCGTGCTGGTTCAGGCGCAGTTCGATCACGCACTGGATCGGCAGGCCGAGCTTGGCCATGTCGACCTTCGCCTGATAGCCGGTGATCACGCCGCTGGCTTCGAGCTTGGCCACGCGCTCGGCCACCGCCGGGGCGGACAGGTTGACCTTGCGCGCCAGGTCGGCGTACGACGCGCGACCGTTTTCCAGCAGGGCGCTGAGCAGCATGCGGTCGTATTTGTCCATGGGGCGACTCCTGAAAGTGGTCGACTTTCGAAAACACGGTTTATAGCGCTGAACTCCGTGTTTTGAAAAGTGTACTGGCGCTTTAAACAGGTTTTGTAACTTATTTTCCGTCGCCAGCCTTTCTAGAATAGCCGTTCACTTGTCCTTGCCTGTGAGCTGCCCCCCATGTCCGGCCTTCGTCGCTTTCCCTTACCTTTGATCGCTGCCTTTTTCGCCTTGTACGTGATTTGGGGCTCGACTTACCTGGTGATCCGCATCGGTGTGGAATTTTGGCCACCGCTGCTGCTCGCCGGCATCCGTTTCGTCATTGCCGGGACCTTGATGTACGCCTTCCTGCGCTGGCGCGGGGCGCCGACACCGACCTGGGCACAGTGGAAAGCCGCCGGGGTCATAGGCGTGTTGCTGCTCGCCTGTGGCAATGGCGCAGTCAGTGTTGCCGAGCACACAGGGGTGGCTTCTGGCGTCGCCGCATTGGCGGTAGCGACGGTGCCGCTGTTTACCTTGCTGTGCGGATATTTCTGGGGCGCACGTAATACCCGTCTCGAATGGGCCGGGATTGTGCTCGGGCTGATTGGCATTGCCATGCTCAACCTGGGCTCGAACCTGCAATCGAGCCCGTTGGGCGCGGCGTTGCTGGTTTTTGCAGCGGCGACCTGGGCGTTCGGCTCGGTATGGAGCAAACACTTGCCATTGCCACAAGGGGCAATGGCCAGTGCCGTAGAAATGCTGGTGGGCGGGGTAGTGCTGCTGATCGCCAGCGCGGTCAGCGGTGAACACCTGGAAAAGGTCCCTCCCATCGAAGGCTGGGCAGCCCTGGCGTACTTGACCGTGTTCGGCTCGATCATCGCCTTCAACGCCTACATGTACCTGTTGAAGCATGTGCGCCCGGCGGCGGCTACCAGTTATGCCTACGTCAATCCTGCGGTGGCGGTGTTGCTGGGGATCGTGTTCGTCGGCGAGACCATCGGCATCGAAGAAGCCCTGGCGATGGCTGTGATCATCAGTGCTGTGGTGTTGATCGGATTGCCGCAGTGGCGTCGGGCGCCGGTTAAGCCTGTGGTGACGGTGGTGCCGACAGAATCCCGAGTGAATTAGGGTAAACTGCGCGGCATTGCATCTTGTTTTGCACACTTGTTTTGAACAACCCGCGCTGAATTTTCCTACGGTACTCCCATGACTTTCGCCACCCTTGGCCTGATCGAACCCTTGCTGCGCTCCCTCGAGACGCTCGGCTACCAGACTCCGACGCCGGTTCAGGCGCAAGCCATTCCGGCGGTGCTGGCCGGTCGCGACCTGATGGCCGCCGCCCAGACCGGCACCGGCAAGACGGCCGGTTTCGCCCTGCCGCTGTTGCAACTGCTGGCCATGGAAGGGCCGAAAGTCACCGCCAACTCGGTCCGCGCGTTGATCCTGGTACCGACCCGCGAGCTGGCCGAGCAGGTTCACGAAGCCGTGCGCCAGTACGCCGAAAACCTGCCGCTGCGTACTTACGCGGTGTACGGCGGTGTCAGCATCAACCCGCAAATGATGAAGCTGCGCAGCGGTGTCGATCTGTTGGTGGCGACCCCGGGCCGCTTGCTCGACCTGTTCCGCCAGAACGCGCTGAAGTTCAACCAGCTGCAAACCCTGGTGCTCGACGAAGCCGACCGCATGCTCGACCTGGGGTTTTCCGAGGAGCTGGCGAACATTTATCGCGCGCTGCCGAAGAAACGTCAGACGCTGCTGTTCTCCGCGACCTTCTCCGATGACATCCGCCTGCTGGCCGGGCAGATGCTCAACGACCCGCTGAGTATCGAAGTCAGCCCGCGCAACGTGGCGGCCAATACGGTCAAGCAATGGATCGTGACCGTGGACAAGAAGCGCAAGCCGGAACTGTTTGTGCACCTGATGCGCAAGGGCAAGTGGAAGCAGGTGCTGGTGTTCGCCAAGACCCGCAACGGCGTGGACGCGCTGGTGGAAAAACTCCAGGGGCTGGGCATCAACGCCGACGGCATCCACGGTGACAAACCCCAGGCGACCCGTCAGCGCGCACTGGATCGCTTCAAGGCGAGTGAAGTGCAGATCCTGGTCGCTACTGACGTGGCGGCCCGCGGCCTGGACATCGAAGACCTGCCGTTGGTGGTCAACTTCGACTTGCCGATCGTCGCCGAGGACTACATCCACCGCATCGGTCGTACCGGCCGCGCGGGCTCGACCGGCGAGGCGATTTCCCTGGTGTGCGCCGATGAAGTGAATCTTCTGTCGGCCATCGAGATGCTGACCCGCCAGACCTTGAAGCGGCAGAACGAGCCGGACTTCGAGCCGGAGCACCGCGTACCGGACACCGATGCCAGCGGTCAGGTGATCAAGAAGCCGAAGAAACCGAAGAAGCCCAAGGCTTCCGGTGGTGGCGGTGGTAAACGCAATCTTGGCAAGTGGGTGGATAGCGGAGAGGTTGCACCGGCGGAGCCTTCGATCAAGCCGGTGCGCAAAGTGCCGGTGTTCAATACCGGGCCGCGTAAGCGTAAGCCTTAATAGCTTCAGCGACCGTTCGACCGCCATCGCGAGCAAGCTCGCTCCCACAGGATCCATGTCGTACACAAATTATGTGTTCACTGAAGATCAATGTGGGAGCGGGCTTGCTCGCGAAGGGCGCGCCTCGGTCTTCAGCCTTTGTGCCGCAACCACTCCACCATCCCCAACCCAGCCGCTCGCCCACTGGCAAAACACGCGGTCAGCAGATAACCGCCCGTCGGCGCTTCCCAATCGAGCATTTCCCCGGCGCAAAACACGCCAGGCATTTGCTTGAGCATCAAGCGCTCATCCATCGCCTCGAACAACACACCGCCAGCGCTACTGATCGCCTCGTCCAGTGGACGGGTTTTCACCAGTGACAGTGGCAATGCCTTGATCGCCTTGGCCAGCAAGGCCATATCGGCAAAGCACTCGGCGCTGGTCAGTTCACGCAATAGCGCTGCTTTTACCCCATCGATGCCAAGCTGGCTGTGCAGGTGCTTGGCCATCGAGCGTGAACCTCGTGGTTTGCTCAACGCCGCCAGCACTTTATCCACAGGCCGGCCGGGCAGCAGGTCCAGATGAATCGTCGCCGTACCGTGCTGATTGATCGCTTCGCGAATAGGCGCCGACAGGGCGTAGATCAAACTGCCCTCGATCCCGGTGGCAGTGATCACACATTCGCCGAGCCGGGGCACATCATCATTGAGACCGATGGCGATATTTTTCAGTGGCGCGCCGGCGAATTTGCTGACCATCAATTCGCTCCAGGCCTGCACCTCGAAGCCGCAATTGCTCGGTTGCAACGGCGCCATTCCTACGCCGTGCTGCTCCAGTGCCCGCATCCAGGCGCCGTCCGAGCCCAGGCGCGACCAACTGCCGCCACCGAGGGCGAGCAGGGTGGCATCGGCTTGCACGGTTTTTTCGCCGTCCGGGCTGTCGATGCGCAAACCGCCACGCTCGTCCCAGCCGAGCCAGCGGTGGCGGGTGTGGATAACTACGCCGCTGTCGCGCAGGCGCTTGAGCCAGGCGCGCAGAAGCGGAGCGGCTTTCATGTCGGTGGGGAACACCCGGCCGGAGCTGCCGATAAAGGTTTCGATGCCCAGGTTGTGAATCCACTGGCACAACGCATCGGCACCGAAGCCGCGCAACAGTGGGGCGATTTGCGGGGCGCGTTCGGCGTAGCGCGAGAGAAACGCCGGGTAGGCTTCGGAGTGAGTGATGTTCATGCCGCCGACACCGGCCAGGAGGAATTTTCGTCCAACCGAAGGCATGCCGTCGTACAGGTCGACCTTGATCCCGGCCTGGCTCAGTACTTCAGCTGCCATCAAACCGGCAGGACCGCCGCCGATGATGGCGACGTGAGGGGGGAGGGAAGTGGTGGGCTGAGTCATGGTAAAAGCTGCGGTGTGGCGGAGTAGCCGCGCATTCTAGCAGTACACGATAACTGTGGGAGCGGGCTTGCCCGCGCTGGTTAAAAAACAACCACCATTCTGTACCCTATACGCCGTGTGGGCTGCAGACCCTTTCACTCAGGTTATCCACAGGCAGCTCCACAGGCATTGTGGGTAAAGCATCCACAACTCAGTGACAACCTGATGACTGCCAGACGCGCTGCGCGCTGTGATGGAGGATGCCGTGGCGGCGGGCCAGGGCCTGGCGGTCCTTGCTGTAGCCGCCGCCGATCACCCCGACCACAGGGATGTCCCGGCCCAGGCAATGGCGCATCACGCTTTCATCGCGGGCGGCGACGCCTTCGTCTGTCAGCTTCAGATAACCCAGGGCGTCGTCCTTGTGCACATCGACCCCGGCGTCATAGAGCACCAAATCCGGTTGATAGAGCGGCAGCAGGTAGTTGAGCGCATCGTCCACCACCTTCAGGTAGTCGGCATCGCCCATGCCGTTGGGCAGCGGAATGTCCCAATCACTTTCGGCCTTGCGTGCGGGAAAGTTCTTCTCGCAGTGCAGGGAAACGGTTACCGCTTCCGGGGTGTGGTGCAGGATTCGTGCGGTCCCGTCGCCTTGATGCACGTCGCAATCGAAGATCAGCACTCGGTTCACCCGACCACTTTCCAGCAGGTAATGGCTGATCACCGCCAGATCATTGAATATGCAGAACCCGGCCGGGTAGTCGTAGTGCGCATGATGGGTGCCGCCGGCCAGGTGACAGGCCAGGCCATGCTCCAGCGCCTGCTCGGCCGCGAGCAGCGAGCCGCCGACTGCGCGCACCGTGCGCCGGGCCAGGGCTTCGCTCCAGGGCAGGCCAAGGCGGCGCTGGTCTTCGCGGGACAGTTCGCCACTCATGTAGCGTTCGATATACGAAGGGTCATGGGCGAGGGCGAGAATGTCTGCCGGACACAGATCCGGGCGCAGCAGGTCGGCGTCGCGGGTCAGGCCGCTGTCCACCAGGTGATCGCGCAGCAGGCGGAACTTGTCCATGGGGAAGCGGTGATCCGCCGGAAACTCGGGACTGTAGTCTTCGTGATAAATCAGCGGCAGTGGCATGGTCATTTCATGTAGGAATGAGAGAAGGATCCTACCAGCGTTGTAGACTGGCGACATTGAAATGGAGGGGCGGGGCAAGATGGAGCCAATACTGGAGCTTGAAAGCGCTCGGCTGCTGTTGCGCCAGTGGCGCGATGACGATCTGGCGGACTTCGCGGCGATGTGTGCCGATCCGCAGGTGATGCGCTACTTTCCAGGCACTTTGAGTCGGCTGGAAAGCGCGTCATTGATCGGGCGAATCCGTGGTCATTTCGCCGAGCATGGTTATGGGCTCTGGGCCTTGCAACGAAAGGACTCTGGCCAGTTCATCGGGTTTACCGGGCTCAATGTGGTCGGATTCGACGCACCATTCACCCCCGCGACGGAAATCGGCTGGCGCCTGGCCCGCGAGCACTGGGGCCTCGGTTATGCCAGTGAAGCGGCGTGGACCGCTCTGCGCTGTGGGTTTGACCGCTTGCCGCTGAAAGAGGTGGTGGCCTTCACGACGCAAACCAACCTGCCGTCAGAGAAAGTCATGCAGGCTATCGGCATGCACCATGACCCGGCGGATGACTTCGAACACCCGCGACTCGAGGCCGATCATCCGTTGCGTCGGCATGTTCTGTATCGCATCAGCCGCGAACAATGGCTGCAAACCTTGCATGGATAAGCTGGCACGGACGTTTACAATGGCCCCATGCTGGCCCGGGCCGGAAACTGAATCGACCGTTGCAGCCAAGACTGCGCGGCAATGTTTTGCGTGAGGAGAGTCTGAATGAGCCAAGTGTTGGAAGATCTGGTCGACTTGCTGACCCTGGAACCGATCGAAGAAAACCTGTTCCGCGGCCGTAGCCAGGACCTGGGTTTTCGTCAGCTGTTCGGTGGCCAGGTACTCGGCCAGTCGCTGTCGGCGGCGAGTCAGACGGTAGAAGAGGCGCGCCATGTGCATTCGATGCACGGCTATTTCCTGCGTCCGGGTGATGCCGGGTTGCCGGTGGTGTATCAGGTTGACCGGGTGCGTGACGGCGGCAGTTTCAGCACGCGCCGGGTGACGGCGATTCAGAAGGGCCACCCGATCTTCACGTGCAGTGCGTCATTCCAGTACGACGAGGAAGGCTTTGAGCACCAGAGCAAAATGCCGGTTGTGGTTGGCCCGGAAAACCTGCCCTCGGAGCTGGAACTGACCCAGCAGCGCGCGCACTTGATTCCCGAGAAAATGCGCGAAAAGCTGTTGTGCCCCAAGCCGATCGAATTCCGCCCGGTGACTGAAAAAGATCCCTACAACCCGCTGCCGTCCGATCCGGTCAAGTACGTCTGGTTCCGTGCCGACGGGGCTTTGGCCGATTCGCCGGCGCTGCATAAATACCTGCTCGCCTATGCATCGGACTTCGGCCTGCTGGTCACCTCGATGCAGCCCCACGGCAAATCGGTCTGGCACAAGGACATGCAGGTCGCCAGCCTCGATCACGCACTGTGGTTCCACCAGAATCTGCGTGCCGATGACTGGCTGCTCTACGCGATGGACAGCCCCTGGGCCGGCAACTCGCGCGGATTCTCCCGAGGCAGCGTGTTCAATCGCGCCGGGCAATTGGTGGCCTCGGTCACCCAGGAAGGCTTGATCCGTCACCGCAAGGATTGGGCGTGAGCCTGGCCGACGTGCGTCACTGGGTGTTCGACATGGACGGCACCCTGACCGTGGCCGTGCACGACTTTGCGGCGATTCGCGTAGCCTTGGCGATTCCTGCCGAAGCCGACATCCTGACCCACCTCTCCGCATTGCCGGCCGATGAAGCCGCTGCCAAGCATGCGTGGCTGCTGGAGCACGAACGGGACCTGGCACTCGGTTCGAAACCGGCGCCGGGCGCAGTGGAATTGGTGCGCGAGTTGGCCGGGCGCGGTTATCGCCTGGGCATTCTCACGCGCAATGCCCGGGAGCTGGCGCATGTCACGCTGGAGGCCATTGGCCTGGCCGACTGCTTTGCGGTCGAGGACGTGCTGGGGCGTGATGAAGCACCGCCGAAGCCGCATCCGGGCGGTTTACTGAAACTGGCCGAAGCGTGGAAGGTGCCGGCAAGCGAGATGGTGATGGTCGGTGATTACCGCTTTGATCTGGATTGCGGACGGGCGGCGGGCGCGCGCACGGTGCTGGTGAACCTGCCGGATAATCCGTGGCCGGAATTGACCGATTGGCATGCGGCGGATTGTGTTGAGTTGCGGCAGATGCTGTCGGCTTGAGGAAGTGGTTGGCTGATCTGACGCCTTCGCGGGCAAGCCCGCTCCCACAGTGATCTTCAGTGAACACAAATATTGTGTACTGCCGAGAACCCTGTGGGAGCGGGCTTGCCCGCGAAGGCGTCAGACCAGGCAGTGCAACACCTACTGACCAAACAACGCCTTCTGCCCCTCCGGCGAGGTAAACATCCCGTCCCCGTTATGCCCGACTCCGGGTACTTCAATCAGTTGCTGATTCAACCCTTGCGGTTGCAGCCGCTTCAGATAATCAAAGTAAAAACGCCCGCGCGCCAACCGGTACGGCCCTTGCGCCTTGGCCTCACAGCTTTTATCCAGCGCCGGATGATTCGGGTCTGTGTCCTGCTGGCCCAGTAGGTAAACGATGTCACGCTTAAGGTACTTTTCTTGTAGTTGTGTGGGCGTTTGTCCTTCGGCGTAGGCGGGAAAGTCCGCTAGCCCATACTTCCAGCGATTGAATTGCGGGCAACCGGCGTGGCTGAACGCCACGGGCCGGCGCTCATCGAAATAGGCATAGGACGACGGGTTGGCAATCACGTATCGAACCTGTACGCCGGCCGCCTCGAGGGCTGGCTGATCATGACCGAGCACTGCATAGCGCTGAACCACCTGCGCGCCACCGGAGTGACCGGCGATGACAATTTGCTTCACATCCGGAAACTGCTGGCGGTCACCCAAGCGAGCGATGATTTCGTCGAGCGCCGCATAGGAGCTCAGCCGAAACGGTGCCGTGGATTCGCCGGCGGTCATCCATTCATTGCCTTGCCAGCGCAAAACGGAATCGGCCACCGGATGAGCCGCAACATCGGTTTCATTGAGAAATTGCGGTGCGATCACCAGAGTCGTTGCACTTTGCCCGGCCAGTTCGGCCGCGTGCTCACCGCTTTGCAGATAGGTTTGCGCGTTGCGCAAGCGACCGTGGAGGATGATCAGCACCCGTTCGATTTTTGCCGGGGCGGGGCTGATGCCCACCGCGATTTCACCTGATTTCAACAGCAGGCGTCCGGGACTGAGGTCCTTGACCTCATGCTCGGCGGCCTGGGACGTTGCGCAAGTAAACAGAACAACCAACAACCACTTTTTCATTTACAGATTTTTCGTCGCAAAGGTATCGCACTGGCTTACCTGGCCTTGGGCGAAACCGGTTTTGAACCAGCGCACCCGTTGCGCCGACGTACCGTGGGTGAACGAGTCCGGGACCACGCGGCCCTGACCCTGTTGCTGCAAACGATCGTCACCGATGGCGTTCGCTGCGTTCAGTGCTTCTTCGATGTCGCCCGGTTCCAGCCAGTTCAGGCGCTTCTGCGCATTGTTGGCCCAGACACCGGCCAGGCAATCGGCCTGCAGTTCCTGACGAACCAGTAAACCGCCGTCGCCTTCCATCTGCCGGCCTTGTTGGCGGGCTGCCTGGATTTTTGCGGACACCCCAAGCAGGGTCTGCACATGGTGTCCGACTTCGTGAGCGATTACGTAGGCCTGAGCGAAGTCGCCCGCGGCGGAAAAGCGTTGGGACATTTCCTGGAAGAACGCCATGTCCAGATAGACCTTCTGGTCCGCCGGGCAATAGAACGGCCCGGTGGCCGAGGTCGCCAGACCGCAGGCCGAATTCACGCGGTTGCTGAACAGCACCAGGGTCGGCTCTTTGTATTGACGGCCGGCCTGCTGGAATATCGCGCCCCAAGTGTCTTCGGTGTCGCCGAGGATCGAGCGCACGAACTCCGCGCCTTCGTCATTGGCCGGTGGTGCCTTGCGGCTCTGGTTGGTGGCGGGCGCCGATTGCTGGTCCATTTGCCCGGTCAGTTGTCCGAGGATTTGCAGTGGATCCTGGCCGGTGATCCAGCCGATGCCGACGATCAGCAGGATCGCCGTCAGGCTCAGGCCCTTGCCACCGCCGAAGCGCATCCCGCCGCCGCCACTGCCGACATCATCACCACGGGCATCGACCACGTTGTCGCTGCGTCGGCCTTTTTTCCATAGCATGTGCGAATCCTCTTCTGTTCCGGGTCACGAGCCGTGCGATGAGTGTTGCTGCCAAGTGGGAGCCGCGCCAGTCCGGTCGTCAGACTGCCGGTTGCGCGACTGGTTCCACATTTTGCTTCGTGGGGCTTCTCTTCTAGAATCAGCCAAATTTTGTTTGGGACATACCATGGCTGGCAGTCAGATCGAACGTGTCTTCAGCGTGCTGGAAAGCCTGACCGGTGAACCGCAGGGTTTGCCGATGCAGACGTTGGCCGAGCAACTGGAAATTCCTAAAAGCGCGACTCATCGTTTGCTCGCTGAACTGATTCGCCTGGGGTACGTGCGGCAGAATCCGGACAATCTGCGCTATCACCTGTCGACCAAGCTGGTGGCCATGGGCTTTCGATACTTGTCTGGCAGCGGCGCGGATATTATCCAGCCGGTGCTCGATCGTCTGGCCGGGGAAACCGGTGAGCTGGTGCGTCTGGGGGTGATCCAGGGGGAGCGCCAGGTGTGGATCGCCAAGTCCCAGGGTGCCCGTTCCGGTCTGCGCTACGACCCAGACATGGGGCGTGATGCGCCTTTGTTCTACACGGCTTCCGGGCACGCGTGGCTGGCGTGCATGAGCGATGCCGAGGCGCTGTTGCTGGTCGAGCGGCAAGGGACCGAGTTGCCTCAAGACGTCGGGCCTAATGCACCGCGTTCGAATATTGAACTGCTGGAGCGCTTGCGTCTGGCGCGGGAGCAGGGGTATGCCTGGGTCGAGGAAAGTTCGGCGGTGGGCACCTCGGCGATTGCCGCCGTGGTGCGTCATCCACTGGATGGCCGGGTCATCGGCGTGCTCAGTATTGCCGGGCCAAGTGCGCGAATGCCCGGCGCGCGATTGCATGAATTGGCGCCGACCTTGTTGAAATACGCCGATGAGCTTTCACTGGCGAGCCAGGCATCAGAGTTGTTCAGTTGAACCTGAAGTCTGCTTGAATAAACAGTGTGCGGTATTCGCCCACTTTC
Source organism: Pseudomonas sp. PDM28 (assembly GCF_019219115.1). Classification (NCBI taxonomy): domain Bacteria; kingdom Pseudomonadati; phylum Pseudomonadota; class Gammaproteobacteria; order Pseudomonadales; family Pseudomonadaceae; genus Pseudomonas; species Pseudomonas sp. PDM28. The sequence goes on from NZ_JAHUWG010000012.1 coordinate 179,193, forward strand.
TTGAGTCGTAGATTTCATAAAATGGAACCAGGTTCTAAATTATTCATATCTCGCCTCAACCCATAAAAGGACTTTGTCTTGACGTCGCCCAGCAGTACCCCGCTTTCCGGCGTCAATCAGCCCTTCAAAGGGATCCTGCTGATCGTTGTCGCGACATTCCTGTTTTCCAGCCACGACGCCTTTTCCAAATACCTCTCCGGCTTCTATCCCATTGTCATGGTGGTCTGGGCGCGTTACGTGGTTCACACCTTGCTGATGGCCGGGATTTTCCTGCCGCAGTCGGGGCTGCGGGTGCTGCGTACCAAGCGGCCATTGCTTCAGCTGGTCCGGGCGCTGTGCCTGCTGGGCACCAGTCTGTTTTTCACCACGGGGCTGATGTACATCCCGTTGGCCGAGGCCACGTCGGTCAACTTCCTGGCACCGGTGCTGGTCACCGCGCTGTCGGTACCGCTGCTTGGCGAGCGGGTGACGCGTGGGCAGTGGTTGGCGGTGATTTTCGGTTTCAGCGGGGTGCTGATCATCGTTCACCCAGGGGGAGATCTGTTTACCCCGGCGGTGTTGCTGCCGTTCTGCTCGGCGTTGTTTTTCTGCTTCTATCAACTGCTCACGCGCAAGCTCAGCGAGATTGACAGCCCGACCACCAGCAACTTTTTCGCGGGCCTGTGCAACACGCTGGTGATGAGCGCGCTGGTGCCGTTCTTCTGGCAGACACCGAACCTGGTGCATGGCGCGATGATGCTGGCGCTGGGGGCCTGCGGGATGACGGCTCACCTCTTCCTGACACAGGCGTTCCGACTCGCGGCACCGGCACTGCTGGCGCCGTTCAGCTATTGCCAGATCATTTTCGCCGGCCTCTTGGGCTGGCTGCTGTTTTCCCACACGCCGACACTGACCACCGTGCTCGGTATTGCCGTGATCTGTTGCAGCGGATTGGCAGCGGCCTGGCAGCAAAGCCGCCGCTAGGAGGGCCACGATCAGAGACCTGTGGGAGCGAGCCTGCTCGCGAAGACGGACTGTCATTCAACATTGAGGTTGGCTGACGTATCGCTTTCGCGAGCAGGCTCGCTCCCACAGGGACTGATGACTTCTTTAGTCGGTGATGGTCGGAATCTTGCGCGGTGCCATGAAGTACATCCAGGTCAGCGCAATGAAGTACATCGCCGGTATCAGCGTGAACAGCACGGTGTAGTTGTTGTTGGTGACGGTCAGGATATGGCCGACCAACTGGGTCATGAACATCCCGCCAATCGCCGCACACATACCGCCGAAGCCGAATACCGTGCTCATCATGTGCTTGGGCGTGTAGTCCATCACCAGGCTCCAGATGTTAGCTGTCCAGGCCTGGTGCGCGCCGATGGCCAGAGAGATGGCGGCCACCGCGACCCATAGATTGCTGGAGCCGGCAGCCATGATGACGCCGATGATGCAGCAGGCGAACAGGAACATGGACATCAGTCGCGCCTTGATCGGGTTGACGCCGCGACCGATCAGGAACGAGGAGAGGATGCCGCCGCCGACGCTGCCGAAGTCAGCGGTAAGGTAAATGATGATCAGCGGAATGCCCATCTGGGTCACGTTGATGCCCAGGTTGTATTGCTGATTGAGGAACGGCGGCAGCCAGTACAGGTAGAACCAGAACACCGGCGCGGTCATCGAGTAGGCGAGGGCGAAGGCCCAGGTGCCACGCATGCGCAGGATTTTCGAGAACGGGACGCGGGTTTGTTCTGGTTCGACTTCGTTCTGGATGTAGTCCAGCTCCGACTGTTTGACGTTCGGGTGGTCTTCCGGGTTGAAGTACTTCAGGCCCCAGAATAGCAACCAGATCCCGCCCAGTGCCGACATGCACAGGAAGGCGGCTTGCCAGCCCCAGACGTGCAGGATCAGTGGCAGCAGCATCGGGGTGAACATCGCACCAACGTTGGTGCCGGCGTTGAAAATACCAGTGGCCACGGCGCGCTCGCCAGCCGGGAACCACAGGCGCGTGGTTTTCACGCAGGCCGGATAGTTCGCCGCTTCGGTCAGGCCGAGGATGAATCGGCAAACCATGAAGCCGACTGCCGAAGTGGCCAGGCCGTGGGCACCGGTTGCCAGGCTCCAGAGCAGCACTGCGCAGAAGAACACGCGCTTGACGCCGACCCGGTCGATCAGCCGGCCCTGCAGCACGAAACCAATGGCATAGCCGACCTGGAACCAAAAGTTGATGTTGGCGTAATCCATCGCCGTCCAGCTCATTTCCTTGGCCAGGATGGGCTGCATCACACCTAGTGCGGCGCGGTCGATGTAGTTCAGGGTAGTGGCGAAAAACACCAGCGCCAGCATGCCCCAACGGGTTTTGCCGACCGCCATGGCGCCGCGGATCTTGTCGCCGATACCGCCGGCAGTGACGCTCATGGCCGGAGCCATGCGTGAGCTTTGGGAAGGAAGCATATGTACCACCCGTTTTTTTGAATTTGTTATTTGGTGTTTTGGACATCGCGGCCGGTGCTGCGTGTCCGGACTCAATGTGGGGTCGATGTTGGGCAGTGGACAAAAAATCGTCAATTCGCCAACCACCATTTTGTTCGATAATCGAACACAAAACTAACTGGGTAGTACACTTTGAATTGCTGTGTGGGATCGCGCAGCCAATAATTCACTCAAAGTTAAACGCGCCCCCTGTAGGAGCCAGGCTTGCTAGCGATAGCGTCCGCGAGATCGTCATCGCCGGCAAGCCTGGCTCCTACAAAAGCGTGCGATGTCCCTAACAAGATTGCCTCCACCGGGAGTCGAAACATGCAGCGTTCCATTGCCACCGTATCCTTGAGCGGTACCCTGCCGGAAAAACTCGAAGCCATCGCCGCCGCCGGGTTCGACGGTGTGGAGATTTTCGAGAACGACCTTCTCTACTACGACGGCAGCCCACGGGAAATTAAACAGATGTGCGCCGATCTCGGGATCGCCATCACCCTGTTTCAACCTTTCCGTGATTTCGAAGGCTGCCGGCGAGATCGGCTGTCGCGCAACCTGGAACGCGCCGAGCGCAAATTCGACCTGATGCAGGAGCTGGGCACTGACCTGGTGCTGGTATGCAGCAACGCCTCGGCCGACTCCATCGGTGATGAACAGATTCTGGTCGACGATTTGCGCCTGCTGGCTGAACATGCCGGGGCCCGTGGTCTACGCATCGGTTACGAAGCGCTGGCCTGGGGCCGGCACGTGAACACGTATCAACAGGTGTGGAACATCGTGCGTCAGGCCGATCATCCAAGCCTTGGCGTGTTGCTGGACAGCTTTCACACCCTGTCGCTCAAGGGCGATCCGAGTGCCATCGCCGAGATTCCCGGCGACAAGATCTTCTTCGTGCAAATGGCCGACGCGCCGATCCTGGCCATGGATGTGCTGGAGTGGAGTCGGCATTTTCGCTGCTTCCCGGGCCAGGGTGAATTCGACTTGCCGGGGTTCCTCGCGCCGATCATCCAGAGCGGCTACACCGGGCCATTGTCGCTGGAAATCTTCAACGATGGTTTCCGCGCCGCGCCGCCACGGGCCAATGCCGCCGACGGCTTGCGCTCATTGTTGTACCTGGAAGAGAAGACCCGCGAGCGTCTGGCTCAGGAAGCCAAGCCAATGGCCAGCCCTGAGATTCTGTTCGAAACACCCAAGGCCAGCGAGTACAACGGCATCGAATTTCTCGAATTCGCCGTGGATGAAAGCCTCGGCGCCAAGCTCTCCCATTGGCTGGAGCGACTGGGTTTCGTCAAGGCCGGGCAGCATCGCTCCAAGAGCGTCAGCCTGCTGCGTCAGGGCGATATCAACCTGATCCTGAACTCGGAGCCTTACTCATTCGGCCACAGCTTTTTCGAAGCCCACGGCCCTTCGCTGTGCGCTACGGCCGTGCGGGTCAAAGACAGCGCCAGCGCACTGGCCCGCGCCGTGGCCTACAAGGGCCAGCCCTACCGCGGGCTGGTCGGCCCCAACGAACTGGAACTGGCGGCGGTGCGTGCGCCGGATGGCAGCCTGATCTATCTGGTGGATCAACACGCCGATGTCTATGGCACGGACTTCAATCTGTACCCGCAAGCGCCGGTCAGCGGCGGCCTCAAGCGCATTGACCACATGGCCATGGCGCTGCCGGCCGACAGCCTCGACAGTTGGGTGCTGTTCTATAAGAGCCTGCTGGATTTCGAGGCGGACGATGAAGTGGTGCTGCCGGATCCTTATGGTCTGGTGAAGAGCCGTGCCTTGCGCAGTCGCGACAGTTCGATCCGCTTGCCGCTAAACATTTCCGAAAACCGCAACACCGCGATCTCACACGCGCTGTCGAGTTATCGCGGCTCCGGAGTGCATCACATTGCCTTTGATTGTGATGACATCTTTGCCCAGGTCAGCCGTGCAAAAGAGGCGGGCGTGCCGCTGCTGGATATCCCGCTCAACTACTACGATGACCTGGCGGCGCGCTTCGATTTCAACGATGAGTTCCTCAGTGAGCTGGCCTATTTCAACGTGCTGTATGACCGTGACGCCCAAGGTGGCGAGTTGTTTCACGTGTATACCGAGCCGTTCGAGGGGCGGTTCTTCTTTGAAATCATCCAGCGTAAAAACGGATATGCCGGCTACGGCGCGGCCAACGTTGCGGTGCGGCTGGCGGCCATGGCCAAATCCCGAAGCGGAGCCATCCGTCAGGCCAAGTTGTAGGAAATTCGTAAACGCGGGATTAAACACGGGCCGCGCGGCTTCCTTCACCGTGCCGCGCAGCCCATAATCGCCAGCCTGTGCAGTGATGGCCGTGAGCCCGCAATGACAATGACTTCAGAACTCCCCGCAGTCTCCGTAGAACCCGGTACCGAGCCGCGCAAGAGTCGCAAGAACAACCCGGAAAAGACCCGCGAAAACATCCTGCAGGAGGCGATTGTCGAATTCGTCCAGCAGGGGCTTTCCGGGGCCCGCGTCGATGCCATCGCCGAGCGCATCCACACCTCCAAGCGCATGATCTACTACTACTTCGGCAGCAAGGAACAGCTCTACGTCGAGGTGCTGGAGAAGCTTTACGGCGATATCCGCAGCACTGAAAGCCGTTTGCACCTTACCGAACTGGCACCGGTGGAAGCGATTCGGCGGATGGTTGAGTTCACATTCGATCACCACGATCGCAATGTCGATTTCGTGCGCATCGTCAGCATCGAAAACATTCACAACGCCGAGTACGTGAAGCGCTCCGATGCGATCAGGGCGATGAACAACACCGTTCTCGATTCCCTCGATGTGATCCTGCGTCGGGGCGTTGAAGAGGGTGTATTCCGCACCGGCCTGGTGCCGCTGGATGTGCATCTGCTGATCAGTTCGTTCTGCTTTTATCGCGTCTCGAACCGCCATACCGTGGGTGAGATTTTTCAGATCGACTTGCCGGATGAGCGCATCAAGCAGCGTCATCGGGAGATGATTTGCGAGTCGGTGCTGCGCTATTTGCAGGCTTGAAAAGATCGCAGCCTTCGGCAACTCCTACGTCATCGCATTGATCTGTAGGAGCTGCCGAAGGCTGCGATCTGTTGATCTTCAGTCATTCATGCTCTGGAAATGCTCAAGCATTCTCTGGGCATCCGGCACCACGCCGCTGAACAACTCGAATGCCTTCACCGCCTGAAACACGGCCATGTTGCCGCCGTCCAGCGTCCGGCAACCGAGGGCGCGGGCGTTGCGCAGCAGTTCGGTTTCCAGCGGGAAGTAAACGATCTCCGCCACCCACAACTCGGCTCGAAGCAACTCGACCGGCACCGGCATGCCGGGCAGTTTTTTCATGCCCATCGGCGTGGTGTTCACCAGGCCGTCAGCCTGGGCCAAGGCGCTGGGCAGGTCATACCCGGCCACCGCCAGAGCGACACCGAAATGCTGATTGAGGTTGTCGGCCAGATCCTGGGCGCGGCGGATGTCCACGTCAAAAATGCTCAGTTGCCGTACGCCTTCGCTCAACAAGGCGTGGGCTACCGCCGCCCCTGCGCCGCCGGCGCCCATCTGCACGACACGTTCAACGGCAACGCCTTTCAGACCTCGTCGAAAGCCCTCGGCAAAGCCCAGGCAATCGGTGTTGTGGCCGATGCGTTTGCCGTCCTTGAGCACCACCGTGTTGACCGCACCGATACCGCGGGCCTCCGGCGAGAGTTCGTCCAGCAGCGGGATGATTGCCTGCTTGCAGGGAAAGGTGATGTTCAAGCCGGTGAAGTTCATGCGCTCGGCAGCCATCAACAGGTCGGGCAGGGCGTTGCTGTCGAGTTTCAACTGATCAAGGTCAATCAGACGATAGAGGTAGCGCAGCCCTTGGGCATCGCCTTCATGCTCGTGCAGGGCCGGTGTGCGGGAAGCCTGGATGCCGGCGCCGATCAGCCCGGCCAGTACCACGTTGTTCTGAGTCACGGCGATCACCCCTTCAAACGATGACTGAAGTGTTCCAGTGCCAGGCGATAGCCGTGACTGCCGAAACCGGCCATCACCGCCGTGGCAATAGCGGATACGAACGAGTGGTGGCGGAAGGGCTCGCGGGCGTGCACGTTGGACAGGTGGACTTCGATGACCGGCAGCTCGCTGGCGACCAGGGCGTCGCGGATGGCGACCGAGGTGTGAGTCCATGCGGCGGGATTAATGATGATCCCGGCGCAGCGACCGCGTGCCGCGTGAATCCAGTCGAGCAATTCGCCCTCATGGTTGGTCTGGCGAAACTCCACCGCCAGGCCAAACTCTTCGGCGGCGCGTCCGCACAGGGCCGAAATGTCTGCCAGGGTTTCGTGGCCGTAAGTCGTCGGTTCACGGGTGCCGAGCAGGTTCAGGTTCGGGCCGTTGAGCACCAGAACGATAGGGGACATCGGAATCTCTCCACTTATTATTGTTGGAATCGGCCAAGGTTCTCGGCCTGTGGAGATAAATTGTACTAACTAGTTAATTCGGTCAATTGAAGAGAGGGTACGCTGGCGGTTTGTGGGCGATGATCGGACACTTTCTGTGTTCAGCGCGGCAAATGCTCCACCAGAAAATCAATGAACGCCCTCAAGCGCAGCGGCACATGCCGACTTTGCGGGTACAGCAGGGTGAACGGTCGCGAGCGCCCGCCATAGGGCTTGAGCACTTCCACCAGTGAGCCGTTGGCCAGTTCCTTTTCCACGATAAAACGATAGGTCTGAAACAACCCTGCCCCGTGTTTGGCCAGCGTCACCCCGCCCAGTACATCATCGGAACAACTGAGGTTGCCCTCGGCCAGAATCTCCCGGGGTACGCCTTCATCGTTGAACAACCAGGCAATGCGCCGGCCGCTGCTGGGCAATTCATACTGAATGCATTCGTGGTGTTCGAGGTCGTCGAGGGTTTGCGGAATGCCGGCCTGTTTCAGGTAATCGGGGCTGGCAATCAGCACCAGGGCGGCATCTTCCAACTGGCGGGCGATCAGACCGGAATCCGGGATGGCTCGCACGCGAATCGCCATGTCGTAGCCTTCGCCGACGAAATCGATGTTGCGATTGCTGATATGCGACTCGACTTTCACCGCAGGATAGCGCGCCCGGAATTCGGGCAGCAGCGGCAGGATTCGATGATGCGCGTAAGTGGTCGGAATACTGATGCGCAAAGTACCGGACGGCACTTGCTGCTGGCCCATGACCTCACGCTGGGCCTCGACCAGTTGCGCAAGGGCCTGGCGACATTCTTCGTAATAACGGCGACCACTGTCAGTGAGCTTCACGCTACGCGTGGTGCGCGCGAACAGCCGCACACCCAGGCGTTCTTCCATGCGCGACACCGATCGGCTCACGGCAGCGGGCGTGACACCTGCCACCAGCGCCGCGGCAGTAAAACTGCCAGCCTCGGCGGCCAGGCAAAACAGCTCAATGCTGCCCAACTGAAGATCGTCGAATTGTCGCTGCATGATTGATTACACCAGGGATCAGATGAAGAAGCTGGATCAGTATTTATCAGGTGACAGCGCTGTAAAGAAAGGATTTCTTACCAATTCGCGCGGTGTTACGCAGGTCCGGGAAGCACCAGAGCGCTAGCCTGAGGACGGAAGAAATGATTCGGCGGCCAATGCCAGCGGTCGGATTTTCCCGGGAATGTCGAATCCTCGGATTCAATAACCTAACGGATGGGTTGGCATGAAGGTATGCAGTTTCAAAGGACTGTCGGTAGTGATCATGTTGCGAGACGAGCATTGTCCGCCTCATGCGCATGTGGAAGCGGGGACGTGGAGTGCGAGATTCAGGTTCAGCTTTTGGCACAACGGTGTCGAGCTCTGGGATGTCGTTCCGCTGTCGCGTCGGCCACTATTGGCGGTGCTTGAGGGTTTGCGCCAATCGCTCAAGCAGCCCGCCCATTTACGACGCGCCCGCGGCATCTGGTGGCGAAAACTACAAACGGCCTGTCTTGATAATCAACTGTGGGACTGGCAAAGCAATGAAGTCGTTGTGGTGAAAAGGGTTGTCAGCACGACCAATATGATTGGATCGGCTTGCTACGTACCTGAATCGAACAAGACATTGCTGTCCCTGATCGGTGCACAGGAAAGTGTGGAGATCGAGTTATGAAAACGATAAAAACCAAGGTTCAGGCCGATAATCCCGTAACGGAAAGTAGCCTGGACAAGGCCATCGAACGTGGTGAATTACGTAGGAAACATAGCCTGCAAGCGACAGCGGTTACCTACCTGGCTCCCTGTCTGGCAGTGCTCTTCGAAGATGGCTGCGGCGTACTGTTGCCCGTGGACAACTATCCGGAGTTCGATGATTTTGAGCTGGAGGACTACGCCAGCCTGACTGTCGGCTATGCGGGGACTGCACTGTGCCATGAAGGCAAGGACCTGCATGTGTCTATCGCCGGAATGATTTCTGCGAGCAAGCCGCTGATGGCCATGGCGGCCTCGGTCGTCGCTTCGCGCAATGGTCGCCAGAGCAGCGCCGCAAAGTCTGAAGCCGCGCGGGCCAACGGCAGGAAAGGCGGGCGCCCGCGCAAGGTCGATGTTGTCGTGTAAGTGCCCAAAAAAGCCGTCATGAAGACGGCTTTTTTGTGCCTGGCAGCTGCCATCAACGCCGGGTCAACATCACCCCGGATTCCATGTGATGGGTCCACGGGAACTGGTCGAACATCGCACACCGGCTGATCCGGTGGGTGTCGTGCAGTTGGGCGATGTTGGCTGCCAGGGTCTCCGGATTGCAGGAGATGTACAGGATGTTGTCGAAGCGCCGGGTCAGCTCACAGGTGTCCGGGTCCATGCCGGCGCGGGGCGGGTCGACGAACACGCTGCCGAACTCGTAGCTCTTGAGGTCGATGCCGTGCAGGCGGCGGAACGGACGCACTTCATTCAGGGCTTCGGTCAGCTCTTCGGCGGACAAGCGCACCAGGGTGACGTTATCCACCGCGTTTTCGCTGAGATTGCTCAGCGCCGCGTTGACCGAGGTCTTGCTGATTTCGGTGGCGAGCACTTTGCGTACGCGGGTGGCGAGGGGCAGGGTGAAGTTGCCGTTGCCGCAATACAGCTCCAGCAAATCATCGGAGCGATCCCCGAGCGCATCGTACGCCCAGTTGAGCATCTTCTGGTTCACCGTACCGTTGGGCTGGGTGAACGCGCCTTCCGGCTGGCGGTAGCTGAAGGTGCGGCCGCCGACGTCCAGTTGCTCGACCACGTAATCGTGACCGATGACTTCGCGCTTGCCCTTGGAGCGGCCGATGATGCTGACGTTCAGGTCCGTCGCCAGTTTCGAGGCCGCCGCATGCCAGTGCTCGTCCAGCGGGCGGTGATAGCACAGGGTGATCATTGCGTCGCCGGCCAGCGTGGTCAGGAACTCCACCTGGAACAGCTTGTGGCTCAGGGCCGCACTGGCTTGCCACGCGGCCTTGAGCTGCGGCATCAACTGGTTGATGCGCAGGCTGGCAATCGGGAACTCTTCGATCAGGATGGGTGTGCGTTTGTCTTCCTGGGAAAACATCGCGTAATGCCGCTCGCCGGCCTCGCGCCACAGGCGGAACTCGGCGCGCAGGCGGAAGTTTTTCAGCGGCGAATCGAAAACGGCCGGCTCGGGTGCATCGAACGGGGCCAGCAGGTCACGCAAACGCGTGACCTTTTCTTCGAGTTGAACGGCATAGGCCTGGGAATCGAAAGTCATGCGTTGAACCAACCCAGCTTGATCACGAACAGAATCGACAGGATCACCAGCGCCGGGTTCAGCTCACGGCCACGACCGGACATCAGTTTGATAGCGGTCCAGGAAATGAAACCGAAGGCGATGCCATTGGCGATGGAATAGGTGAACGGCATCGCCAGCGCGGTGATCACCACAGGCGCGGCGACAGTGATGTCGTCCCAGTCTATTTCGGCCAGGCCGGATGTCATCAGCACGGCGACGAACAGCAGGGCCGGTGCAGTGGCGAAGGCTGGGACACTGGAGGCCAGTGGCGAGAAGAACAGCGCCAGCAGGAACAGGATCGCGACGACGACGGCGGTCAGGCCGGTGCGGCCACCGGCACTCACGCCGGCGGCGGATTCGATGTAGCTGGTGGTGGTCGAGGTGCCCAGCAGGGAACCGGCCATGGCCGCGGTGCTGTCGGCGATCAGCGCACGGCCCATTTTCGGCATGTGGCCGTCCTTGCCCATCAGGCCGGCGCGCTTGGCGACGCCGATCAGGGTGCCGGAGTTGTCGAACAGGTCGACGAACAGGAAGGCAAAAATCACGCTGACCAGACCGATGTCCAGTGCGCCCTTGATATCCAGTTGCAGGAAGGTCGGTGCCAGCGACGGCGGCATCGACATCACGCCGCCGAACGGGGTGAAGCCCATCACGATCGAAACGATGGTCACCACCAGAATGCCGATCAGCACTGCGCCGCGCACGGCAAGGGCCTCAAGCGCGACGATCAGGGCGAAGCCGAGGGTAGCGAGGATCGGAGCCGGTTGCTTCAGGTCACCGAGGCCGACCATGGTCGCCGGGTTGCTGACCACGATGCCGGCGTTGTGCAGGGCGATCAGCGCCAGGAACAGGCCGATACCGGCAGCAATGGCCGAACGCAGTGGCAACGGGATGCTGTTGATGATCCATTCACGGATGCGGAAGATCGACAGCAGGAAGAAGCACACCGCCGAGATGAACACCGCGCCGAGTGCCACTTGCCAGGTATGGCCCATGTGCAGGACCACGGTGTAGGTAAAGAAGGCGTTCAGGCCCATACCCGGTGCAAGGGCGATCGGGTAGTTGGCGATCAGGCCCATGACGGTGGAGCCGATGGCAGCGGCCAGGCAGGTGGCGACAAACACCGCGCCCTTGTCCATGCCGGTCTCGCCGAGGATGCTCGGGTTGACGAACAGAATGTAGGCCATGGCCAAAAAGGTCGTGACGCCCGCCAGAATCTCGGTCCGCACGTTGGTGTTGTGTGCCTTGAGTTGAAACAGCCTTTCCAGCATGTCTGCTCCCCGTGGCGCGCCGGGCGCCGTGAATGTATCGACCTCAACAGCAAAGCACAGGCAGCAGAACGCGCCTGGAAATTACTGTGGGCCGGAAAAAGCCGCGCATCATACCAGTAGCTTGGGAATATGGCTGCTTATGGCGGTGATCGTCGTCGATGTTTTGCGTCAAAGCCAAGTGCGCCATACTGCGCGCTGGTTTTTCGGGGGGGAACGTACTGCATGAAAAGGCGTCTGGTTAGCGTGTTCGGCGTATTGATGGCGTTGCTTCTCGGGGCCCAAACGGCCACGGCGGCATCGGCCCCGCCATTGAGTCAATTGAAAGTGCTCAAAGTCGCTTCGCCGTCCTGTGGCGTTGAAAATATCGACGAAGGGCAAACCCGGACGCGCTGCGATCACAATGGCCCGAACATCACGGTGTACGTGCTGGAAGTGGGTTACGGGCGTGAGGCCCATATCGCCATCGACGGTTTTGAGGTGAACGGCACGCGTACGCCGGTCTGCGCGTTCAAGAACGGCAACCTGACCAGTTGCACCCCCGGGGAAAAAACCGTCGGCTATTTGTATGCACTCGATCTGGCTGGCAAACAGGAAGGCACTCTGACCTTCAGCAATACCTCGATCAATGCGCCCGGCAATACGATGTCGACGCAGCTTTACATCCAGTAGCCACATGTCTCGAACAAGGCGCGGGAAAGCTGACTACGCTTAAAAGATCATTCCGTGGACAGTGCCCGATGACTTTTAGAGCCTTGATTGCCCTCGCCGAGGGTACCGATGACCTGCAGACCGTGACCCTGATCGACGTACTGCGCCGCGCCAAAATAGAAGTGGTGGTGGCCAGTATCGAAGGGCGGCGCATGCTCACTTGCGCCCGCGGCACTCGGCTGACGTCCGATGCCATGCTGGTGGACTTGCTGGCGCAGCCTTTCGACCTGATTGCCTTGCCGGGTGGCGCAGTGGGGGCGCAGCACTTGGCTGCCCATCAACCCCTGCAACAATTGATCAAGGATCAGGCGGCAGCCGGTCGCCTGTTCGCCGGCATCGCCGAAGCGCCCGCCGTCGCGCTGCAAGCCTTTGGCGTTTTGCGTCAACGGCGCATGACCTGCCTGCCATCGGCCAGCCATCAACTGTTGGGCTGTAACTTCGTCGATCAACCGGTAGTGGTCGATGGCAACTGCATCACCGCCCAGGGCTCGGCTGGCGCATTGGCATTTGCCCTGGCGCTGGTGGAGCAACTCTGCGGCAAAGCCACACGTGCGGCGGTGGCGGGGGAGTTGTTGGTGTAGCCGGTTTAGACTTTCGCCTCTTGCTTCTCTTCATCTTTAGCCACGTGCATGCGATCACGGCTGGCCAGGGTCGGGAACAGTTTGACCCACACCCCGGTCACCACCAGCGTGCCGATCCCGCCCATGACCACGGCTGGCACGGTGCCGAACCAGTGGGCCGTCAGGCCCGATTCGAATTCGCCCAACTGGTTCGAGGCACCAATGAACAGACCGTTCACGGCGCTGACCCGGCCGCGCATTTCGTCCGGGGTTTCCAGTTGAACGAAAGAGGCACGGATCACCATGCTGATCATGTCTGCCGCGCCCAACACCACCAACACCGCCAGGGAAAACCAGAACGAGGTCGACAGGCCGAAGGCGATGGTTGCCACGCCGAAGATGCCCACGGCGGTGAACATCACCCGCCCGACATTGCGCTCCACGGCAAACCGCGCCAGGAACAGCGACATCAGCAGCGCACCCACTGCTGGTGCCGAGCGCAACAGGCCCAGCCCCCACGGGCCGGTCAGCAGAATGTCCTTGGCGAACACCGGCAGCAGTGCTGTCGCTCCACCCAATAGCACCGCGAACAGATCGAGGGAGATCGCCCCGAGAATGTCCGGACGACTACGGATGAAGCGGATGCCCGCGAGCAGTGAATCCAGTGTCGCCTTGCCCTTGTTCAGCGGCGTCTGCCGGGCCGGCAGGTTGAGCATCAGCGAACAGGCAATGACATAAAGCAGCACCGTCGGGCCATACACCCAGACGCTGCCGAAGGCGTAAAGCAAACCGCCGAGGGCCGGGGCGACGATGGTGGCTGATTGCTGGGCCGATTGTGCGGCGGCCACTGCCCGGGGAAACAGTGCGCTAGGCACGATGCTTGGCAGCAGGGCCTGGGTGGTCGGCATTTCAAAGGAGCGCGCGGCGCCGAGCAGGAAGGCCAGGATAAAGATCATTTCCCGAGTGACATGGTCGGTGGCGCTGCCGATGGCCAGCGACAGGGCGATCAATGCCTGCAGGGACTGGCAGATCGCCGCGACCTTGCGCCGGTCATAGCGGTCGGCGACGTGCCCTGTGTGCAGCATGAACAGCACGCGCGGGGCGAACTCGACCAGGCCAACCAGACCCAGGTCGAGCACGTTGCCGGTCAATTGATACAGGTTCCAGCCGATGGCCACGGTGAGCATCTGGAAGCCGCTGGCGGTAAAGACCCGGGCCAGCCAGAACGCGAGAAAAGGGCGATGGTGACGTAACAGCAAGGGCTCTTGGCTGGGCATCTGCGGGGAAATCTGGGGAGAGGGGAGCAGCGAGATTATCACCAACCTGTAACAAGAAGTTGCCATGACAAAAAATTTAGTTAGCCAGACATCGATATCGAGAACACTGCCATTAACTGTGGGAGCGAGCCTGCTCGCGATAGCGGTGTGACATTCAGCGTTGATGTTGACTGACAGGTTGCTATCGCGAGCAGGCTCGCTCCCACAGGAATGTATTGCAGCTCGTGACCAAGGCCATGAGGCAACTTGTCACGCGGCAAAAGACCACGCGGTTCACCCCCGAAATTGGGACTACTCTTTCAACGTTGATTGATCCAGATCAAAACCCACAAAAGGAATTGATCCGGCGGCCGCAAGGCCAGACTCCCTGCGTTGTGATGCGTGCAAAAAAAGAACAAACAGAGATTCGCCACACTCCATTTCCGTGGGGGCCGTGGGTGCAGGCTTCCAGCCAGCAGCCGTACTACCTGACAGAGGAAGACTTATGTTCGGTTTAGAGGCACTTGATCTCGCCCGAATCCAGTTCGCGTTCACCATCTCGTTCCACATCCTGTTTCCGGCCATCACCATCGGCCTGGCGAGTTATCTGGCGGTACTCGAAGGCCTGTGGTTGAAAACCCATAACGACACCTACCGTGACCTCTACCATTTCTGGTCGAAGATCTTTGCCGTCAACTTCGGCATGGGCGTGGTTTCCGGCCTGGTCATGGCCTATCAGTTCGGTACCAACTGGAGCCGCTTCTCGGACTTCGCCGGATCGGTTACCGGGCCGTTGCTGACCTATGAAGTGCTCACGGCGTTCTTCCTCGAGGCCGGGTTCCTGGGGGTCATGCTGTTTGGCTGGAACAAGGTCGGGCGTGGCCTGCACTTCTTCGCCACCGTGATGGTGGCCATTGGTACGCTGATCTCGACCTTCTGGATTCTCGCCTCCAACAGCTGGATGCAGACCCCGCAGGGCTTCGAGATCGTCAACGGGCAGGTCATCCCCACCGACTGGCTGGCAGTTATCTTCAACCCGTCGTTCCCGTATCGCCTGATGCACATGGCCACGGCGGCGTTCGTGGCCACGGCGTTCTTCGTGGGGGCCTCCGCGGCCTGGCATTTGCTGCGCGGCAAGGACAACCCGGCGATCCGCAAAATGCTCTCCATGGCCATGTGGATGGCGTTGATCGTCGCGCCGATCCAGGCGGTCATCGGCGACTTCCACGGCCTCAATACACTTGAGCATCAGCCGGCGAAAATCGCCGCGATCGAGGGGCACTGGGAAAACAAGGGTAACGAGGCGACTCCGCTGATCCTGTTCGGCTGGCCGGACATGAAGGAGGAAAAAACCAAATTCGCTGTCGAGATTCCGTACCTGGGCAGCTTGATCCTGACTCACTCGCTGGACAAGCAAGTCCCGGCCCTCAAGGAGTTCCCGCCTGAAGACCGGCCAAATTCGACCATTGTGTTCTGGTCGTTCCGGATCATGGTGGGCCTGGGCATGCTGATGATCTTCACCGGGTTGTGGAGCCTGTGGCTGCGCAAGCGCGACACCCTCTATACCTCGCGACCGTTCCTGTACCTGGCGTTGTGGATGGGGCCGTCCGGCCTGATTGCGATCCTCGCCGGCTGGTTCACCACCGAAATCGGCCGTCAGCCTTGGGTGGTCTACGGTCTGATGCGCACGGCGGATGCGTCGTCCAACCATAGCGTCATGCAGATGAGCATCACCCTGATCCTGTTCGTCGTGGTGTATTTCGCCCTGTTTGGCGCCGGACTTGGCTACATGATGCGCCTGGTGCGCAAGGGGCCGAAGATCGACGAAGGCAAGGAAACCAACGACGGAGGTCCCGGCCAGAAACGCACACCGGCCCGTCCGCTGTCCGCCGCCGACGATGATCACGCCGAAGCCGGCCACAGCCTGACCAAGGAGATTTGAATCATGGGTATTGATCTTCCGCTGATCTGGGCCGTGATCATCATCTTCGGCATCATGATGTACGTGGTCATGGACGGTTTCGACCTGGGCATCGGCATTCTCTTCCCGTTCATTCCGGGCAAGACCGATCGCGATGTGATGATGAACACCGTCGCCCCAGTCTGGGACGGCAACGAGACTTGGCTGGTGTTGGGGGGCGCGGCGTTGTTCGGCGCGTTTCCGCTGGCCTATTCGGTGGTGCTTTCCGCGTTGTACCTGCCGCTGATCCTGATGTTGATTGGGCTGATCTTTCGCGGCGTAGCCTTCGAGTTCCGCTTCAAGGCCAAAGACGACAAGCGTCACCTGTGGGACAAGGCGTTCATCGGTGGCTCGGTCACCGCGACGTTCTTCCAGGGTGTAGCACTCGGCGCGTTCATCGATGGGCTGCCGGTGGTCAACCGGCAATTCGCCGGTGGTTCACTGGACTGGCTGACACCGTTCACGATGTTCTGTGGCGCGGCGCTGGTGGTGGCCTATGCGTTGCTCGGTTGCACCTGGCTGATCATGAAGACCGAAGGCAAGTTGCAGGAGCAGATGCATGACCTGGCACGGCCATTGGCCTTCGTACTGCTGGCGGTGATCGGCATCGTCAGCATCTGGACTCCGTTGGCCCACGCGGAAATTGCCGCACGCTGGTTCACCATGCCGAATCTGTTCTGGTTCATGCCGGTGCCAATTCTGGTGCTGGTGACAATGTACGGATTGATCCGTGCCGTGGCCCGCAATGCGCACTACACGCCGTTCCTGTTGACCCTGGTGCTGATCTTCCTTGGTTACAGCGGGTTGGGCATCAGCCTGTGGCCGAACATCATCCCGCCGTCGATCTCGATCTGGGATGCCGCCGCACCGCCGCAAAGCCAGGGTTTCATGCTGGTGGGCACGCTGTTCATCATCCCGTTCATCCTGGGCTACACCTTCTGGAGCTACTACGTGTTCCGCGGCAAGGTCACTCATGAAGACGGTTATCACTAGCCCTGTTGTGGGAGCGAGCTTGCTCGCGATGGCGTCGGATGCGACGCCATCAATCTTGAAGAGGATTGACGTTATGGCAGCCAAACATTCCCTGCACGACATTGAAGAAGCCGAAAAAAAACCGCTGTGGCAGCGGCTCGGCTGGTTGGCCCTGATCTGGGTCGGCAGCGTGGGTGCCTTGTTCATTGTCGCCAGCCTGATGCGTTTGTTCATGAACGCGGCCGGTCTGACGACGCACTGACATCTCCCCCGCAGCCTCAAGGCGCGGATTTACAACCCTCCGACCGGAGGGTTTTTTTTGCCTGTTACTTTCGCGCCTTGAGGATCACGAATTTCGGATTGGCTGCCACTTGCTCGACGCCACGGAACAAACGCGCCAGCTTGCTGTGGTAACCCAGGTGACGATTGCCGACGATGTACAGCGCGCCGCCCACAACCAGCGCCTCGCGCGCTTGCTGGAACATCCGCCAGGCCAGGAAGTCGCCCACGACCTGTTGCTGGTGAAACGGCGGATTGCACAGCACCACGTCAAGCGATTGCGGTTCCTGGCCGGCCAGGCCATCGCCGGCACGTACGGTCACTTCCCGTTCACCCAACGCTGCGCGCCAGTTTTCGGCGGCCGACTGCACGGCCATGAACGACTCGTCCACCAGCGTGTAGTGGGCCTCGGGGTTTTGCAGGGCGCTGGCGATGGCCAGGACACCGTTGCCGCAACCGAGATCGGCGACCCGCGCCGAGCCAAGGTTTTTCGGCAGGTGTGGCAAAAACGCCCGGGTGCCGATGTCCAGGCCTTCGCGGCAAAACACATTGGCGTGGTTGAGCAGTTCGATAGCGGGTTCGTCGAGCCTGTACCGCGTCGGGTAAGGCGACACAACCGGGGTTTTGTCTTCTGCCGTGGCAATCAATAACCGCGCCTTCTTCACCGCCAGCGAGGCTTGCACGGGGCCGATGTAACGCTCCAGCAAGTCGCCCGCCGCCCGGGGCAGGTGCTTGATCATGGCCGCGGCGATCACTTGGGCGCCAGGTGCCAGTTGCCCTTGCAGGCGGATCAGTTGCTCTTCCAGCAATGCCAGGGTTTTCGGTACGCGGATCAGCACGCAGTCGAATGGCCCGACAGGGGCCTCGCTGGAGGGGACGCTCGGTACCGCATCAAACGCCAGGCCGTTGCGCACCAGGTTCTTTTCCAGGCCCTGCAAGGCCAGGAACGAATCACCGCTGCTGACCACCCGCACTTTGCCCGCCAGGCTGGCCGCCAACGCGCCGAAACTGTCGTTGAGCACCAATACCCGCATCTCGGCCGTTGGCTGCTGCTCGGCCAGATAATTGAGCAGGTATTCATCAGCCGCATCGAAAGCTTGCAACGGTTCATTCTGCTGTTCTGGCTGGCGGATCAGGTCGAGGCTGGCGAAGGGTGTTTCGAGCAAAGGCATGGGGCGGGGCTCTGGGTAATCAACGGATGTCCCGCTGCCCTAAGGCGTTGGTGCGGGCGGAGCCGTCCGAGTGTACTGCGTCGTGAAGGTCTACACGCCATCACTCAGGAGGGACCGCAAATGGTACGTTTTTTTTGATCGGATTACCCGCAGGTTTTCCCGCTGTCGGGCGCTTTCAGATGGCTCCGGACCGGTTCGCGGCCATGACTGCCGCCATCTTGTTGTTGACGCCGAGCTTTTCGATAGCCCTGTGCACATGAAAGTTGATCGTGCGTTCACTCAAGTTGAGGATCCTGGCAATTTCATAAGCCGTCTTGCCATCGGCCGACAGTTTCAATACTTCGATTTCCCGCCGTGACAAGGGGGGCGCGTTAGTACGGACCGGTTTTTTTGGTTGCATCCCGATCGCCAGGGTGTGCAGGTGGCGACTGATGAACACCGAGAACCCAAGATTCTCGTACAGCTCATAGGCTGAAATCGGGCAATGGCTTCGGGCCAGGCTGAGAATGCTGCGCAGGCCGCTTTCTTCATCGTGGATTGCTTGCGACCAGCCATGCGCCAAGCCTTGCTGTTGCAGCAGTTGCCATAACCACGGGGTTGCGCAGAAGAGCTCTTTGCTCCAGAGCACGGGTAGCATGGAGTGATTGCAATAGGCCGCTACGGGGTCAATCTCGCTGGCATTGCTTTGTTCATACTGTGTGTTCCAGTCGTGTGGATAGTTGTTCAGGTTGACGGGGCAGCAATCAGTGCGACTGTTCGCTGAAATGGTTGAAAAGGCACAAAATTTATATCCAAGGTTCCTGACAAAATTCAGTGATATTCGATAGGCCGTATTAATGTCCTGTGTTTGAGAAAGCAGTTGAAGCTGTGACTCCTTCCAGATTTCCATATACGGGGTCTCCAACAGTATGTTCCCGGAGGGTGCTGGTTTTGGATCGGAGATCCGGCACGTGACGGAGTGTAGGACATATCTGATAATTGTAGTTCGATGATTTTGCTCTTTTAACGGCTGAAAAAGTGTGTGCCAGGTTCTTAAGCCGTGTGTGAAATATTAAATGCCATGTGTCATTTCAAGTTGACTGGTGTTTCTCGAGTCGAATAATCAATAAGTTGCACACTCAATAACACTACAAAATGTCTGTGTTTATGCTGCCGTCTTTGCGGGACACTGAGGTATCTATTGATTGGAGCCGTCCATGTCCGTCAGCGAAGAAAAATTTACCCGTCAGACCTTGCTCGAGGTTCATCCGTTGACCCCGAACCTGTTTACCCTGCGTGCCACGCGGGATGCGGGGTTTCGTTTTCGGGCGGGGCAGTTTGCCCGGTTGGGCGTCACCAGGGCTGATGGCAGCACGGTATGGCGCGCCTACTCCATGGTGTCTTCACCCTTTGACGAGTTCCTTGAGTTCTTTTCCATTGTCGTACCAGGTGGTGAGTTTACCAGCGAGCTCAGCCGGCTGGTCGTTGGCGACAAATTGCTGATCGACCGCCAGGCCTTTGGCTACCTGACGCCGGACCGTTTTGTCGATGGGCGCGATCTATGGCTGTTATCCACCGGAACCGGCGTGGCGCCGTTCCTGTCGATACTGCAGGACTTCGAAGTCTGGGAGCGATTCGAGCGGATTATCCTGGTCTATAGCGTTCGTGAAGGCCGGGAACTGGCTTATCAGGAACTGATCGCGGGGCTGACGCAACGTGACTATCTGGCCGAGTACGCGCACAAACTGCAATTCATCACCACGGTCACTCGTGAACAGCATCCTGGCGCATTGAATGGGCGGATCACCACACTGATTGAAAGCGGCGAGCTGGAGCGCACCGCAGGTGTTGCGCTGACACCTGAACACTCACGGGTCATGCTGTGCGGCAATCCGCAGATGATCGATGATACGCGCAAGCTGCTTAAACAGCGGGACATGCACTTGAGCCTCAGCCGGCGACCCGGTCAGGTGGCGGTGGAAAACTTCTGGTAAAAAAACGGCGCCTCGAAGGCGCCGTTTTTATGCGGGAGCGGTCAAGGCCGGTTGTTCTGGGCCTTGAGCAAGTCGCGGATCTCGCCCAGCAACTCCTCTTCCTTGGTGGGAACCGGCGGCAGGCTCGGAGCCACAGCCTCTTCGCGCTTCAGGCGGTTGATGGCCTTGACGCCGACGAAGATCGCGAGGGCGACGATGATGAAGTCGATGATGGTCTGGATGAATTTGCCATAAGCCAGCACCACCGCCGGAGTCGCACCCTCTGCTGCCTTGAGCGTTATAGCCAGATCACTGAAGTCCACGCCACCGATCAGCATCCCGATTGGCGGCATGACCAGGTCACCGACAAACGATGTGACGATCTTGCCGAAGGCTGCGCCGATGATGATGCCGACGGCCATGTCGACCACGTTGCCTTTGACCGCGAAGGCCTTGAACTCGTTTAGCACGCCCATAGGTTATTTCCTTGTTACAGATGAGGTTGATGAGCGCAGTGTAAATCAGCCAATCGCATTCTGCTCGAATCAACGGCCTGCCGTGCTTGCCAGCAATCGATCTGGGTGGTCATGGAGAACTCGCCGATTGATCTCATTTGCGGGCCGGCCAGCCCTTCTGCGGCGGTTCGCTTTCGGCTTTTTTTCAGCAATATGACTTCGCTGTCTGAGCGAACCAGGTTGAAGGGCATCCTTGAGTTGGGATGTTGAAAATGTTCGGGTAGTTGTTAAAAAAAGAAAATCGGTGTTGAAAATTTATTGCAGTTGCAATGCAGTTAACTGTTTCGTTAGTTTAAGGCTCGCTTTGTTTGAGTTTTTTGAAGTTATGCATCAGGTGTATAAATGACTAAATCTTGTATAAGTTTTTAAAGAGGGCAGTAAGGCGTGCCTCAAGTGTTTGTTGAGCGTGTTGGGTAAAAACTTATACAAAGTTTTATGTGGCAGTCGCATTTCAAAAAAAGCACGAATGTAATAAGGCAGTTTGGAATCATCAAAGGGTTACAAAATATCTAGCCGCACTCGTATGCCTCAGCTGAGCTATCATCGCGTTTTTTTCCGGGAGTTCCGATGGCCAAGGCCAAGCGCATGTACGGCTGCACCGAGTGCGGCTCAACCTTCCCCAAATGGGCCGGCCAGTGCGGTGAATGCGGGGCCTGGAACACGCTCACCGAAACCATGGTGGAAAGCGGCGGGGCAGCCGCCCCCAGCGGTCGTACCGGCTGGGCCGGCCAGCAGGCGCAGATCAAGACACTTGCTGAAGTCAGTGTCGAAGAAGTTCCTCGTTTCTCCACCGCTTCCAGCGAGCTCGACCGGGTTCTGGGTGGTGGTCTGGTGGATGGCTCGGTGGTGCTGATCGGTGGCGATCCGGGCATCGGCAAGTCGACCATTCTGTTGCAAACATTGTGCAACCTCGCCAAGAGCATGCCGGCGCTGTACGTCACCGGTGAAGAGTCCCAGCAGCAAGTGGCCATGCGTGCGCGACGCCTGGGGTTGCCTCAGGATCAACTGCGAGTCATGACCGAAACCTGCATCGAAGCCATCATCGCCACGGCCCGTCAGGAAAAGCCCAGAGTGATGGTGATCGACTCGATCCAGACGATCTTTACCGAGCAACTGCAATCGGCACCGGGTGGTGTATCCCAGGTGCGTGAGAGCGCGGCGTTGCTGGTGCGTTATGCCAAGCAGAGCGGTACGGCGATTTTCCTGGTGGGCCACGTCACCAAGGAAGGCGCGCTGGCGGGGCCTCGGGTTCTGGAGCACATGGTCGACACTGTGCTGTATTTCGAAGGCGAGTCCGACGGGCGCTTGCGTCTCCTGCGGGCAGTGAAGAACCGTTTCGGTGCCGTCAATGAACTGGGCGTGTTCGGCATGACCGACAAGGGCCTGAAAGAAGTCTCCAACCCTTCGGCGATTTTTCTGACCCGTGCCCAGGAAGAAGTCCCGGGCAGTGTGGTCATGGCGACGTGGGAAGGCACGCGGCCGATGTTGGTGGAGGTACAGGCGCTGGTGGACGACAGTCATTTGGCTAACCCGCGGCGGGTCACGCTGGGGCTGGATCAAAACCGGTTGGCGATGTTGCTGGCGGTGCTGCACCGTCATGGTGGCATTCCAACCCACGATCAGGACGTGTTTCTCAACGTGGTCGGCGGGGTCAAGGTGCTCGAAACGGCGTCCGACCTGGCATTGATGGCAGCGGTGATGTCCAGTTTGCGCAACCGGCCGCTGCCTCACGATCTGCTGGTGTTCGGTGAAGTGGGGCTTTCCGGTGAGGTGCGACCGGTGCCGAGCGGTCAGGAGCGTTTGAAAGAAGCTGCCAAGCACGGCTTCAAGCGGGCCATCGTGCCTAAGGGCAATGCGCCGAAGGAGGCGCCGGCAGGATTGCAGATTATTGCGGTCACTCGCCTGGAACAGGCGCTAGATGCACTGTTCGAGTGACTTGCAGGTGGAACACAAACCTGTGGGAGCGAGCTTGCTCGCGAAAGCATTGGTTCAGACAATCTCTTTATTGACTGAACAGCCGCCATCGCGAGCAAGCTCGCTCCCACAATGATTTTCGCTGATGGCTAGATCTCGATCAGCGCACCCAATTCTCGTTCCAGCTCCTGCGGATCCGCGAGGTTGAGCTCGATCAGCCGTCGCAGCCGTTCGATGGACTCCAGACTGATGTGCAGGCAGACAAAGCCGAGTTGGCCGTGGTCATCGTGGGCCAGTTGCGCATCCATGGTGATGTCGACGTCTTCGCCCAGATGAATATCGACCAGAAAATCCTGCTGCGGATTGCCCAACCACGGATCGGGTCGCTCGATCAGCACCCCCTTGAGCGACAGATCAATCAACTTCACCGGCCAGGTGAACTCACCCTGACTCAAGTCAGTTCGGGCATCGAACGCAATACGTTTGAAGCGGCGACGGTCGGCAGGGTGCTCGCTCATGGCGCGATCCTCGTAGATGTACGCTGACTATAGACCTGCATTCTTCAAGGCTGCCAGCGCCGGCAGGTGTCCAGACCTATGTCGGGGTATGGTCTTTGCCGTCAGGAGCGCTAAACTCGGGGTGGCTGTCTTTCTTGTCCACTCTGGCTGGAATAATAAAATGAAAAATAATAATAGCCCGCTACGCCATCTGCCCTGGCTGGTGCTGGCAATCGTAGGTGCGTGCGCCCTGGGTGTCGTGGCATTGCGTCGAGGCGAGGCAATCAATGCCTTGTGGATCGTGGTCGCTGCCGTCGCCATCTATCTGGTCGCCTACCGTTACTACAGTCTGTTCATCGCCAACAGTGTCATGCAACTCGATGCGCGACGGGCCACTCCCGCCGTGATCAACAATGACGGTCTGGATTACGTTCCGACCAATAAACACATTCTCTTCGGTCACCACTTCGCCGCCATCGCTGGCGCGGGGCCGCTGGTCGGTCCGGTGCTGGCGGCGCAGATGGGCTACCTGCCTGGCACCCTGTGGCTGATCGCCGGTGTGGTGCTGGCCGGTTCGGTGCAGGATTTCATGGTCCTGTTCATGTCTACCCGCCGCAACGGCCGCTCCCTGGGCGACATGGTCCGCGAGGAAATGGGTCGCATCCCCGGTACCATCGCGCTGTTCGGTTGCTTCCTGATCATGATCATCATCCTCGCGGTGCTGGCGCTGATCGTGGTCAAGGCCCTGGCCGAGAGCCCTTGGGGCATTTTCACGGTGATGGCGACCATCCCGATCGCGATGTTCATGGGCATCTACATGCGTTACATCCGCCCGGGTCGCATCGGTGAGATCTCGGTGATCGGCGTGCTGTTGCTGCTGGGCTCGATCTGGCTCGGCGGGCAGATTGCCGCGGATCCGGTGTGGGCCAAGGCGTTCAGCTTTACTGGCGTACAAATCACCTGGATGCTGATCGGTTACGGTTTTGTCGCGGCGGTGTTGCCGGTGTGGCTGATCCTGGCGCCCCGTGACTACCTGTCGACCTTCCTGAAAATCGGCACCATCGTCGCCCTGGCCATTGGCATCCTGGTGACCATGCCCGAGCTGAAAATGCCGGCCCTGACCCAATTCATCGACGGCACCGGCCCGGTCTGGAAGGGCGGTCTGTTCCCGTTCCTGTTCATCACCATCGCCTGTGGCGCGGTCTCTGGTTTCCATGCGCTGATCTCTTCCGGGACCACACCGAAACTGCTGGATAACGAAACCAATGCCCGTTACATCGGTTACGGCGGCATGCTGATGGAATCCTTCGTGGCCATCATGGCGATGGTCGCCGCCTCGGTAATCGAGCCTGGCGTGTATTTCGCCATGAACAGCCCGCCGGCCGTGGTCGGCGGTGATGTGGTGGCCGTTGCGACAGCCGTCAGTAACTGGGGCTTTGCGATCACGCCGGAAGCCCTGCAAGCAGTGGCCCATGACATTGGTGAAACCACCATCCTGGCCCGTGCCGGTGGTGCGCCGACCCTGGCGGTGGGGATCGCGCAGATCCTGCACAGTGTTCTGCCGGGCGAGAACACCATGGCATTCTGGTACCACTTCGCGATCCTGTTCGAAGCGCTGTTCATCCTGACTGCGGTCGACGCCGGTACCCGTGCCGGGCGCTTCATGCTTCAGGATTTGCTCGGTTCGTTCGTGCCGGCCCTGCGCCGCACCGAGTCCTGGACCGCCAACCTGATCGCCACCGCCGGTTGCGTGGCCATGTGGGGTTATCTGCTGTACCAGGGCGTGATCGACCCGCTGGGCGGCATCAACACCTTGTGGCCGCTGTTCGGCATCTCCAACCAGATGCTGGCCGGTATTGCGCTGATGCTCGGCACCGTCGTGCTGATCAAGATGAAGCGCCAGCGCTACATTTGGGTGACCCTGGTGCCAGCCATGTGGTTGCTGGTTTGCACCACCACCGCCGGCTTCATCAAGCTGTTCGACGCCAACCCGGCGATCGGCTTCCTGTCCCTGGCGAAAAAATACAGCGATGCATTGGCTAACGGCCAGATCCTCGCCCCGGCCAAGGACATCACGCAGATGCAGCACGTGATCTTCAACGCCTATACCAACGCGACGCTGACCGCGCTGTTCCTGTGCGTGGTGTTCAGTATCCTGTTCTATGCGCTCAAGATCGGTATTTCCGCCTGGGGCAGCAAAGAGCGTACGGATAAAGAAGCGCCATTCCAGGCTCTGCCGGAAGCGTGATCGAGGATTTGCATCATGTTCAATGACCTGAGTCGCCTCGGTAAATACCTCGGTCAGGCCGCGCGCCTGATGGTCGGCATGCCCGACTACGACAACTACGTCGAGCACATGCAGACCAAGCACCCGGACAAACCGGTGATGAGCTACGAGATGTTCTTCCGCGAACGTCAGGAAGCCCGTTACGGTGGCAAGGGTGGGCCGAAGTGCTGTTGATCCGGCTTTCGGATTAACGGCAATCCTTGTGGGAGCGGGCTTGCTCGCGAAAGCGGTGTGTCATTCAACATTCATGTCGATTGACACAACCCCTTCGCGAGCAAGCCCGCTCCCACATTTGTTCTGTGTTGTGTTTTCATCTTGTGAAAAAGGAGATCCAGTTTGTCCTCCCCCATCCCGGTCACGATCCTCAGCGGCTTCCTCGGCGCCGGCAAGACCACCCTGTTGCGCCACCTGCTCAAGGCCGAGCACGGCCTGAAAATCGCCGTGATCGAGAACGAATTCAGCGACGCCGGTATCGATACCCAGTTGTTGGGTGATGAACCGGTCCAGGTGCTGACACTCTCCAACGGCTGCGTCTGTTGCACCATCCATACCGACCTGACCAAAGCGCTTTATCTGTTGCTCGAACGTCTGGATCAGGGCGACATTGCCTTCGACCGCCTGGTGATCGAATGCACCGGCCTGGCCGACCCGGCACCCGTGGCGCAAACCTTCTTCATCGATGAAGAACTGCGCGAGCGCTACATCCTCGACGGCATCATCACGCTGGTCGACGCGGCACATGCCGACTCGCACCTGACCCAGACCATCGCCCAGGCACAAATCGGTTTCGCCGACCGCTTGCTGGTGAGCAAGCGCGATCTGGTAGACGAGCCGACCTTCAGCGGGTTGAGCGAGCGCCTGACCCGCATCAACCGTCGCGCCCCGATCCGCGTGGTCGACCACGGCAAGATCGACCTGGCTGAATTGCTGGATGTGCGCGGTTTCAATCTCAATGCCGACCTCGGTGGCGGTGTGAGTTTGCGACCGGTCAGCCAGGCACCGTCCATCGATCGTATTTCCAGTCTGGTCCTGCGCACTGAAAAGCCGCTGGATATCGACAAGCTCAGCGAGTTCATGAACGAACTCCTGGAAGAGCATGGCAAGCAGTTGCTGCGCTACAAAGGCGTATTGAGCATCCTCGGTGAACCACGGCGCATGGTGTTTCAGGGGGTACTGAAGCTTTATGGATTCGACTGGGATACCGAGTGGGCTGAAGACGAAGTGCGCGAGAGCGTGATCGTGTTCATTGCCGATGATTTGCCGGAGGAAAAGATTCGTGAGGGTTTTGCACGGGTGGCGGCGGTCTGAGGTTTTTATGGCGTCTTTGAGGACGCCATCGCGGGCAAGCCCGGCTCCCACAGGTTTCTGGTTGAACACAATGTCTGTGCTCATCCTCGAACACTGTGGGAGCGGGCTTGCCCGCGATGCAATCTAGCCGGCAACACAATGTTCACGGGTTGTATTGAGCAGTGTCTGTTCCAGATGATCCAGATGCCGGTTAATCAGCATGGTCGCTGTCGCAGTATTTCCACGTTCAACAGCATCAATAATCGCCAAATGATCCTGCCAGGCACAACAACTGTGCATCTGCTCCTCACACTGCGCAATCGCCAACGAAGTCAGTGGCACAAGGCTCTCAAGAAAATGCGCTAGCGGTGCATTTCCCGCCATTTTTGCCAACTGCAAATGAAACTCGCCCGACAAACGAATCGCCCGGCCACGCTCGGCGCATTGACGCTCGTTTTCGACCAGTGTCCGCAGGCGCTTCAAGTCTTGCGCGCACGCTCGCTGAGCCGCCAGGCGCAATAGCATGATCTCGGCCAGTCGCCGGGCATGCAGTGTCTGCCGGGTCTGCTCGGCATCAGGCTCGGTGACGCGGGGACGATGGTTGGCGCGAAGGAGGATGATGTGCTGATGGGACAGTCGCATCAGCACCTCACGCATGTCGCTGCGCCTTGCACCGAACATCTGTGCAAGGCTTTCTTCCGTAAAGCGACTGGCCGAATGGATGCGCTGTTCGAAAATGGCCTCGAGGACCCGCGAATACAGATCATCCACTGAAGGGCGGACGGGCAGGGTGGCGAGTGTTTGTGGCGAGGCGAAGCTGTTCATGGC
Organism: Pseudomonas sp. PDM28; assembly: GCF_019219115.1. NCBI lineage: Bacteria > Pseudomonadati > Pseudomonadota > Gammaproteobacteria > Pseudomonadales > Pseudomonadaceae > Pseudomonas > Pseudomonas sp. PDM28. Next base: position 206,787 of record NZ_JAHUWG010000012.1, read on the forward strand.
CGATCTCCAGTTCGAAGAGGTTTCAACTGCCGAGGTTGTCTTCCGGGATGTTCAGTTCGATACCCATGCGTTGGCCTTCGCGCAGGATGTGCCGGCGCATCTCGGCGCTGGCCTGGGCGCTGTTCTTGCTGCGGATGGCCCGCACCACGGCTTCGTTTTCTTCAAGTCGCTCGGCCAGATGCTCCGGGGAGTTGCGCAACACTTCGGCGCTTTGCTTGAGGGCATTGCTGGTTTGCTGCACCACACTCTGGAAGATCGGGTTCGATGTCAGCGTGAACAATTCTTCGTGGAACGCGATGTAGGCGTTTACGCCGGCTTCACTGTCATGGGCCTCCAGGGCTTCGCGCATGTCCATCAGGGTCAGACGCAGTTGCCCGACCTCCTTGCTGCTGATGGATTGCGCGACGAGGCCGACGATGAATGGCTCAAGGGTGTAGCGCAGTTGCAGCACGTCTTCCAGGCTCGCTGCGGCCACCGCATTGTCGTGCGCCTGGCTGTCGGCGAGATTGGCTTCGAGCACCACCACGCCTTTGCCCGGCATCGAGCGCACCAGCCCGAGGGTTTCCAGAACGATGACGGCTTCACGCAGGCTCGGACGGCTGATACCCAGTTGTTCGGCCAGTTCACGTTGCCCCGGCAGCATTTCGCCGGAGCGCCACTGACCTCGGGCCAAAGCGGCCCGAAGTTTTTCTACCACTGAGTTGACGACGGTTGATGAGGTAATCACTTGTTCGCTCCACGAGCCGTGCCTGCGGTCGGCAGGCACGGCGATCATTCAGAATTCTTTGGCTGCCGCTTGAGCAACCGGTTTTCTCGGCTGAAAGGTATAACCCGCCTGGCCGGAAAGTACCTTGTTCGCCCGCTGTACATCGATGTCCTTTTCCCACCGCGCGATGGCCACGGTTGCCACACAGTTGCCAATCAGATTGGTCAGCGCCCGGCCGATGCCCATGAACCAGTCCACGGCCAGCACCAGTACCAGACCCACCACCGGAATTGCCGGAATGGCTGTCAGGGTGGCCGCCAGAATCACCAGCGCCGAGCCGGGGATGCCGTGGGCGCCTTTGGATGTGATCAGCGACACCAGCAGAATGGTCAGCAGGTCAGTCATGGCCAACGGCGTGCCGGTGGCGTTGGCGATGAACACGATGGCCAGGGTCAGGTAGATCGAGAAGCCGTCGAGGTTGAACGAGTAACCCGTTGGAATCACCAACCCGACCGTCGAACTGCCGATGCCCAGGTGTTCAAGCTTGCGCATGATTTGTGGCAGCACCGCGTCGGACGAAGCGGTGCCCGTGACGATCAGCAGTTCTTCGCGCAGGTACTTGAGCAACGGCCACATCTTCAAGCCGGAAAGGCGCATCACCAGGCCGAGAATCAGGGCCACGAAGGCAACACAGGTCAGGTAGAAGAGGCCGACCAGGCTGCCCAGGTGCTGCAGCGAGTCCAGGCCATATTTGCTGGTGGTGAAGGCGATCGCACCGAATACACCGATCGGTGCCAGTCGCACGATCATGCCCATGATGCGGAAGATCACATGGCTGAGTTCATTGATCAGCCGCGAAATACCCGATGCCGCCTCGCCTACCAGGTTCAGTGCACTGCCGAACAACACTGAAAACAGCAGGACCTGCAGGATATTGTTATCGGCAAAGGCACCGATCACCGAAGTCGGAATCAGGTCCATCAAGAACTGCGTAGTGGTGTGCATGTGCTGACTGCGCTGGGCAATATCGCCCATGTCGGCTGCAGAAAGCTGCTCCAGGTGAATGTTCGCGCCGCTGCCGATACCAGTGCTGAAGGCGAACACCAGGCCAATCACCAGGGCGATGGTGGTTAACACTTCGAAGTAGATCACCGATTTCAGACCGATGCGCCCGACCTTTTTCAGGTCGCCGGCACCGCTGATGCCGCTGACCACCACGCAGAACACGATCAAGCCGATGAGCATCTTGATCAGCTTGATGAAGCCGTCGCCGAGGGGTTTGAGTTGGGCGGAGTATTCGGGAAGGGTCAGCCCGCAGACGATGCCGAGCACCAGTCCGAGAACCACTTGGAGGAAGATTGAACGCGAGCACCATCTGAGCATGGGAGGAATCCTGGTCGGTGTCCTGGCTGCCGACGCTGAAGCGCATCAGATTCAGGACTTAATTATTGTGGTCTTACCGGTATGTCCAGTGCAGGCGCAGTCTAGGCGCTGTTTTGTGGGATTCGCAAGCGAAAATTGCACGATTGGCATGACCGGTCTTACCAGTTGTGTGGGAAGCCCCGACCTTGACCCTTTTCATATGAAAAAATGCCAGTCGGCTGGGCTGACTGGCATCAGGTGTCACTGCTGGACCTTTGAGAGATGGTTCACAGCGGGAGGTTTATTGCCCTGACTTATTGCCGATTGCTCAACCTACACCGGGGACGTTGCGCTCAATAATCTGCAGTCTGAAAGCTACAAGACTGCCGCCGCGGTTTTGGTCATCAGTGAAAACTGGAAAGGTGGGTGGTCCGCCATAGGTGTGAACCATTCGGCGTTGCGGCCCGGTTGCAAGATAGATGTCACTGACGTCGTTTGGAATTTCATCCAGTTTCACAACAACGCTGTCACTGTTAAGGATGCGGAAGTAAGTTGGGTCATCTCCAGTGAACATGCTCAAGTTGCGAGGCGATCCTTCCATGCTTGCAGTTTTAGTGAACTCTCCGACTCCGTCTCTCTCTTTAATCCTGATGGTGTACACGTCGTCGTGATAGGTGAACAAGAAGATTTCGGGGGTGACACCTTCCCCGTAGCTCAGTTCTTGGGGGTTGTCGTTAAGTATGAGTTGATGAAATTCGCGCCATTCATTTGCAAGTTCGGGATCTTCGAGCAGCTTTGATATGACCTTGCGGGCTTCTGCCACTGGTTTGTCACCGACAAAAAGTTTGGCAGTGAATGATTGAGTGTCTGTATTTTGCATGATGTATACCTCTTCCGTGAGATCGGGTGTTTGTTTTTGGTTGTTTTAAATTACAGTGTGTTCAGAGTGCTGATGAAACATGGCGTTGGAGGATTTTCAGTTCAAGGAACAAAGTTCGGCCGCGATTCTTTAGATCGGTTAGCACCGGGAAACTAGGTTGATCGCCATAGGTTAGAACCTCCCGGTGTTGCGGTCCGGATCGTAAGCGAATTCTATTGAGTTCGTTTGGCATGTCATCTAATTTCGCATATCCGCCCTGGTGAATGATCCGAAAATAGGTAGGGTCATCGCCATCGAAGACTGTTAAGTTACGGAGTTCACCCTCCATGCTTGCAGTATTTGTGAACTGACCGTTTTCGTCTGCAATCTTGATGGTATAGACATCGTCGTGATAAGCGAAAAGGAAGGTTTCGGGGGTTACTTCTTCGCCGTAACTCAGGAGATTGTTGGAATAGATGAGTTGCTTTCGGAAGACTCCGGCCCAATACTCTGAGACTTCAGGAGCCGCGAGCTTCTTTTCAATTATCTTGCGGGATATGGCTATCGGCGTGCTATTGACAAAAAGTTGCGCGGTGAACGATTGATTTACATCCATGTTTTGCATGATCTAATACTCTTCCGTGATGCGTTAATAATTCTCGTGGTGGGCTGTAAGTAAGTCGGGCTGTTCGTTGTTTTTAGCGACTTTGGTGGAGGTTATCATGAGGTTTTAAAGTTTGGGTCTTGGTTGTGTTTCAAAATAATAGGTGTTAATTGGTAATGTTCAGGGCTGCTATTTAGATGGAGTATGTATTTCGTGGGGCTGTTTTTTACGAGGCTATTAGTATCGATTCGCAAGGGTGTTGTAATAGGTGGTTAGAAATCCCGGGCGTAAAAAAACCGGCACAAGTGCCGGTTTTTTAACTGCGATTGAACAGGGCTGATTAAGCGCCGTACACCGGCAGTTTCTTGCAGATGGCCTTGACCTTCTCCCGAACGGCGTCGATCACCGCTTCGTTGTTCAGGTCAGCCAGGATGTCGCAGATCCAGCCGGCCAGTTCCTTGCACTCTGCTTCCTTGAAGCCACGAGTGGTCACAGCCGGAGTGCCGAAGCGCAGGCCGGAGGTGACGAACGGGGAGCGTGGATCGTTTGGCACGGAGTTCTTGTTCACGGTGATGAACGCTTTGCCCAGAGCGGCGTCGGCGTCTTTACCGGAGATTTCCTGCTTGATCAGCGACAGCAGGAACAGGTGGTTCTGAGTACCGCCGGAAACCACGTCGAAACCGCGCTCGATGAATACGCTGGCCATGGCCTGGGCGTTTTTCACCACTTGTTGCTGGTAAGCCTTGAACTCAGGCTGCAGCGCTTCCTTGAAGCAGATCGCCTTGGCTGCAATCACGTGCTCCAGCGGGCCGCCCTGGGCGCCCGGGAATACCGCGGAGTTCAGTTTTTTCTCGATGTCGGCGTTGGCGCGAGCCAGGATCAGGCCGCCACGTGGACCGCGCAGGGTCTTGTGGGTGGTGGTGGTCACGACGTCAGCGAATGGAACCGGGTTCGGGTAGACGCCAGCGGCGACCAGACCGGCCACGTGGGCCATGTCGACGAACAGGTACGCGCCAACCTTGTCGGCGATTGCACGGAAGCGTGGGAAGTCGAGGATCTGCGAGTAGGCAGAGAAACCGGCCACGATCATTTTCGGCTTGTGCTCAACGGCCAGGCGCTCGACTTCGTCGTAGTCGATCAGGCCATTGGCGTCGATGCCGTACTGGATGGCGTTGTACAGTTTGCCCGAGGACGAAACACTGGCACCGTGGGTCAGGTGACCGCCGTGCGCCAGGCTCATGCCCAGGATGGTGTCGCCAGCCGACAGCAGGGCCAGGTAAACGGCGCTGTTGGCTTGCGAGCCGGCGTGCGGCTGAACGTTGGCGTAGTCGGCACCGAACAGTTCCTTGGCACGGTCGATAGCCAGTTGCTCGACGATGTCGACGTACTCGCAACCACCGTAGTAGCGCTTGCCCGGGTAGCCTTCGGCGTACTTGTTGGTCAGTACCGAGCCTTGAGCTTCCATCACCGCAGGGCTGGTGTAGTTTTCCGAAGCGATCAGCTCAATGTGCTCTTCCTGGCGCTGAGCTTCTTGCTCCATGGCGGCAAAGAGATCGGCGTCGTACTTGGCAATAGTCAAATCACGGCTGAACATGGCGGTCCTCAGGGATCGGGGGCGGAAAAGGGGGGCATTCTAACCCAATGGGTTTTAGATGGCATATGAAACGGCATCATGTCGCAGACAAGTGGGCTTCATGAGCGGATATGCGGTGCCTGTGCAGGCCCCATCGCTGGCAAGCCAGCTCCCACAAATGTCCGTGTTTCAACAGCTAGACCCTGTAGGAGCTGGCTTGCCAGCGATGAGGCCCGCAGCCTCACCGCAACCAGTCAGTCGAACATGAACAGCGCATCATTGCTGAACTGCCCTTCGAACCGGCCCGCCGGCATGGGTCGTCCGAACAGGTAACCCTGGACCTCATCGCAACCATGCTCGCGCAGGAAATCCAGCTGCTCGTGGGTTTCCACACCCTCGGCGATCACCGCCAGGTTAAGGCTGTGGGCCATGGCGATGATCGCCCGGGCGATCTGCGCATCCTGTTCGCCCGACGGCAGTCCGTCGACGAAGGTGCGGTCGATTTTCAGTACGTCGATCGGGAACTGCTTGAGGTAGTTGAGCGATGAGTAACCGGTACCGAAATCGTCGACTGCGATGCTCAGGCCGAGGTTCTTCAGGCCGTCAAGGATCTGCATCGCTTCGCTGACTTCGCGCATCAGGATACTTTCGGTGAGTTCCAGTTCCAGGCACGCCGGCGGCAGGCCGGTTTCCTTAAGGATGGTGGCGATTCGCGTACCGAGCTGGCCGTCGGAGAACTGCCGCGCCGAGATGTTCACCGACACCTTCGGCACCCGTACCCTGGCCTGATGCCAGGCCTTGAGTTGACGGCAGGCTTCGCTGATCACCCAGTCGCCGACATCCACCACCAGCCCGAGCTCTTCGAGCACCGGAATGAAATCCCCCGGCGGCACCAGCCCGCGGCGGGGATGGCGCCAGCGCAACAGCGCCTCGGCACCGGTCAGGCGCTTGCCGTCGCCGCTGAACTGCGGCTGGTAATACAGCACGAATTCATTCTGTTCCAGGGCATGGCGCAAATCGCTTTCCAGTTCCAGTCGCTCCAGGGCGCTGGCGTTCATGTCCGCCTGATAGAACTGGAAGTTGTTCTTGCCGCGCTCCTTGGCGTGGTACATCGCGGTGTCGGCGTTCTTCATCAACTGGCTGAGTTCGTTGCCGTCCTGTGGACTCAGGGCGATGCCGATACTGGCCGTGACGAAGAACTCGCGGCCCTCGAGCACGAAGGGTTTCACCAGGCTGGCGAGAATCTGTTCGGCCACGTGAATGGCCCGGTTCAGGGCAATCTCCCGATTGGCTCGCGGTTGCAGGAGCAAGGTGAACTCGTCACCGCCCATGCGCGCCACCGTGTCGTCATCGTCTACGCAACCGAGCAGGCGCGTGGCCATCTCCTTGAGCATGCGGTCGCCGGCGGCGTGGCCCAGGGAATCGTTGATCGGCTTGAAGCGATCGAGATCGAGGAACATCAGCACCACCCACGACTTCTGCCGTTCGGCCGATTGCAGTGCCGTGTGCAGGCGATCCTGGAACAGCGTGCGGTTGGGCAGGTGGGTCAGGGCGTCGTAGTAGGCGAGGCGATGAATCCGCTGCTCGCTGGCCTTGCGCTCGCTGATGTCGCTGAAGAAACACACATAACTGGCCAGGTCGCCTTCGTCGTCGAGCACGGCGGTAATCCCGACCCAGGCCGGGTAATGCTCGCCGTTGCGGCGCTTGAGCCAGACTTCGCCTTCCCAGGTACTGTGCTGGCCCAATTGCTTGAGCACATAACGCAGGTGGGCTTCCTGCTGATCGTCGACGGTCAGCATGTTCGGCAACTGATCGAGCACCTGCTCCACGGCATAGCCGCTGACACGGCTGAAAGCTTCGTTGGCCTGGACGATGTAGCCGGCCGGGTCGGTGATCAGGATCGCCGAGGTCGAGTGCTCGAATACCGTGGCGGCCATGCGCAAGTCTTTTTCGGCCCGGCGTTGCTGGCTGATGTCGCGGCCGACGCCGAGCACGCCTTCGAACGTCCCGTGTTCGTCCCAGACCAACACCAGACGCAGTTCAATCGGGATCTTGCGCCCGTCGGCCCGCAGGCAATCGAACAGGAACAGTTGGGTTTGTACCTGGCTGCGTAATACCGCCAGTTGGTCCGGCTGGTCCAGCGCCTTGCTGACCCGGTCCATCAGGTGGTAGATGCCGGTCAGTTGTTGCGGGTTGGCGATGGTCGACTGCCAGCCGTTCTGGAAAATCCACTCGGCGTCATAGCCCAGCACGGCTTGTACCGAAGGGCTGACGTAATTGAGGTTGAGGCGGCTGTCAGTGGAGAAAATCACGTCGCTGATGCTTTCGGCGAGCATGCGGTAGCGCTGCTCGCTGTCGCGCAGGGATTCGCTGGCTTCGATCTGGTCGGTGATGTCCTTGGCCACGCCGATGATCCGTGTGACCTGATCCTCGTTGTCCCGCGCCAGTGCCTGCTCACGAATCTCGAAGCGTCGCCACTGGCCGTCCCGATGGCGGAAACGCAACTGACACTGCATCAACTGGCGATAACCGGTCTGGCGCTGGACCTGGCGGGAGCGGTGGTAATAGTCGGCGTCTTCGGGGTGCAGGAGGATTTCCCAGAAGTATTCGCCCATCTGGTGCAGTTCGGTGCGGTTGTAACCCAGCGTCTGGCCCAGATGGTGGTTGCTGTAGATCATGCGCTGGCTGATCACATCCTGCACATAAAGATGATCCGGTACGGTGCGCACCACGTCCGACCAAAACCCTTCGCGCTCCTGCAACGACAGCTCGATGAGCTTGCGGCTGGTGATGTCGGTGATGCTCAAAATCACCGATTTATAATCGTCCTGGGTTTGCGGCAGGCGCAGTACCAGCCACAGGTGCTGGTCGCGACCGCCGGCATCCTGCAATTTGATTTCCAGCTCAAGCTGTTGCTGCTGATTGAGCACTGCGTCGAGCACCTGGTTGCCGATGGCAGTGCCGTCCAGCGGATGGCCGTCGATCAGCAGTTTCCAGGCTTTACTGGCGTTATCGACATTGAGCAACTGCAGTGCGACCTGGTTGACCTCGGTGATCCGCAGTTCCTGCACCAGTTGTCGGCGTTTTTCCGGGACCGCCAGCCACGCTCGCAGTTGTTCGCTGTCCTGCAGTTGTGCCTTGTCGAAAAAACTCTTCAGACCGGACATGTCGAGGACACACAAGGCCACACCGGTGCCTTCGAAGATGTCCTGATAACGCCGGCGGCCTTCATTCAATTGGCGTTGACGCCGGCGCGTGTTCAGCAAAGCGATGAACGGCAGCATGGAAAACGCCAGGCCCAGCAGGCATTTGCCGATGAATGCCGGCAGCAGCTCTTCCAGTACGCGCTGACGGTCAAACAAGCCGCGCAATTGCCAATCGCTGCTGCTCAGCGGAACCGTCAGTACACTGTTGGCGATATCGTCCTCGGTCAGCGTGCCCGGATTGACCGAGGGCAACCCTTCGTCACGGCTGATGATCTGATGATTGATGCGGTTTTCCACCAGCCACAACGGACGGCTGCCGGTCTCGCTTTGCTTGGTCAAGGACGAAAAGAAGGTCGGTGTCAGGCGCAATGCCCAGTAGCCCCGGGAACTGCCGCTGGCCTGATGCAACAATAAATGCACCACAGAACCATCGGTGGCGTTGCTGAAGTAGTGCGCCTGAGCATGGCTGCGGCGTACCAGTTCACCCAGGTAGTCGCTGTCTTCGCTGTCGGGAGCGCTGTCACTGATGACTTTCCCTGAGGGGCTGAGCAAGGCCAGACTGCGCAGTTCCGGCAGCGACTGTTGCAGCTTGCGCAGCAGTGCCTGCAGTTCATCGGCATCCTGCGGTTGCTCGACGATGGGCAACAGGTTGAGGGCGATCTGCGCGTTGAGCGCCATGTTCAGGCTGACCTGAGCGGCCAGATCGGCGGTGTAGTCGATGGTGTATTGACGCTGGTTTTTCTGGGTTTCGCGCAACTGATCGAACAACTGCCAGAACAGCAATGCCAGCAGCAACAATGCAAGTGTCGCCAAGGTGCCCTTCAAGGTCCCGCGCAGGGGGGAGCCGGGCGCTGTGGTCGGCGCACTGGAAGTCAGGGACGGAGGGACATTGGACAAGCTGTAATCCTGCGGTTTGGCTGGACTGGCGCGACGTGCACTATAAGCCGGACGCCCGAAGGGCGGCTAGCATGCCTTGAGTTGTGGCGAAGTGCCAGCCCCAGCCCGTCGGCTGGACTGCCACCGGTCATTAAGGTAGCTTTGCCGGTTACGCGGGAGCGTTCCAGCTCCTAGACTCAGACTTTTTCAGCGCGCACGTATTGATAGCCTCAAGCGAGCGACGCGCACGGTCTGGCCGGGCATTGCCTGCGCTCCAATCATTCATCAGTCACTGACCCTAGGTTCTCCATGGCTCAATACGTATTCACCATGCATCGGCTGGGCAAAGTTGTTCCGCCGAAGCGGGAAATCCTGAAAAACATTTCTCTGTCGTTCTTCCCCGGCGCCAAGATCGGTGTACTCGGTCTCAACGGTTCGGGTAAGTCCACGCTGCTGAAAATCATGGCTGGCGTCGACACCGAATTCGAGGGCGAAGCCCGTCCGATGCCGGAGCTGAACATCGGCTACCTGCCGCAGGAACCACAACTGGATCCGACCAAGACCGTGCGTGAAGTGGTCGAGGAAGCGGTCAGCGTGATCAAGGACGCCCAGGCGCGTCTGGACGAGGTCTATGCGGCCTACGCCGATCCGGATGCCGACTTCGACAAGCTGGCCGCCGAACAGGCCAAGCTCGAAGCCATCCTGCAAGCCAGCGACGGCCACAACCTGGAGCGTCAGCTCGAAGTCGCTGCCGATGCGTTGCGTCTGCCGGCCTGGGATGCCAAGGTCGAAGTTCTGTCCGGTGGTGAAAAACGTCGTGTGGCTCTGTGCCGCCTGCTGCTGTCCGCCCCGGACATGCTGCTGCTCGACGAACCGACCAACCACCTGGACGCCGACTCCGTTGCATGGCTCGAGCACTTCCTGCACGACTTCCCGGGTACTGTGGTTGCGATCACGCACGACCGTTACTTCCTGGACAACGTCGCTGGCTGGATTCTGGAACTCGACCGCGGCGCGGGCATTCCGTACGAGGGCAACTATTCGGGTTGGCTGGAAGCCAAGTCCGATCGTCTGGCTGCAGAATCCAAGCAGCAGTCGGCTCATGAAAAGGCCATGAAGGAAGAACTGGAGTGGGTGCGCAAAGGCGCCAAGGCCCGCCAGTCGAAATCCAAGGCTCGTCTGCAACGCTTCGAAGAAATGCAATCGCAGGAATTCCAGAAGCGCAGCGAAACCAACGAGATCTACATCCCGGCCGGTCCACGCCTGGGCGACAAGGTCATCGAATTCAAGAACGTCACCAAGGGCTATGGCGACCGCGTGCTGATCGACAACCTGTCGTTCTCCATGCCTAAAGGCGCCATTGTCGGCGTGATCGGCGGTAACGGTGCCGGTAAGTCGACCCTGTTCCGCATGCTGATGGGCAAGGAAACGCCGGATTCGGGCAGCATCGAAGTCGGCGAAACCGTGCAACTGGCTTGCGTGGATCAGAGCCGCGAAGACCTCGACGGCAGCAAGACTGTGTTCCAGCAGATTTCCGACGGTTCCGACCAGATCCGCATCGGCAACTACGAGATCCCGTCGCGCACCTACGTCGGTCGCTTCAACTTCAAGGGCGGCGATCAGCAGAAGTTCGTCAAGGACCTGTCCGGTGGTGAGCGTGGTCGCTTGCACCTGGCCCTGACCCTGAAAGAGGGCGGCAACGTCCTGCTGCTCGACGAACCGTCCAACGACCTCGACGTTGAAACCCTGCGCTCCCTGGAAGAGGCCCTGCTGGACTTCCCGGGCGCCGCCATTGTGATCTCCCACGACCGGTGGTTCCTTGACCGCGTCGCGACGCACATCCTGGCGTACGAAGACGACTCGCAAGCGGTGTTCTTCGAAGGTAACTACACCGAGTACGAAGCCGACCGTAAAAAGCGCCTCGGCGAAGCGGCTGCCCAGCCGCATCGTGTACGGCACAAGAAGCTGGCCTGATTTCGGGTTGGTTGCATAAAGAGCGGAGCCTTCGGGCTCCGTTTTTTTTGTGTTGGTTTTTTTCAGGGATACCGTGGCGCATTCATCGCTGGCAAGCCAGCTCCCACAGGGTTTGGGTAATGCCCAAAATGTGTGCTCGGCTACAAAACTTGTGGGAGCTGGCTTGCCAGCGATGGCGATGTAACTGTTGGTGCAAGACTTGAGTTGCTCTCCCCATTCAGGTGCATAAATGACCAGGAAAATCGGGTTTATTTATATCCTGCGCACCATTTAATTTCATTAATGCGACATTTTGCTCTGTTCTTGTGCGCGAATCGTTTGTTACAGTCCGGCTCAATCTCCTCCAACGACAATAAATTTGCCGAGACTTTTCCATGATCGAATCCGTCGAATCCTTCCTTGCGCGCCTGAAAAAACGCGACCCGGATCAACCCGAGTTTCACCAGGCTGTCGAAGAAGTCCTGCGTACCCTGTGGCCTTTTCTTGAAGTCAATCCGCATTACCTGAGCTCCGGCATCCTGGAGCGCATCTGCGAGCCGGAGCGAGCGGTGATGTTTCGCGTGTCGTGGGTCGACGACCAGGGCAAGGTCCAGGTCAATCGCGGGTTCCGCATCCAGATGAACAGCGCGATCGGCCCGTACAAGGGTGGCCTGCGTTTTCATCCGTCGGTGAACATGGGCGTCCTGAAATTCCTCGCCTTCGAACAGACCTTCAAAAACTCCCTGACTTCATTGCCCATGGGCGGTGGCAAGGGTGGTTCCGACTTCGACCCCAAAGGCAAAAGCGACGCGGAAGTCATGCGCTTCTGCCAGGCCTTCATGAGCGAACTGTACCGCCACATTGGCGCGGACGTTGACGTACCGGCCGGGGATATCGGTGTCGGTGCGCGGGAAATCGGCTTCCTGTTCGGTCAGTACAAGCGCCTGAGCAACCAGTTCACCAGCGTGTTGACCGGCAAAGGCCCGAGCTACGGCGGCAGCCTGATTCGTCCGGAAGCCACCGGCTTCGGTTGCGTGTACTTCGCCGAGGAAATGCTCAAGCGTCGTGGCCTGGCCGTGGAAGGTAAACGCGTAGCGATCTCCGGCTCCGGCAACGTCGCGCAATACGCGGCGCGCAAGGTCATGGACCTGGGCGGCAAAGTGATTTCGCTGTCCGACTCCGAAGGCACGTTGTATTGCGAAAGCGGTTTGACCGAGGAGCAATGGCTGGCGGTGCTGGAACTGAAAAACGTACAGCGCGGGCGCATCCGTGAGCTGGCCGGCCGTTTTGGCCTGGAGTTCCGCGCAGGTGAGCTTCCGTGGAGCCTGAGCTGCGATATCGCGCTGCCGTGCGCGACGCAAAACGAACTGGACGCCGAAGCCGCTCGCACCTTGCTGCGCAATGGCTGCATCTGTGTGGCCGAGGGCGCGAACATGCCGACCACCCTGGAGGCGGTGGACCTGTTTATCGAGGCCGACATTCTGTTCGCGCCGGGCAAGGCGTCCAATGCCGGTGGCGTGGCGGTGAGCGGGTTGGAGATGTCGCAGAACGCCATGCGCCTGGCATGGACCGGTGGCGAAGTGGACAGCAAGCTGCATGCGATCATGCAGTCGATCCACCACGCCTGCGTGCATTACGGCGAAGAGAATGGTCGGGTCAACTACGTCAAGGGCGCGAACATCGCCGGCTTCGTCAAAGTTGCCGATGCCATGCTGGCCCAGGGCGTGGTCTAAGTCGGCTCGATACGGATCACTTCAATCAGTTGATCCCCGGCAGGGCGCTGCCATAGCACTTCGTCGTTGAGTCGTGCACCGAGCAGTGCCCGCCCCAGCGGTGAACCCCAATTGATCAGGCCGTGGGCGGCATCGGCCTGATCTTCGCCCACCAGTTGTACCCGGCGTTCGGTGGCGTGTTCATCGGCATAAATCACCCAACTGCCGATCTGTACTTTCTCGGTCGACGTCGCGGCGGGTACTACCTGAGCGCTGCCCAGGCGCTGCTTGAAGTAACGCAGGTCGCGTTCGAGATCGGCCAGGCGCTGCTTGTCGGCCTGCTCGCCTTTTGCCGATTGTTCGGCGTGCAGGCTTTGCAGTTCGGCGACTTTACCCTGCAACAGTCTCAGGCCTTGCGGCGTGACGTAATTGGGCTGCGCGCTGACCTGGCGTTCGACGGGCTGATCGGCTTGCGCGGCGGCGTTATCTTCATTGACGAAGGCACGGCTCATGGAATTCTCCCGATATAGGATTTGGGCCATGGTCGCAGGCATTTGGTTTCACTGGATGTCTGAAAGCGACTTACGGCGAGTGATAGGCCCGGGCAGCGTCCTGGTCTTTCTGTTGTTGCCAGGCTTTGTCGCGCTCTTGCAGATGACTATTGCGCCCATCCCCACTGTCCTGGTTATCCCGCATGGCCTGGCACTGACGAAAGCCATCACTCCAGCCTTCGGCGTACAACGGATCCTTGAGGTAGCGCGGGACATTCTTGCGGAATTCTCCGCTGATTGCCCCGGCAGCCTGCCGGCCACTGCTGCAACCGTCATCGAAGCCATCGGCGAAGGCGGGCGGGTAACCTTTGGCGAGCAGGGCTTCGTGGGTTGACTGGCAACCTGCGATCAGTAACAACACAGCCAACCATCCTGCACGCCGCCACATTTCACTCTCCGAGGCCGATACGTGGCCCATAGAGAAAGTCTAGAGGTGGATTCGTCGGGTGTATGTGAAAGCTGTGTACGCTTTTTGTCGAACGCCACGTACCCCCCCCTGTGGGAGCGGGCTTGCTCGCGAATGCGATCTGTCATTCAAAATTAATGCTGACTGACACACCGCTTTCGCGAGCAAGCCCGCTCCCACAGGGATTTGCGTTCCGGGTCAGTAGTGGTACCACTTCAGCTCAAGCATCACCTCGTTCTCGGCCGACGCCAGATGGCTGAACTCTCGCTGGGCGCTCAAGCGCAGTCCGAGATTGCGGGAGATTTCCCATTGCTGATTGAGGCTCAGGCTGCGGCGCACTTCACCATTGGTGAAGTAATCGCCCCTGGCTTCGAGGCTCAGATTGCCCAGCGGGTTTTTCCACAGCACCCCACTGTTGAAACCGGCGGCCGGCGCGATGAATTCGGCGAAGTCGTTGTTGTGCTCGACACGCACAGTGCCCAGGACAAATCCGAGCATGTCCTCGCTCAGTTGCCAGGTTCCACCACCACCGCCGTTGACATGGCTGACCAGGGTTTGGTCATCGTGCTTGCCCGGCACCCGTTCCAGGCCGCCCGTGACTTGCCATGACAGCGGTTGCAGCAATTCGTTACGCGGGGTCAGGGAGCGAATGGTTGCCAGGTCCAGTTGCTGCACCTGCCAGTCGTTTCCTTCGTACTGGCGCAGTTTCAATTGCAGGATTTCGATCTGCGCGCCAAGGGGAAAGCTTTCGCTGTTGTCATTGAGGTCGTGATAAGCCATGCGCAGGCCGTACTCGCCAAAGGCCTTGTCTCCACGGGTGCCGAGACCGAGCTGCCAGGTGCGCGACTCGTGACCGTCTTCAGGTAGGCCGGGTTGCGGGATACTCAACTCCGGTGCCGGGTTCTGGTTGATCGCCCGCAGCAGTTCGAAGCTGCGCTGGGCGCGCGCCGGATCGCGTTCCTGGCCGTTGGCGCGATAGCGCTCCAGGCGATAGGCGGCATCGATGATCAGCGCCTGGCGATCGCGGGGTTGTGCCTTGAACGCCGGGTCGTGCAGTTGTTTCTGGTCGGCGCTGACTTTCAGCACCCATTGCTGTTCTTCAGGGTTCAACGGCTCGGCACGACTGAGCAACTCGCGCTCCCGGGACGGGCGATACTGGATCGATTCCACCAGTCCGGCCGCTTTCACGGCCTTGACGGTGTCCGTGGGGATGGCCGTGAGCGGGAATTGTTCGGTCAGGCGCAGGCCCGGGCGAGCCACTTGCAGCAGTTCCAGCAAGCGGTATGAGCAGTTTTCGTCGAAGAAGAAATAGTCGAATTTGATCTGCTTCAACTCCCAGACGTGCTCGACCATGCGCGCGGTTTCCTGTGGGGTCAGGTTCAGGCGGTACTCCCACAGGTCGCGGTTTTCCAGGCTGCGGTATTCCGAGAGCTTTTCCTGATAGGGCACCATCGCGAACAGGCCGGGATAACCGCCCATCAGGCCTTTCCAGGCATAAATGATGCTGTTGTCCGAGCCCTCGATGTAGGCGCCGAAGTTGATCGCGTAACTGAGCAGCGAAGTCTTGTCGCTCTTCACTTCGGCCTGGTCGATGCGCAGCAGGGTATGGCCGAACATCGAGGATGGGCTGTTCAGGTAAGCCGCCGGGAAGATCATCACCGCGCTGTCGGGCGAGACGTCCTTGAACCATTGCTTGAACGCTGCGCAGTCCGGCGTTGGCAGGCCGGTCAGGTCGAGTTGTTCCTTCAGCCAGCGGGTGCGGGCCGGGTAGACACATTGTGCGTGTTGTTCACCGGCACTGGCCGGGGCGTACAAGGCTTGTACAGTCGCCGCCAGTTCATGGTCCGGATGTTCATTGCCATCGGCGGCGAGGAAGAATTTCCGGTCGCTGACATAGCTGCGCCAGCCGCCGAGCTTGGCGGTTTCGTAATGGCCCAGGGATATCCAGAAAGGGTCGTTGGCCAGTTGCTGCAAGCGTTGTGGGTCGATGTGGGGCGCGGCGGACAGTGGGGCGCAGACACAGAGCGCCAGCCAGGCAAGGCGTTTGAGCATAGATGGCAACTTAAACAGGAAGAAAATCAGGACCAGCGCAATTGATGGTTGGCATTACCCGAAAAGGGGGCAGGTCCAAAAAACAAAACCCGCTTCCCGAAAGAAGCGGGGCGGGTCGAGCTTAAGCTTGAGTTGCGTACTTGGCCAGACGAGGGTCGGCCTTGAGTACGGCCAGGGTGTTGGTATGCACATCTTCGGCCGTCACGTCAGCCTTGCTGAAGATCTGCTGGAAGTGCTCGTGAGTGACGGCGGCGAAGTGCGCACGGTCTTCCGGCGCTACGCCCAGTACCACGGCATAGGTGGTCAGCGCTTCGCCCTGACCCTTGGCCATGTCTTCGGACAGTTCGTTCATCATGCCGTTCATGGCAAACCAGGATTTGCCGCCGTAGGTCAGCGACGCATTGGTTGCGCAACCGTTGGTGCCGGATGTCATGCCGAAGGTTGCGTTGCCGGAAGTGCCGTTGGTGGTGGATGCCAGGAAGTGAGCCGGAGTACCACGCTGGCCTTCGAACAGCATGTTGCCCCAACCGCAATCCGGGCCGCCTGGCGCCTGAGCCATGGCGTTGATGGATACAGCGGTGAAGAGAGTACCAAGAAGAATCCGTTTCATAGCTTTGTTCTCTTTATGTGCATACCAATTTGACAGGGGGTTCTGGCCCGTCTGGTGCCAGTGGGCCGGTCATTAGTCCAGCCGCGCAGTTTGGAGTTTAGGCACGATCGCGGGGTTCCGTGATTTTTTGTAAAAACAATCGTCGCAAACAGTGATTTGGCGCGGCTCTACGACGGGGTTTGTGCTTGTCTATGCTTTGGCCTGCGGCGCTCCTTGCCAGTCGGGCATGGGCAGCGCCAGAATGCTGCCATCTGCCCCGCCTGATTGTTAAGGAAGCCCGATGCCTGATCCTGTTGCTGCCAGCTTGCGTCTAGCGCCCGAAGCGCTGACCCGTCCGTTTTCCGCTGAACAGTTCAGCTTCTCTACCACCAATGATCTGGAGCCCTTTCGCGGTGTGCTTGGCCAGGAACGTGCGGTCGAAGCCTTGCAGTTCGGTGTGGCCATGCCACGCCCCGGTTACAACGTATTTGTCATGGGCGAGCCGGGGACTGGCCGGTTCTCGTTCGTCAAACGCTACCTCAAGGCCGAAGGCAAGCGCCTGCAGACTCCGGCGGACTGGGTCTACGTCAACAATTTTGATGAGCCGCGGGAGCCGCGCGCACTGGAACTGCCGTCGGGCACTGCCGGTGCCTTCATCGGTGACATCAACGGCTTGATCGACAACCTGCTGGCGACGTTTCCGGCTGTCTTCGAGCATCCGTCCTACCAACAGAAGAAAAGTGGCATCGACCGCGCCTTCAACCAGCGCTACGACAAGGCTCTGGACGTCATCGAGCGTCTGGCGCTGGAGAAAGACGTCGCGCTCTACCGCGACGCCAGCAATATCGCCTTCACCCCGATGGGCGATGGCAAGGCGTTGGATGAAGCTGAGTTCGCCCAGTTGCCGGAAGCCGAACGCGAGCGCTTTCACGAAGATATTTCGGCCCTGGAGGAGCGCCTCAACGAAGAGCTCGCCAGCCTGCCGCAATGGAAGCGTGAGTCGAGCAACCAGTTGCGTCATCTGAACGAAGAAACCATCACTCTGGCCTTGCAGCCCTTGTTGTCGCCATTGTCGGAGAAGTACGCCGAGAACGCGGCGGTTTGCGGCTATCTGCAAGCCATGCAGGTGTATTTGCTCAAGACCGTGGTCGAGCAACTGGTGGACGACAGCAAGACCGACGCAGTCGCCCGCAAGTTGCTGGAAGAACAATACGCGCCGAGCCTGGTGGTCGGTCACTCGGCCAGCGGCGGTGCGCCAGTGGTGTTCGAGCCGCACCCGACCTACGAAAACCTCTTCGGTCGTATCGAATACAGCACCGACCAGGGCGCGCTGTACACCACCTACCGCCAACTGCGGCCGGGGGCCTTGCACCGGGCCAACGGTGGTTTCCTGATCCTTGAAGCGGACAAAATGCTCAGCGAGCCATTCGTGTGGGACGCGCTGAAACGCGCCCTGCAATCGCGCAAGCTGAAAATGGAATCACCGCTGGGCGAGCTGGGTCGTCTGGCCACCGTGACCCTGACACCGCAACACATTCCGCTGCAGGTCAAGGTCGTCATCATCGGTGCCCGTCAGCTGTATTACACGCTGCAGGACCTCGATCCGGACTTCCAGGAGATGTTCCGCGTCCTGGTGGATTTCGACGAGGACATCCCGATGGTCGACGAGAGCCTGGAGCAGTTCGCCCAGTTGCTCAAAACCCGTACTTCCGAAGAAGGCATGGCACCGCTGACCGCCGATGCGGTGGCGCGTCTGGCGACTTACAGTGCCCGCCTGGCCGAGCATCAGGGGCGCTTGTCGGCGCGTATCGGTGATTTGTTCCAGCTGGTCAGCGAGGCCGATTTCATCCGCCACCTGGCCGGTGATGAAATGACCGACTCCGGGCACATCGAACGGGCACTCAAGGCCAAGGCCACGCGAACCGGGCGGGTTTCGGCGCGGATTCTCGACGACATGCTGGCCGGGATCATCCTGATCGACACCGACGGCGCAGCGGTCGGCAAGTGCAACGGCTTGACCGTGCTGGAGGTCGGCGACTCGGCTTTCGGTGTGCCGGCGCGGATTTCCGCCACGGTGTACCCGGGCGGCAGCGGTATTGTCGACATCGAGCGCGAGGTCAACCTCGGCCAACCGATCCACTCCAAGGGCGTGATGATCCTCACGGGGTATCTGGGCAGTCGCTACGCCCAGGAATTCCCGCTGGCGATTTCCGCAAGCATCGCCCTGGAGCAATCCTACGGTTATGTCGATGGCGACAGTGCGTCCCTGGGCGAAGCCTGCACTCTGATCTCGGCCTTGTCGAAAACCCCGCTCAAACAGTGCTTTGCCATCACCGGTTCGATCAACCAGTTCGGCGAAGTGCAGGCGGTGGGCGGGGTCAACGAGAAGATCGAGGGCTTCTTCCGTCTGTGCGAAGCCCGCGGCTTGACGGGCGAGCAGGGGGCAATCATTCCCCACGCCAACGTCGCCACGCTGATGCTCGACGAGAAGGTGCTGGCGGCGGTGCGTGCGGGGCAGTTCCATGTCTATGCGGTCCGTCAGGCCGACGAAGCCTTGAGTTTGCTGGTTGGCGAGCCGGCCGGCGAACCGGACGAGAATGGCGAGTTCCCTGAAGGCAGCGTGAACGCACGGGTCGTGGAACGCTTGCGGGTTATCGCGGAAATGATCAGCGAGGATGATCTGAAGGAAGCCGAGAAGGAGTTGGCGCAAGAAGCATTGGCGGAAACCAAGCCTGCTTGATGCGGTAACCCATGTGGGAGCGGGCTTGCTCGCGAAAGCGTCTTTTCATTCAACATTTATGTTGGCTGATACGCCGCCTTCGCGAGCAAGCCCGCTCCCACATTTTGTTTGTGTGAACACCGGAGAGCGTCGTCGAAATGACGTCAATATTCACACTATGACCATTCGGCGCCTTTCGGTCTTGCCTCGGCCTGCAAGCCAGACTTTTCTTCTATTCTCTGCTCAGGGATATCGACAGTAATCACAGGATCGAAACAGCCTTCACATGGGGGCTGAATACCGGATCTACCGAGGGTCGCCGCCATGTCGCGCAACCTCTGCCTCACCCGTCAATGCCTGGGCCTTGTGACCCGTATCGAGTGTGCCATCCGTCCGTTGGCAGGAGACACGGGCATGTGGACTCTGTTGTTCGCCGCCGGAATGGCCGGTGAACAACCTTCGGCCATCAAGGCCCAAGGCCCGTTCCATGGCCCGATCGCCGCTGAATCAATCCTCGACACCATCGTTGAAAGCCTGACCTTGCACGGCTACGAGTTGGCCGACGATCCGCAAATCTGGTGCCTGCACCTGCAAGCCCAATTGCGGGAAATCAACGGTGGTCGCTGCCGTAACCTGGGCGGCTTCGAGTTTCACCCCGAGCACTGAGTCGCACTATTGATCAAGGCGTGTCATGTCGGCCTTGTCGAGTTTGACCTCGAAACCATATTGCACGGTGGCGAGGTCAGTGCGCTGATAGGTTTCCAGGCGCGTAGGCTGCCCGTAGAAGTAATGCACGGCAAATTGCGCCCGGCCTTGTGCGTTCGCGCCATGGTTGACCGATAGAATTTCCTTCAAGTAATTGCCGCTGTCGTCCTTGGCGAAAAAGCGCCAGTCCTGGGCGGGAAATGCTTTCAGATTCACCACCAAGGCATTGTCCTTGAGCTCAAGGCCTTTGGGCAGTTGACGGGTATCGACGGTTTTTTGCTCGATCGTGGCCAGGAACAGTGGCATCGAGCCCACTGCGTAGGCCGGCGTTTCCGGAAACAGATTCAGATCGTAGGTGATGGTGCCGCGCAGTGGATCGATCTGGTAAGCCTCGGGTGGCAGCTCGATCGGTTCGTCGCGTTTACCACGCGCGTCTTCGGTAAAGAAACTCACCGGGCTTTCACCGGGGTTGAGCGAAGTGCCCAGCAGTTCATCGTTGAAGCTGCGCAGATGGGTGAATTCGATTCGAGCAGCGCTGGGGTCGTCGACCGACTGACTGATGCTGACGTTCTTTTTCAGTTGTTCCTCGCTCAGCGTTGCCCCTTTTAGCCAGGTTGCCGCCTGGTCGTCATAGACCACCACGGGCAGGTTCAAGGGCTGAATGCCCTTGTCCGGGGTCTCGGCATCGAAGCGCCGGACCGGCAGGTCGAGGTCCTTGCGAGTGACCGTGGCGGCGGAAAAATCCAGCATGCTGACTTCGAGGGTTTCGATCGTCCCGTTGAAATACACCTTTGAATAGCGTCGGGCCTGCTGTTCCTCAAAGGTGCGTTGTTCTTCGTCGAGTTGCTTTTCCAGCGCCTCGCTCCAGCTCTTTTGTTGCTGCATCTTGGCCAGTTGCTGCCGATAGAAGGCAATTTGTGCCGCGGTCTCGTTGATCGAGCCTGCGCGCGTGATGTATTGCCCGGTGCTGTCCCTGGCCTGGACGATCAACGGGTTCAGTGGTGTTTCACTGACTTCAGGCGCCAGCGGCGCACTGTTGTTGTATTCGATTTCCGCGTAGTTGTTCGTCAGTGTGAGCAAGGTGACGCTCAGGTTGTCATTGGTGCGGGTCTGGCCAATGTCGTTTTTCGTCAGGTCGAAACTGTAGAGCCGGCGGGGCGCGATGACTTCGACCTTACCCTGCAGGCTCACCGGCTGCGGCTGATTTTTTTTGTCGATGTCGAGGCCTTCGATGAAGGGGTAGGCCACTGTCAGGTCGTCGGGGTTGGTCAGGTTGGAACTCGATGGGCTGAGTTGAATGCCGGGGTCGGTTTCCGACCATTCCGGCTGGAAGGCAATGACCCGTTTATTGCTCAGGGTGACGGACTGCCATTCCAGGCCGTGGGGAAACAAAAACGCGGCAGGAACGCTGAACGTGAAGGGAAACACCGGTTGCAGATCGGTCAGGTAGTCGGAACTGGAATCCTTTTGCAGCACGAACAACCCGTTGATATAGGTGTCGACCAGGGCTTGCGGGGTCGGGTAGTGCTTGAGCATGGCAAGGGCGTCTTCGCCGTATTCGGTTTCCACCGGTTTGCTGTCGAGCTTGAGTTGCGCGCGCTCGAGCAGCAGCAGTGAGCCGCCCAGCTCCGACACGGCATCCTTGAGCTTCGGATCCTGGATGGTGTCCAGCGACTTTTCGAACTGCGCGGTTTTTTCTTCGAGGCTGACCTGGCGTTTTTCATCGCTGGGTGAGCAGCCACTTAGCAGCAGTGCCAGGCAAATGCCGGCACTGGTCAAAGGCAATCGCACATCCATTTCCAGTCTTCCTGTCCAATATCACTGAGCGTTCAATGATTTGGACACTAGCAGAAAAACCTTGGTACACAGGCGCAGGTGGCGGATTTTTCGACGTTTTCTGGCAGCTTCTGGATAGGGGCGGGCGACTGATATACTCGCCGCCATTTCCAGTCCACATGTGAGTTTCAATGGAACGCTTTATCGAAAATGCAATGTACGCCTCGCGCTGGCTGCTGGCGCCGATCTATTTCGGCCTGTCCCTCGGGCTGTTGGCGCTGGCGCTGAAATTCTTCCAGGAAGTCTTCCACGTCATCCCGAACGTGTTCTCGATGGCCGAATCGGACTTGATCCTGGTGCTGCTGTCGTTGATCGACATGGCGCTGGTGGGCGGTTTGCTGGTGATGGTGATGATTTCCGGCTACGAGAACTTCGTCTCGCAACTGGACATCGACGACAGCAAGGAAAAGCTCAACTGGCTCGGCACCATGGACTCTTCGTCGCTGAAGATGAAGGTGGCCGCGTCGATCGTGGCAATCTCGTCCATTCACCTGCTGCGCATCTTCATGGACGCCAAGAACGTCGACCCCGAGCATCTGCAGTGGTATGTGATCATCCACATGACCTTCGTGGTCTCGGCATTCGCCATGGGTTACCTGGATAAAGTCACCAAGCACTGATTTCAACTTCCATTGTGGGAGCGTGGCTTGCCCGCGATGGCATCACCTCGGTCTGTCGATGAACCGCGGTGATGCCATCGCGGGCAGGCCACGCTCCCACAGGGTTGCAAAACAGACGGGCGGCGCCGTTTGTGGCTTGTGCTTTGATGCACCGAAGCCTATCCCTGTAAGTATGTTGGCTCGCCATTGCGTGAGGTGCGTACATGAACCTGCAAGAGTTGAATGCCTATGCCGTCGCCGGGAAGGTCGATGAGCTGAACCTGATCTCCATGGAAGGTGGTATCTACCTGCTGGAAGCACGGATGCATGGCGCGGCGTATCCCTTGAACGATATGCACGGGCACACGATGAGCCTGCGTTCGGTGGAGCATGCCCGTGATGTGCTGCGCTCCTTTCCGAAGCTGCACTTCAACCTTGTGCACACTGTCGTGCATGACGAGATGTGCGGGCTGGTAGCCGATGTGCAGGATACCCTGAAGGTGCCGATCGCCTGACGTCCCTCATCAATGGCATGTCATCTGTGCTAGTCTGCTGGCCCTTTTGGTTCCGGGCGCTCCGGGACGCGCTGTGCACGCACGGCGAGTTCCAGGCCGTCCGCACAGCGGAGCAGTGTCATGTCCGAAGTAAATCTGTCCACCGACGAAACCCGCGTCAGCTACGGCATTGGCCGTCAGCTGGGCGACCAGCTGCGTGACAACCCGCCACCGGGTGTCAGCCTGGACGCGATCCTGGCGGGTCTGACCGACGCATTCGCCGGCAAGCCAAGCCGTGTGGGTCAGGAAGAAATGTCCGCCAGCTTCAAGGTCATCCGTGAAATCATGCAGGCCGAAGCTGCAGCCAAGGCTGAAGCGGCCGCTGGCGAAGGCCTGGCTTTCCTGGCTGAAAACGCCAAGCGTGAAGGCATCACCACTCTGGCTTCCGGCCTGCAGTTCGAAGTTCTGACCGCTGGCGAAGGCGCCAAGCCATCCCGCGAAGACACCGTGCGTACTCACTACCACGGCACCCTGATCGACGGCACTGTGTTCGACAGCTCGTACGAGCGCGGCCAGCCTGCAGAATTCCCGGTTGGTGGCGTGATCGCCGGCTGGACCGAAGCCCTGCAACTGATGAACGCCGGCAGCAAATGGCGCCTGTACGTGCCGAGCGAACTGGCTTACGGCGCTCAAGGCGTTGGCGGCATCCCGCCGCACAGCGTACTGGTGTTCGACGTCGAGCTGCTTGACGTTCTGTAATACCGATTACCTGTAGGAGCGAGCTTGCTCGCGATGGGCGTCAACGATTACGCGGGCATTCTGAATGAGCGCGTGTCTTTGAGTTTTTCGCGAGCAGGCTCGCTTCTACAGAGTCTTGCGACGTTTCTCATACTTCGATCTTGTGGTGCAGTTCACTGTGCGGGCGCAACGCCCGGGCATAGCAGAACAGAAACAGATTGCGCACCAGTTCCTTGAGCACCACCGGCTCGCTTGAGCTCAGACCGTTGACGTCCAGGTCACCCTGGTCCTGCAGCTCGTTCAAGGCTTCTTCTTCCAGTACGGCACAGACTTCCCCGGTTTCCCGATGCAGGATCCTGAGGTAAGGGTGTGGGCGGTCCAGCCAGGCATCGATCAAATAAGTCATGGTTCTCATCTCCACCGAGGGTCTGATGAGAATAATTCTTATTCATCAAATAGCAAGGGCCTATTGGCGGTTTGCGCTTTTTCCCGGGTAAAGATTGCGTCAGGTCAAAAGGACTGGCGTCTGGCTATTACCTGGATTGACCGGGTGAGGCGGGGGAGGGAGTTCCATCCCGTGCCGGGCGCGGGATGGATAACAGCAGGATCAGACTTTTCTGACGAATTCGGACTTGAGTTTCATCGGGCCGATGCCGTCAATCTTGCAGTCGATGTCGTGATCGCCATCGCACAGGCGGATGTTCTTGACCTTGGTGCCGACCTTGACCACCAGGGACGTACCCTTGACCTTGAGGTCCTTGATCACGGTGATGGTATCGCCGTCCTGCAGGACATTGCCCACCGAATCCTTTTTCACTGTGTCATCGGACGCCGCTTCGGCTTCACCGCTGGCGGACCATTCGTGGGCGCACTCGGGGCAGATCAGTTGGGTGCCGTCTTCGTAGGTGTATTCGGAATTGCATTTTGGGCAGGGTGGCAGCGTGCTCACTAAGGCTCCTTGGATTCAGGATCGCTAAAAGCGCACATTATATAGGGTTTTAGGTGGGAGAGGGCACGGCGCAGGAAAACCTGTGGGGAACATACCTGTGGGAGCGAGCTTGCTCGCGATGGCGTCCTTTCAGTCAACAACAATGTTGAATGTAAGTGCCTAAACGCGAGCAAGCTCGCTCCCACAGGGTTTTGCAGTATTGTCAGTGCGTACGGGCTACCGCGAACTCACTCAGTTCAACCAGCGCATCGCGGTATTCGCTGGCGGGCAGCGCTTCGAGGCACTTGATCGCGCGGGCCACATAATCGCGGGCCAGTTGCGCGGTGTACTCCAGCGAACCCGAGGCTTCCACGGCTTCGCGGATGCTTTCCAGATCTTCGATTCCGCCTTTCTGGATCGCCTTGCGCACCAAGGCGGCCTGTTCCGGCGTACCTTCGCGCATGGTGTAGATCAGTGGCAGGGTCGGCTTGCCTTCGGCCAGATCGTCACCGACGTTCTTGCCCAGGGTCTCGGCGTCGCCTTTGTAGTCAAGCAGGTCGTCGACCAGCTGGAAGGCCACCCCCAGGTGATCCCCGAATGTACGCAGGGCTTCGGCCTGTTCCGGCGTGGCTTCGCACAGGGCGGCGGCACTGTGGGTCGAGGCTTCGAAGAGCATCGCGGTCTTGCCGCGGATGACTTCCATGTAGGTTTCTTCGGTGGTGCTGGCGTCCCGCACCTTCGACAGCTGCAACACTTCGCCTTCGGCGATGATGCGCGTGGCTTGCGAAAGGATCTTCATCACTGGCATGGAGCCCAGTTCGACCATCATTTCGAAGGAGCGCGAATACAGGAAATCACCGACCAGCACGCTTGGCGCGTTGCCCCACATGGCGTTGGCGGTCGAGCGGCCACGACGCATGCCGGACATGTCGACCACGTCGTCATGCAGCAGGGTGGCGGTGTGCAGGAACTCGATGGTGGCGGCCAACAGGCGCAGTTCGTCGCCTTCACGGCCCAGGGCCTTGCCACACAGCAGCACTAATAAGGGACGCAGGCGTTTACCGCCGGCCGAGGTGATGTAATCGCCGATTTTCGATACAAGCGGCACCCGCGAAGTCAGCTGCTTCTTGATGATGCCGTCGACGGCGCTAAAATCGTCCGCCACCGCGCGGTAGAAAGCTTGGGGTTGCATCAGCGACAGTCGCTCCAGAAGGGTTGCGCGGCATGCTAGGACCCACGCCAGCAGGTGTCAAGGCGCGATGGACGGCCCCTTGCAAGGCTGGCGTGGCTTGCGTACAATCGCGCACCCTGAACTTCCTGGGCAGCACCTGCCTTACGCAATTGCAAGCGGGCCTTCCAGCCCCATGCAGCCATGCCAGCCAATACCTCTTCTTATAAAGAGCTGGGTGAGCAGGATTATCGGAGAAATACCATGTCTTATGCAGTAATCGTTACTGGCGGCAAGCAGTACAAAGTCGCCCCAGGTGAATACCTGAAGATCGAAAAACTGGAAATCGCTACCGGCGAATCCGTTACCTTTGATCGCGTTCTGTTGGTTGCCAACGGTGACGACGTGAATATCGGCGCTCCAGTTGTTGCTGGCGCTACCGTTGTGGCTGAAGTGATCTCCCAAGGTCGTCACGATAAAGTCCGCATCATCAAGTTCCGTCGCCGTAAGCACCACATGAAGCGTATGGGCCACCGCCAGTGGTACACCGAGATCAAAATCACCGGTATTCAGGCTTAATTTCAGCCTAATTCCTCACTAGGAGAATTGAACTCATGGCACACAAAAAAGCTGGTGGTAGTACCCGTAACGGTCGCGACTCAGAAGCCAAACGCCTTGGCGTGAAGATGTATGGCGGCCAGGCTATCAAAGCAGGCAACATCATCGTGCGTCAGCGCGGTACCCAATTCCACGCTGGCTACGGCGTTGGCATGGGTAAAGATCACACCCTCTTCGCTAAAGTCGAAGGCGTGATCAAGTTCGAAGTAAAAGGCGCCTTCGGTCGTCGTTACGTGAGCGTAGTCGCAGCTTAATTGCGCGATCGCTGGAAAAGCCCTGTCTCGCGACGGGGCTTTTTCGTTTGTGGGGTGAGTCTCTTGCAAAGCTGTTTGTATGGGCTGTCGGCGTACGATGTAGATGTCGTGGTTTGGGGTCGCTGCGCTCATTTTTGCAAGAGTCTTATGTCTTGATTGTTTTTCGGCTCGTCCGTATGGCGAGAGGCGTTTGTTATGAAGTTTGTTGATGAAGTATCGATTCGAGTAAAGGCCGGTGATGGCGGCAATGGCGCCATGAGTTTCCGTCGGGAAAAATTCATCGAAAACGGTGGTCCGAACGGTGGTGATGGTGGTGATGGCGGTTCCATCTACATGATGGCCGACGAAAACCTCAATACCCTGGTGGACTACCGTTACACCCGGCACTTCGATGCCGAGCGTGGCTCCAACGGCGGCAGCACCGACTGCACCGGCAAGAAGGGTGAAGACCTGATCCTGCGCGTTCCGGTCGGCACCACGGTGATCGACTCCGCGACTCAGGAGGTTATCGGCGACCTGACCAAGGCTGGTCAGAAATTGATGGTGGTGCAGGGTGGCTGGCACGGTCTGGGCAATACCCGTTTCAAATCCAGTACCAACCGTGCGCCGCGCCAGACTACTCCGGGCAAGCCGGGTGAGCAGCGCGACCTGAAGCTGGAAATGAAAGTACTGGCTGACGTCGGTCTGCTGGGTTTGCCGAACGCCGGTAAAAGTACCTTTATCCGCTCGGTTTCGGCTGCCAAGCCGAAAGTTGCCGACTACCCGTTCACCACGCTGGTGCCGAACCTGGGTGTGGTCAGCGTCGATCGCTGGAAGAGCTTCGTCATTGCCGATATTCCGGGTTTGATCGAAGGCGCTTCCGAAGGTGCTGGTTTGGGCATTCGCTTCCTCAAGCACTTGGCGCGTACGCGTCTGCTGCTGCACCTCGTGGACATGGCGCCGCTGGATGACGCCAGCGCACCGGATGCCGCTGAAGTGATCGTCAACGAGCTGATCAAGTTCAGCCCGTCCCTGGCGGAGCGTGATCGCTGGCTGGTCCTGAACAAGTGCGACCAGATCCTTGATGAGGAGCACGATGCTCGCGTCAAGGAGATCGTCGATCGCCTGGAGTGGACTGGTCCGGTGTACGTGATCTCGGCCATCTCCAAGCTCGGTACCGAGCGTCTGTGCCACGACATCATGCGTTACATGGAAGATCGTGCTGATCGCCTGGCCAATGATCCGGCCTACAAGGAAGAGCTGGCCGATCTCGATCAGCGCATCGAAGACGAAGCCCGCGCGCAGCTGCAGGCGCTGGATGACAAGCGTGCCCTGCGTCGCAGCGGCGTGAAGTCGGTTCACGACATCGGCGACGATGATTGGGACGAAGAAGATGTGGATGACGAAGACGGTCCGGAAATCATTTACGTGCGTGACTGATTCGTTGCGATAAACTTAAGCGCCGCTCAATCGAGCGGCGTTTTAGTATCTGTAAATCGTTGGTCGCGAATAGCCACGAATAACGTCACGGGCAGTGCCAGGTCGCGCTGTCCTCAAGCTAAGGTTGAAGATGATGCGGAGCAAGGTGACAGGTGCGCAGCGTTGGGTCGTGAAGATCGGCAGCGCTTTGCTGACGGCGGACGGCAAGGGCCTGGATCGCGCGGCAATGGGTGTCTGGGTTGAGCAGATGGTGGCCTTGCATGAGGCGGGTGTCGAACTGGTGCTGGTGTCCTCCGGGGCAGTGGCGGCCGGTATGAGCCGCTTGGGCTGGACTTCGCGACCCAGTGCGATGCACGAGCTTCAGGCCGCTGCTGCAATCGGCCAGATGGGGCTGGTGCAGGCCTGGGAGTCGAGCTTTGCCGAGCATGGCCGGCATACCGCGCAGATTCTCCTGACCCACGACGACCTGTCCGACCGCAAGCGCTACCTGAACGCCCGCAGTACCTTGCGCGCATTGGTCGAGCTCAAAGTCATTCCGGTCATCAACGAGAATGACACCGTGGTCACCGACGAAATCCGTTTCGGCGACAACGACACCCTGGCGGCGCTGGTGGCAAACCTGGTCGAGGCGGATTTGCTGGTGATCCTGACGGATCGCGATGGCATGTTCGACGCCGATCCGCGCAACAATCCGGATGCCCAACTGATTTACGAAGCGCGTGCCGATGATCCGGCGCTCGATGCGGTAGCGGGCGGTACGGGTGGGGCGCTGGGGCGTGGCGGTATGCAGACCAAGCTGCGCGCGGCGCGCCTGGCGGCCCGTTCCGGTGCTCACACCATCATCGTCGGTGGGCGGCTTGAGCGTGTGCTGGATCGCCTCAAGGCGGGCGAGCGCATTGGCACCCTGCTGTCGCCGGAGCGCGGCATGCTGGCGGCACGCAAGCAGTGGCTGGCCGGTCATCTGCAAACCCGTGGCACCCTGGTGCTGGATGCCGGCGCGGTGACCGCGTTGTCCCAGGGCAACAAGAGCTTGCTGCCGGTCGGGGTCAAATTGGTGCAGGGCAGCTTCCGTCGCGGCGAGATGGTGGTCTGCGTAGCGCCGGACGGTCGTGAGATTGCCCGCGGCCTGGCCAACTACAGTGCGCTGGAAGCGCAAAAAATCATCGGTCAGTCGTCCGAGGCGATTGTCGGTCTGCTGGGTTACATGGCGGAGCCGGAACTGGTTCACCGCGATAACCTGATCCTGGTCTGAAGGAATACCTGAATGCGCGTGGCAAAAGGATTGTTGGGATTGCTGTTGGCGATGCCGCTGCTGGCTTCGGCCGAGGAAATCGGTCAGGTGTCGACGGTGTTCAAGTTCGTCGGGCCAAATGACCGGATCGTGGTCGAGGCTTTTGATGATCCCAAGGTCGAGGGTGTGACCTGCTACCTGTCACGCGCCAAGACGGGCGGGGTCAAGGGTGGTCTTGGATTGGCCGAAGACCGTGCCGAGGCGTCCATCGCTTGCCGGCAGGTCGGGCCGATCAGCTTCAAGGGTGAGCTCAAGGATGGTGACGAGGTGTTCAAGGAGCGCACGTCCCTGGTGTTCAAGACCATGCAGGTAGTGCGCTTCCTCGACAAGAAGCGCAATACGCTGGTGTACCTGGTGTACAGCGATCGCTTGATCGAGGGCAGTCCGCAGAATGCGGTGACGGCGATCCCGATTTTGCCGTGGGCGCACGTCCAGTAATTTCACGCAAATCAAACTGTGGGAGCGAGCTTGCTCGCGATAGCGGATATCCAGCCAGCACAAGTGCTGAATGTTAATCCGTCATCGCGAGCAAGCTCGCTCCCACAGTTTTTTATGTGCCTATCAATTCGCAGGCAATAAAAAACCGACCCTGAGGTCGGTTTTTTAATGAGCGTGTCGCTTAGGCAACAGCGGCAACGTTCAGGGCCTTCACGTGGCCATTCAGGCGGCTCTTATGACGAGCGGCCTTGTTCTTGTGGATGATGCCTTTATCGGCCATACGGTCGATAACTGGCACAGCCAGAACGTAAGCGGCTTGAGCTTTGGCAGCGTCTTTTGCGTCGATGGCCTTAACTACATTCTTGATGTAGGTACGAACCATGGAACGCAGGCTGGCGTTGTGGCTGCGACGCTTCTCAGCCTGTTTTGCACGTTTTTTGGCGGAAGGTGAGTTGGCCACCGTCGAGCTCCTCGAAAGACTTTTTAGGAAATAGCAAACAAAATAGGCCGCGAATCATGCCGATGAGTTGAAGTCTTGTCAAGGGCGCTTGAAACGTTCCGCTAAGTGGTAGGCGTGGTGCGACGGGATATTTCTTTCCGGCGTGTGACCTGTAAACTCGCGAGCTTTGGCTCTGTGCTGTTGCGGCGCGGAGTATCGCACAAGTAGGCGCTTAGTTCGCCTGCTGTTTATCGACAGGCACAAACTCTTTCCATGAATCTGCTCAAATCGTTGGCCGCCGTCAGCTCTATCACGATGCTTTCCCGGATTCTGGGATTTGTCCGAGACACCCTCATCGCGCGCACATTTGGCGCAGGAATGGCGACTGACGCCTTCTTTATCGCCTTCAAATTGCCCAATCTGCTGCGGCGGATCTTTGCCGAAGGGGCGTTTTCCCAAGCGTTCGTGCCGATTCTTGCCGAATATAAAAGCCAGCAGGGCGAAGAGGCGACGCGTACCTTCATCGCCTACGTCTCGGGCCTGCTGACGCTGGTACTGGCGCTGGTCACGGCGTTGGGCATGATCGCCGCGCCGTGGGTCATCTGGGTCACCGCGCCGGGTTTCACCGACACACCGGAAAAATTCGAACTGACCTCCAGTCTGTTGCGGGTGACTTTTCCCTACATCCTGCTGATTTCCCTGTCGTCGTTGGCCGGCGCGATCCTCAATACCTGGAACCGCTTTTCAGTGCCGGCCTTCGTGCCGACCCTGCTGAACGTCAGCATGATCATCTTTTCGGTGTTTTTGACGCCGTACTTCGATCCGCCCGTCATGGCGCTTGGCTGGGCGGTACTGGTCGGCGGCCTGGCGCAGTTGCTCTATCAGCTACCGCACCTGAAAAAGATCGGCATGCTCGTACTGCCGCGCCTGAACCTGCGTGACAGCGGTGTGTGGCGCGTCATGAAGCAAATGTTGCCGGCCATTCTCGGTGTCTCGGTGAGCCAGATTTCGCTGATCATCAACACGATCTTCGCGTCTTTCCTGGTGGCCGGTTCCGTCTCGTGGATGTACTACGCCGACCGTTTGATGGAGCTGCCGTCCGGGGTGTTGGGCGTGGCGTTGGGGACGATTTTGCTGCCGACCCTGGCCAAGACCTACGCCAGCAAGGATCGCCACGAATACTCGCGCATCCTCGATTGGGGCCTGCGTCTATGCTTCGTGCTGGTATTGCCTTGCGCCCTGGCGCTGGGGATTCTGGCCGAACCGCTGACGGTTTCCCTGTTTCAGTATGGTCAGTTCGATGCCCATGATGCGGCCATGACCCAGCGTGCGTTGATCGCCTATTCCGTAGGGTTGCTCGGGATTATCGTGATTAAAGTGCTGGCACCGGGCTTTTATGCGCAACAAAACATCCGCACACCGGTGAAAATCGCAATTTTCACGCTGGTCGTCACTCAGTTGTTTAACCTGTTGCTGATTGGTCCTCTGGCCCACGCGGGCCTGGCGCTCGCCATCAGCGCCGGCGCCTGCCTCAATGCGGGGTTGCTCTTCTATCAGCTGCGTAAACAGCAGATGTACCAGCCGCAACCGGGCTGGGCAAAGTTCGGCTTCAAGCTGGTGATTGCGGTGGCGGTGATGTCTGGCGTGTTGCTGGCCGGGATGCATTTCATGCCGGCCTGGGGTGAAGGGCAGATGCTTGAGCGTTTCCTGCGTCTGGGTGCCTTGGTCGTTGCCGGTGTGGTGGCTTATTTCGGCATGTTAGTGTTGATGGGCTTCCGTTTGCGCGACTTCAATCGCAAGACGCTTGGCTGAGGTTCCGGCCTCGATAAACACGGGCGAACCGGCGGTTTTGTCGGTTCGATCACTTTGGGTTACGGTGTTGCCTGTCGTCGGCCGCCGGGTGTGGTTATAATCGACCACTTTATGAGCAAGAAGCGCGTTATGCAGCTGGTTCGAGGCCTCCACAATCTGCGCCCCCAGCATCGGGGCTGTGTCGCCACTATTGGCAACTTTGACGGTGTACACCGTGGCCACCAGGCTATCCTGGCGCGGCTGCGTGAGCGTGCGCTCGAGTTGGGCGTGCCCAGTTGCGTGGTGATTTTCGAGCCGCAACCGCGCGAGTTCTTCGCGCCGGAGACCGCACCGGCCCGTCTGGCCCGTCTGCGGGACAAGCTGCAATTGTTGGCCGCCGAAGGCGTCGACCGCGTTCTGTGCCTGGCTTTCAACCAGCGCCTGAGCAAGCTCAGCGCCAGCGAGTTCGTCGATACCATTCTGGTCGATGGCCTGGGTGTCCAGCACCTGGAGGTCGGTGATGACTTCCGTTTCGGTTGTGATCGCGCGGGAGATTTCGATTTCCTGCAACAGGCCGGCATCCTTCAGGGATTTACCGTCGAAGCGGCGCAAACCGTCGAGCTGGATGGCATCCGGGTCAGCAGCACGCAGGTCCGCAATGCCTTGGCTGCCGCGGATTTCGCCCTGGCCGAACGGCTCCTCGGGCGGCCGTACCGGATCGCCGGTCGCGTATTGCATGGCCAGAAGCTTGCTCGGCAGTTGGGTACGCCCACGGCCAACATACAACTCAAGCGCCGTCGCGTACCGTTTACCGGGGTTTACCTGGTGGACGTCGAGATCGATGGCAAGACCTGGCCCGGCGTCGCCAATATCGGCGTGCGGCCCACGGTTCAAGGTGATGGCAAAGCCCACCTGGAAGTGCATCTTTTAGATTTTGCCGGCGATCTGTATGACCGGCGTTTAACGGTGGTTTTCCACCACAAGCTGCGTGAAGAGCAGCGTTTCGCCTCTCTGGAGGCACTGAAAACGGCGATCAGCGCGGATGTCGCCGCCGCCCGTGCACTAGCCGCACCTAGCGCCCATCGCTAATGAAGAGCCTTAAATGACCGACTATAAAGCCACGCTAAACCTTCCGGACACCGCCTTCCCAATGAAGGCCGGCCTGCCACAGCGCGAACCGCAGATCCTGCAGCGCTGGGACAGTATTGGCCTGTACGGAAA
The DNA here is from genome assembly GCF_019219115.1 of Pseudomonas sp. PDM28. NCBI lineage: Bacteria > Pseudomonadati > Pseudomonadota > Gammaproteobacteria > Pseudomonadales > Pseudomonadaceae > Pseudomonas > Pseudomonas sp. PDM28. Next base: position 239,894 of record NZ_JAHUWG010000012.1, read on the forward strand.
GTTGCGCGAGATTGGCAAGGATCGTCCGAAGTTCGTATTGCACGACGGCCCTCCGTACGCCAACGGCACGATTCACATCGGTCATGCACTGAACAAGATTCTCAAGGACATGATCATCCGCTCGAAGACCCTGTCGGGCTTCGACGCGCCTTATGTCCCAGGCTGGGACTGCCACGGCCTGCCGATCGAGCACAAGGTCGAAGTGACCCACGGCAAGAACCTGGGCGCGGACAAGACCCGCGAACTGTGCCGAGCCTATGCCACCGAGCAGATCGAAGGGCAGAAATCCGAGTTCATCCGTCTGGGCGTGCTGGGCGACTTCGCCAACCCGTACAAGACCATGGACTTCAAGAACGAGGCCGGGGAAATCCGTGCCCTGGCTGAAATCGTCAAGGGCGGTTTCGTGTTCAAGGGCTTGAAGCCCGTGAACTGGTGCTTCGACTGCGGTTCGGCCCTGGCTGAAGCGGAAGTCGAGTACGAGAACAAAAAGTCCTCGACCATCGACGTGGCGTTCCCGATTGCCGACGAAGCCAAGCTGGCTGCCGCCTTCGGTCTGCCTGCCCTGGGCAAACCGGCCTCGATCGTGATCTGGACCACCACCCCGTGGACCATCCCGGCCAACCAGGCGTTGAACGTCCACCCGGAATTCAACTACGCCCTGGTCGACGTCGGCGACAAGCTGCTGGTGCTGGCTGAAGAGCTGGTCGAGTCGTGCCTGGCGCGCTACTCGCTGGAAGGTTCGGTGATCGCTACCGCCGTTGGTTCGGCGCTGGAACTGATCAACTTCCGTCACCCGTTCTACGACCGTCTGTCCCCGGTTTACCTGGCCGACTACGTTGAACTGGGCGCCGGCACCGGTGTGGTTCACTCCTCGCCAGCCTACGGCGTGGACGACTTCGTGACCTGCAAGAAATACGGCATGGTCAACGACGACATTCTCAACCCGGTCCAGAGCAATGGCGTGTATGTGCCTTCGCTGGAGTTCTTCGGCGGCCAGTTCATTTGGAAGGCCAACCCGGCCATCGTCGACAAATTGACCGAAGTCGGTGCGCTGCTGCACACCACCGTCATCGAACACAGCTACATGCACTGCTGGCGCCACAAGACCCCGCTGATCTACCGCGCCACCGCGCAGTGGTTCATCGGCATGGACAAGCAGCCGACCACCGGCGACACCCTGCGCCAGCGCTCGCTCAAGGCCATTGAAGACACCCAGTTCGTCCCGGCCTGGGGCCAGGCGCGCCTGCACTCGATGATCGCCAACCGTCCGGACTGGTGCATCTCCCGTCAGCGCAACTGGGGCGTGCCGATCCCGTTCTTCCTGAACAAGGAAAGCGGCGAACTGCACCCACGCACCGTCGAGCTGATGGAAGAGGTTGCCAAGCGCGTCGAAGTCGAAGGCATCGAAGCCTGGTTCAAGCTGGACGCCGCCGAGCTGCTGGGCGCCGAAGCACCGCAGTACGACAAGATCAGCGACACCCTGGACGTCTGGTTCGATTCGGGCACCACGCACTGGCACGTCCTGCGCGGTTCGCACCCGATGGGCCACGAAACCGGCCCGCGCGCCGACCTGTACCTGGAAGGCTCTGACCAACACCGCGGCTGGTTCCACTCGTCGCTGCTGACCGGTTGCGCCATCGACAACCACGCGCCGTACCGCGAACTGCTGACCCACGGTTTCACCGTCGACGAGTCCGGCCGCAAGATGTCCAAGTCCCTGGGCAACGTGATCGCACCGCAGAAAGTCAACGATACCCTGGGCGCCGACATCATGCGCCTGTGGGTTGCCTCGACCGATTACTCGGGTGAAATGGCGGTTTCCGAGCAGATCCTGCAACGTAGTGCGGACGCCTACCGGCGTATCCGTAACACCGCGCGCTTCCTGCTGTCGAACCTGACCGGTTTCAACCCGGCCACCGACCTGCTGCCGGCCGAAGAAATGCTGGCGCTGGACCGTTGGGCCGTGGATCGCACCCTGCTGCTGCAGCGTGAGCTGCAAGAGCACTACAGTGAATACCGCTTCTGGAACGTGTACTCGAAGATCCACAACTTCTGCGTGCAGGAGCTGGGTGGCTTCTATCTCGACATCATCAAGGATCGCCAGTACACCACCGGCGCCGACAGCAAGGCCCGCCGTTCGTGCCAGACCGCGCTTTTCCACATCTCCGAGGCGCTGGTGCGCTGGATCGCGCCGATCCTCGCGTTCACCGCCGACGAACTGTGGCAGTACCTGCCGGGCGAGCGTAACGAGTCCGTCATGCTCAACACCTGGTACGAAGGCCTGAGCGAACTGCCGGAAGGCTTCGAGTTGGGTCGCGCCTACTGGGACCGCATCATGGAAGTGAAGGTTGCGGTCAACAAAGAGATGGAAATCCAGCGTGCAGCCAAGGCTGTCGGTGGCAACCTGCAAGCCGAAGTGACGCTGTTCGCCGAAGACGCGCTGATTGCCGACCTGGCCAAGCTGAGCAACGAACTGCGTTTCGTGCTGATCACCTCGACTGCCAGCGTTGCACCGTTTGTGAAGGCACCAGAGGACGCGGTCGCTACTGAAGTCAGCGGCCTGAAGCTGAAGATCGTCAAGTCGGCCCACGCCAAATGCGCCCGTTGCTGGCACTGCCGCGAAGATGTCGGCGTGAACCCGGAGCATCCGGAAATCTGCGGTCGTTGCGTGGACAACATCAGCGGCGCGGGCGAGGTCCGTCACTATGCCTAATGCCGTTGGCCGTTTCGGACGGCTGAGCTGGCTCTGGTTGAGTTTGCTGGTCCTGGTCATCGACCAGGCCAGCAAGTTCTACTTCGAAGGCAAGCTCCAGATGTACCAGCAGATCGTGATCATCCCCGATTACTTCAGCTGGACCCTGGCCTACAACACTGGTGCGGCATTCAGCTTCCTGGCTGACAGCTCCGGCTGGCAGCGCTGGCTGTTCGCCTTGATCGCGGTGGTGGTCAGTGCGGTGCTGGTGGTGTGGCTCAAGCGTCTGGGGCGCAACGAGACCTGGCTGGCGGTCGCGCTGGCGCTGGTGCTCGGCGGCGCGCTGGGCAATCTGTATGACCGCATTGCCTTGGGCCATGTGATCGATTTCATTCTGGTGCATTGGCAGAACCGCTGGTATTTCCCGGCGTTCAACTTTGCCGACAGTGCAATCACGGTAGGTGCTGTCATGCTGGCACTGGATATGTTCAAAAGTAAAAAGACCGGAGAAACCGTTCATGACTGAACAGGTATTGGCTGAGCAACGCATCGGCCAGAACACGGAAGTCACCTTGCATTTCGCATTGCGCCTGGAGAATGGCGACACGGTGGACAGCACCTTCGACAAAGCCCCGGCGACCTTCAAGGTCGGTGACGGCAACCTGTTGCCAGGTTTCGAAGCAGCCCTGTTCGGTTTCAAGGCCGGTGACAAGCGTACACTGAGCATCGAGCCGGAAAACGCGTTCGGCCAGCCAAACCCGCAAAACGTGCAGATCATTCCGCGCTCGCAGTTTGCAGACATGGAACTGTCGCCGGGTTTGCTGGTGATCTTCAACGATGCGGCCAATACTGAACTGCCGGGCGTGGTGAAAGAGTTCGACGACGCGCAAGTGACCATCGACTTCAACCACCCGCTGGCGGGCAAGACGCTGACCTTTGACGTGGAAATCATTTCCGTCAAAGCGCTGTAAGAAACAAAGCAGACCACTGTGGGAGCGGGCTTGCCCGCGATAGCGGTACATCAGCCGACATCAAAGTTGGCTGTCAGGCCCTCATCGCGGGCAAGCCCGCTCCCACAGGGATTGCAGTGATCCAATATTTCGCGCGCAAGACACGAGGCACAGCATGCAAATCAAACTCGCCAACCCCCGTGGCTTCTGCGCCGGTGTGGACCGGGCGATCGAAATCGTCAACCGCGCCCTGGAAGTTTTCGGGCCGCCGATCTACGTGCGCCACGAAGTGGTCCACAACAAATTTGTCGTCGAAGACCTGCGCTCCCGTGGCGCGATCTTCGTCGAAGAGCTGGATCAGGTGCCGGACGACGTCATTGTGATCTTCAGTGCACACGGCGTTTCCCAGGCCGTGCGCAGCGAAGCGGCTGGCCGCGGGCTGAAAGTGTTCGATGCAACGTGCCCGCTGGTGACCAAAGTTCACATCGAAGTGGCGCGTTACAGCCGTGACGGCCGAGAGTGCATTCTCATCGGCCACGCCGGTCACCCGGAAGTCGAAGGCACCATGGGCCAGTACGATGGCAGCAATGGTGGCGCGATCTACCTGGTCGAAGACGAGAAAGATGTCGCGGCGTTGCAGGTGAACAACCCTGAAAAGCTCGCCTTCGTGACCCAGACCACCTTGTCGATGGACGATACCAGTCGCGTTATCGATGCCTTGCGTTCGCGCTTTCCGGCCATCGGCGGACCGCGCAAGGACGACATTTGCTACGCCACGCAAAACCGTCAGGACGCGGTCAAGCAGCTGGCCGACGAGTGCGACGTGGTGCTGGTGGTTGGCAGCCCGAACAGTTCCAACTCCAATCGCTTGCGCGAGCTGGCAGAGCGCATGTCCACTCCGGCCTACCTGATCGACGGTGCCGAAGACCTGCAAAAGAGCTGGTTCGACGGCGTCGAGCGTATTGGCATCACCGCTGGCGCATCCGCCCCGGAAGTCCTGGTGCGCGGCGTGATCCAGCAGTTGCAGGCCTGGGGGGCCACCGGTGCCGATGAGCTGGCGGGTCGCGAGGAGAACATCACGTTCTCGATGCCTAAAGAACTGCGCGTTCGCTCGTTGCTCTGAATTCAGTCCTTTTTTCGCATAACGCCTGCTCAACCTTGTCGTTGCGCAGGCTGACGCGACCGGTCCGTGCCAACACCACTTGGTGTCGGCTTACCGGTTCGCGAACCGCGCAAATGTGTAACGTCCCTCCAATCAGTGCTTCGCCCTGACCTCTGAATCGTATTGAGCTTTCGACCGAACCGTTCCCCGCAATCGACACGCGTGCGCCGCTCTGGCGTTCGGCCAGCAGTGGATTGTCGCTGTCCATCTCCCCTTTGCCGCTGATATCCAGGATCATCCGCAGCCTTGGCTCCAGTCGCCATTGATGCCGTGAATCACCACGGCCTGGTTGCGGACGATGGCTTCGCTCCGGGCGGTGCGAATACCACTGAAAAGAGCCTGCGCCGCTTGCTGTCTTTGGTTCGACTCGATCAGCGTTGCGAACGCCGGAGTCACCAGATGCAGAACAATTCCTGTAATTGCCAGTCCCATGAGCAGTTCGATCAGGCTGAAGCCGTGTTGCCGCATGACATATCCCTCCTTGGCGTGCTGTGGCTCGCGCAATCCGTGCGCGAGAAATGGCAACGCACAGCATCGTTCAAACGTTGTGCTGCGTAACAGCAGGTATAGCCGAAGGAAACAGAAGGGCCCGATGGAGCATCGTACAAAAGGTTTCACGCTGATCGAGTTGCTGATCGCGCTCGCGATTCTTCTGATCCTGCTGACTATGGCCGTCCCGGCGTTTACCCGCTCGACGCAAACAACCAGGGCAGATACCGAAGTCGCGGACCTGCAGCGAGCGTTGAATGTTGCCCGGCTCGAAGCCATCGATCGGGGCAATACCACGCGGCTGCGGCCGACAGCCGGCGGGGATGCCTGGAGTGGAGAGCTGGCGATTTACGACGGTACTGGCGCTTTGGCCAATGTATTGCGGGTTGTTCCGGCAATGAGCAGCGGCGCAACTCTGGCGCTAACCTCTGGCGTCACTGCCATCGATTTCAACAGTCTGGGCGGATTGTCATCACCGTCCTCGGAGGTGGTGATCAACTATGGGCGGGGAACACAAAGCAGGACGCTGACAGTGTGTTTGAACGGACGAATTCTATTGGGTGGACGTTGCGGATGAGGGCAGGGATGCAAGGCTCGCAGGAGGGCATGACGCTGGTCGAAGTCCTGGTGGCGTTAGTCATTCTGGGGGTGGGGTTGCTGGGCGCAGCGGCGTTTCAGCTCAATGCGCTGAAGTACACGGACAGCGCGCGCATGACCAGTCAGGCCAGTTTTATCGCCTACGACATGCTGGACCGCATTCGCGCCAATGCCGCTGCGGACTACACCATTGCGCCTCCGGCTTCGGGCAATCCAGACGTTGCCCGGGATCAGGACCTCTTTGACTTCAACGCCAACATTGTCAGCTCACTCGGCGCCACCGCGACCGGCAGGGTCACCGTCAACCAGCAGGTGTACACCATCACGATCAACTGGGACGACTCACGGGCCGCGAAGACTGCCGAATCGCGGCGCAGCTTCGTCCTGACCAGCCGCACGGCCGTCGATCCGGGGGCGACCCCATGACTCGTTGCAGCAAAGGCTTCGGCCTGGTCGAGTTGCTGATCGCCCTGGCATTGAGCCTGATCGTGGTGCTCGGCGTGGTGCAGGTTTTCATCGCGGCCAAGAACACCTATCTCAGTCAGAGTGCGGCCGCGAACATGCAGGAGGATGCACGTTTTGTGTTGAGCAAAATGATTAAGGAAATCCGCATGGTCGGGATGTTCGGTTGTCTGGAAACGATCACTGATTCAAGTGAGAAAGGTGATTTCCATGCCAGTCGTACAATGCCGATTCGTTGGGACAACGGCGGCCGCCAGTTGACGCTGGTGATGTCGGATGTCGGCAGTAATGGCGACAAACCGGACTGGACCGTGCTTTCCGATTGTAGAACCCATTCGACCGCCTACAGTGAAGGTCGGACGCCAGCGGCAGGGCAGCAGGCATTTCCGATCCGGCGGCTGACTTACAGGTTCAGCAACAACCAATTGCTCATGAAGGGCGGGGCCGCAGCAGACCAGGTACTGGTGGACAATGTCGGCGCTTTCGACGTGAGCTTCGGCTTGGCCAGTACGGCCACTGATCTGGCTGCATCCCGCTACAGCAGCAACCCGCCGGACCCCGCGCTGATTCGTAGCGTTCGCCTGAGCCTGACCCTCACCGATCCGAGCCGCCGGGTGAGTGATCAAACCTTCAACGTGGTTGCCGCACTGCGCAACCGCTTGCCATGAGGGAATGTCATTGAGTCGTTCTCCCATGACGTATTACACCCAGCGCGGCATGGCACTGCTGGTCAGTCTGGTGTTCTTGCTCTTGCTGACGCTGATTGGCCTCTCCTCGATGCAGAGCGCGACCCTGCAGGAAAAGATGGCCGCTAGCGTCGCCTTGCACAACCAGTCGTTCCAGAGCGCCGAGGCAGCATTGCGGGTGGGCGAAAGTGGAGTGCAACGGGACGGTTATGCGCTACCTGTTTGCAGCGGCATCGTTCAATGTGCACCACCGTCCGAGTCCTCGACTATTACCGCCGCCGGCTTCAACGCCACCTCCGGAGTGACCTGGATTGCATCGGGCAAAGGTTTTTATGGCGTGCAAAACATCGGTGTCAGCAAGAAGGCGGTGAATGTGCCAATCAATACCTCGGCGACCTTGTATCGGGTAACGGCAGTCGGCATCGCGGGGCATTCGCGCAGTGTGGTGGAGAGTATCTATGCGAAGTACTGAACGACCTGTCAGGTTATGGTCACACCTGCTCGGCGTCGTTGTCGCGCTTGACCTGTCGATGTCGGCGCATGCAGCCACGCCAGCGGATTCGCCAGCGCTGAACCGGCCAACCTGTCTGGCGAATGGTAACTGGTACGGTTTCTATCATGGCAATCAGGGCTTGAAAGCCGTCTGCCTGAAGCTGCCCGAAGCGATCAGCGTTAAGATGCTCGACAGCAACGCCGACGGCGTGGTCGACAACCTCGACACGCTGTCCGAGGGTGTGATCTTCGTCGGAGAGCATTCGACCCAGGATACCGGCGACAATGGCGGGGTCGTAAACGATTCCACTGGCGACGATACGCCGGGGATGGAAAAATCCGGCGGCAGCCGTCGCATCATGTGGCGACAAATACAGTAAGTGAGAGTTGAGGCATGCGTAGTTCCAACCGCGGTTTTACCCTGATCGAAATCATGATCGTGATTGCGATCATCGGGATTGTCATGACCATTGCCGCCCCGAGTTTCACCGAGTACCTGAACAAGGGCCGTCGCGCGGAAGTGGCGGGGCTGCTTTCGGAGCAGGCGCAGCTCCTGGAGCGCTTCTACTCGCAGAAAAATGTCTACACCGATGCGACGGGCCTCAGCGCCGGCAATGACTACTACAGCATCACTCCAGCCCTGACCGACCAGACCTTTCTGCTGACGGCGGTACGCAAGGCCGGCTCAAGCATGGCCACTGACAAATGCGGTGATATGACCATCACCAACACCGGTGTACTGGGTATGGTCAATGCGAAGTCCGGCCTGACCAGCAAAGATTGCTGGGGGCGCTGAGTTTCTTTTTCGGGTGCCATTTGCACCCTCTGTCTATTTAACGATTGGATCAGAACATGACCAGGCAACAGCAAGTGGTGATTGTCGGCGGTGGGGTGATTGGCTTGCTGACGGCCTTCAATCTCGCCTCCGAAGTGCAAAGCGTTGTGCTGCTGGATCGCTCGAACGTCGGTCAGGAGTCGTCCTGGGCCGGTGGCGGCATCGTTTCGCCGCTTTACCCGTGGCGCTATAGCCCGGCGGTCACTGCGTTGGCTCACTGGTCCCAGGACTTTTATCCACAACTGGGCGAGCGCTTGTTCGCCGCCACCGGTGTTGATCCTGAAGTGCATACCACCGGTCTGTATTGGCTGGATCTGGATGACGAGGCTGAAGCGCTGGCCTGGGCCGCCCGGGAGCATCGTCCGTTGAGTGCCGTTGATATCTCGGCGGCACACGACGCGGTGCAAGTGCTGGGCAGCGGTTTTTCCCGGGCGATCTACATGGCCGATGTCGCCAACGTGCGTAACCCGCGTCTGGTGAAGTCGCTCAAGGCCGCGTTGCTGGCGCTGCCGAACGTGACAATCCATGAGCAATGCGAAGTCAGCGGGTTTGTTCGTGACGGCAACAAAGTGGTTGGCGTGCAGACCGCCACCGGTGTTGTTCTCGGCGATCAAGTCGTTCTGACGGCGGGAGCCTGGAGCGGTGAATTGCTCAAGTGTCTTGATCTGACGCTGCCGGTCGAGCCGGTGAAAGGGCAGATGATTCTCTACAAGTGCGCGGCGGATTTCCTGCCAAGCATGGTCCTGGCCAAGGGCCGTTATGCGATTCCCCGGCGCGACGGACACATACTGATCGGCAGTACGCTGGAGCATGAAGGTTTTGACAAGACGCCGACCGGGTCTGCGCTGGAAAGCCTGAAGGCGTCGGCGGTGGAATTGATTCCGGCACTGGCCGATGCCGAAGTGGTGGGGCACTGGGCCGGATTGCGCCCAGGATCACCCGAGGGCATTCCCTATATCGGCCCGGTGCCGGGGTTTGAGGGGCTCTGGCTCAACTGTGGGCATTACCGTAACGGATTGGTGTTGGCGCCGGCGTCATGTCAGTTGTTTGCCGATGTGATGCTGGGTCGTACGCCGATTATCGATCCGACGCCTTATTCGCCTGCCGGGAGACTTTGAAACAAGCGAAAAAGATCGCAGTCTGCGGCAGCTCCTACATGATTGGAGCGTACCTCTTGTAGGCGCTGCCGCAGGCTGCGATCTTTTTAAAGCCTCAATCCAACCCCAATTTCTTGAGCCTGTAACGCATCGACCTGAATGACAGATTCAACCGTTGAGCCGCCGCCGTGCGGTTCCAGCGGGTTTCCTCCAGGGCCTGGAGCAGCAGTTGGCGTTCGATGTTTTCCAGATAGGTGTCCAGATTGTCGATCCGGGTCAGGTCCGGTATTCCTCCTTCAGCTGCGCAATTGCCCTCAGCCAGGCGCAGGTCGCCTGCTTCGATCTGATTGTCCTCGCACAAGGTATGAGCCCGTTCGAGCATATTTTCCAGTTCCCGCACATTGCCCGGGAAGCGATAGCTTTTCAGTGCATCAAGGGCTTGGGGGTGGAGTCTGGCTGCCGGTTGCCCCGTATCGGAGGCCAGGCGCTTGAGTATGTGGCTGGCCAGCACCTCGATGTCATCGCGACGCTCGCGCAAGGGCGGAACCCGGAGTTCGATCACATTCAAACGGTAGTAAAGATCATGCCGAAATCGCCCGGCGGCGACTTCGGTGCCAAGGTCCTTGTGTGTGGCGCAAAGAATGCGCACATCCACCGCCACTTCCTGCTGCCCGCCGACGCTGCGTACGGCTTTCTCCTGAATGGCGCGTAGCAGTTTGACTTGCATGGCCAGCGGCAGGTCGGCCACCTCGTCGAGGAGCAGGGTACCGCCGTGAGCGGTCTGGAACAGACCGGGTTTGTCTTCGATGGCGCCGCTGAAGCTGCCTTTGCGATGGCCGAAAAACTCGCTCTCCAACAGTTCCGAGGGAATCGCCGCGCAGTTGATCGCAATGAACGGCTGCTTGGCGCGGGGGCTTTGATCATGGATCAGGTGCGCAACCAATTCCTTGCCACTGCCGGATTCTCCGCTGATGTATACCGTCGCATGACTGTTGGCCAGTTTGGTGATGTGCTTGCGCAGGTTGCGCATGGGCAATGAGTCGCCCAGCAAACGGCGATCGATGTCGCCCCCGCGGGCAGGAAGCAGCAAGGCGCTGGTGACCAGTTCACGCAGGCGCGGAAGGTCCACCGGTTTGGTGAGGAAGTCGAATGCTCCGGCCTTGAGCACATTGATTGCGGTTTCGAGACTGGCATAGGCGGTGATCATCGCCACCTGGACCTGAGGGTGACGTTGCTGGATGTGTTGTACCAACTCCAGGCCGGTGCCATCCGGCAATTGCATGTCGGTCAGGCAGAGATCGAAAGTTTCGCTTTTCAGCAGTGATTGCGCTTCGCCGACATTGCGAGCGTTGAACGTCTCTAGTTTCATCCTTCCCAGGGTGATTTCCAGGAGTTCGCGTATGTCTGGTTCGTCATCGACGATCAAGACTTTTTGTCGTGGTCTCGTATTCAAGCTAGGTTCCGTCCGTGAGCAAAGGTCATGCAAAAGCAGCCGCTTTCCTGGCGTGCCTTGAAGTCTAGGCGGGACAGAATGCTTTCGCCCGGCTGGCCGGACAGATAAAGCCCCGGGCCCTTGATATACGGGGCGAGGGCTTCGTGATCGAGTATTTCCAGTGATTTCAGGTCAAGCCATGGCGGCGACATTGGCGCGCGGCGCTGCAGGTACAGGACGTTTTCGATTACCCGGTTCATTCGCAGAGAGAGGTCTTGAATAATCTGCGTCAGACGTCACTCGGTGCCCTTCAGTTCCTTGGGTGTCAGCGATAGTCCTCGATCGGCCGCCATTTCGGGAGCGTGTCAGCGGCCGCTGGAGTCCTTGTCCTGCTCGAGATGAGCCTGGCTGCAGTACCACCGTTGGTCGAGACTCAGCGCGCGGTCACGGGGCAGGTGAACGCCGCAATGGGCGCAACGGACCATGGGCGCTGCGTCGCGTTCGGCAGGGGACCGGGGGGTGGAAGCCTGACCCTTGAATTTGCGCCAGAACCATACGGCAGCCGCTATCAGGACAATCCAGAACAATAAACGAAGCATGGTGAGCTGCTTTTCGACTGATGATCCGGCAGTTTAGCCAAGGACCTGACAGGCGCACAGTGTAATAAAGCACTGAAATAAAAAAGGGAGACCCGAGAGTCTCCCTTTTTGCACAGCCCGAGGTGTCAGTCGAACACGCCGAAGGTCATGTAGCTGAACCACGAGCGGTCGCTGTTGTTGCCTTCCGCTTCGTGATTTTCTTCTTCGATCGCGTCGCCATTGTCGTCTTTAGGCTTGAGCTCGGCCGGGATGGCGTCCTTGGCGTCCTGGAACTGCTTCTGCACGTCCTGGTTGGCGCGGGTTTCGCCCGGTGGCAGCGGCGGACGGGATTCGATCAGGCCCAGGGTCGCCTTGCTCAGCCACGAACGGTTGTCGGCTTCGGCCACGGTCGGCACGAACTGGCCGTCTACCAGCGTCGGGTGGTTCGGGTAGTTGAGCTTCAGGGTTTCCAGGCTGGTGGCAGCCAGTTCGTCCAGGTGCAGGCGCTGATAGGCCTCGGTCATCACCGCCAGGCCGTCGCCGACCGAAGGGGTTTCCTGGAAGTTTTCCACCACGTAACGACCGCGGTTTGCCGCTGCGACATAGGCCTGACGGGTCAGGTAGTAGTCGGCCACGTGAATTTCGTAGGCCGCCAGCAGGTTGCGCAGGTAAATCATGCGCTGCTTGGCATCCGGCGCGTAACGGCTGTTCGGGAAGCGGCTGGTCAGCTGGGCGAACTCGTTATAGGAGTCGCGGGCGGCGCCCGGGTCACGCTTGGTCATGTCCAGCGGCAGGAAACGCGCCAGCAGGCCGACGTCCTGGTCGAAAGAAGTCAGGCCCTTGAGGTAGTAGGCATAATCGACGTTCGGATGCTGTGGGTGCAGACGAATGAAGCGCTCAGCCGCGGACTTGGCCGCCTCTGGCTCGGTGTTCTTGTAGTTGGCGTAGATGAGTTCGAGTTGCGCCTGGTCGGCATAGCGACCGAACGGATAACGCGACTCCAGAGCCTTCAGCTTGGCGATGGCGGAGGTGTAGCTACTGTTGTCCAGGTCATTTTGAGCCTGTTGGTACAGCTCGACTTCACTGAGGTTTTCGTCTACGACTTCCTTCGATGAGCAAGCAGCGGTCAATGCGAGGATGGCGATCAGCAGCAGGTGTTTCACTTGCATGGCGGCTTGCGTCCCTATGACGGCCGCTGTCTTGGGCGTGGCCGTCCTGTTATGATGAGCGCCCCGTTGAAAAGCCTCGGGGCAAAAGACGCCGTATTTAACCACAAGCGCGCAGCCGAAACCAAAGGCTGTGCCGACGCCTAGTCTGAGCATGTCCGATAAAATTGAACTTCGCGCAGAGGTGCCGTCCGAATTGGGCGGCCAACGCCTCGATCAAGTCGCCGCACAATTATTCGCTGAGCACTCGCGCTCGCGCCTTTCCGCCTGGATCAAAGACGGCCGCCTGACTGTGGATGGGGCGGTTATCCGCCCGCGAGACATCGTCCATGGTGGCGCCATCCTTGAGTTGACTGCCGAGCAGGAAGCTCAGGGCGAATGGGTCGCTCAAGACATAGCCCTGGACATCGTCTACGAAGACGACGACATCCTGGTGATCAACAAGCCTGCGGGCCTGGTGGTGCACCCGGCTGCCGGTCATGCCGACGGCACCTTGCTCAACGCCTTGCTGCACCACGTGCCGGACATCATCAATGTGCCCCGCGCCGGTATCGTGCATCGCCTGGACAAGGACACCACCGGTCTGATGGTGGTGGCCAAGACCATTCAAGCGCAGACGCAGCTGGTGACACAGTTGCAGAGCCGCAGCGTCAGCCGGATCTACGAGTGCATCGTGATCGGTGTGGTGACGGCCGGTGGCAAGATCAACGCGCCGATCGGTCGTCACGGCCAGCAGCGTCAGCGCATGGCCGTGATGGAAGGTGGCAAGCAAGCCGTCAGCCACTACCGCGTGCTCGAGCGCTTCCGCTCCCACACTCACGTGCGGGTGAAGCTGGAAACCGGTCGTACGCACCAGATTCGCGTGCACATGGCGCACATCAACTACCCGTTGGTCGGAGATCCCGCGTACGGCGGTCGTTTCCGTATTCCGCCGGCCGCCAACCCGACCATGGTCGAGTCGCTGAAGAACTTCCCGCGTCAGGCGCTGCATGCGCGTTTCCTGGAGCTGGATCATCCGACCACCGGTAAGCGCATGAGCTGGGAATCGCCGTTGCCGGAAGACTTCGTCTGGCTGCTGACCCTGCTCAAGCAAGACCGCGAGGCGTTCATCGGATGAGTGACTGGCTGATTCCTGACTGGCCCGCGCCGGCCGGGGTCAAAGCCTGTGTGACCACCCGTGCGGGCGGCGTCAGTGTGGCGCCGTTCGACAGCCTCAACCTCGGCGATCACGTCGACGACAACCCTGAATCGGTTGCCGAGAATCGCCGTCGTCTCACCGATCATTTCTCCATTCAACCGGCCTGGCTGCAGCAGGTCCACGGCATTGTCGTGGCTCATGCCGATCCAGATCGGGTGGTCACCGCCGACGCCAGTTGGACGGCGACGCCCGGCATCGCCTGTGCCGCAATGACTGCCGACTGCCTGCCAGCGCTGTTCTGCGACCGCGCCGGCACTCGTGTCGCGGCGGCCCATGCCGGTTGGCGCGGGTTGGCGGCAGGCGTGCTGGAAGCGACGCTCGATATGCTGGACGTTGCGCCCGAAGATGTATTGGTCTGGCTCGGTCCGGCCATCGGCCCGCAAGCCTTTGAAGTCGGCCCGGAAGTGCGCGAGACCTTCGTCGAGCAATTGCCGCAAGCGGCTGAGGCTTTTGTGCCGAGCCAAAACCCCGGCAAGTTCATGGCCGACATCTATAGGCTGGCGCGCTTGCGTCTGGCCGCTCGCGGTGTCACCGCCGTTTATGGTGGCGGGTTCTGCACCGTGACCGATCCGCGCTTCTTTTCTTACCGCCGTGCGCCTCGCACTGGTCGGTTTGCCTCCCTGGTTTGGCTCGAACGCTAGACTTGTCTGATCTGCATCAACGTCAAGACGCTTGAAACTCCCAGAATCGACCGCATCTATTGTGGTATCTGGCAGGTTTCTTCATTCAGGATGTTTTATAGGTCCGGCCTGCTCAAAAGGAAGGTGACCCATGCGTATAGACCGTTTAACCAGCAAATTGCAGTTAGCGTTGTCCGATGCCCAATCCCTGGCTGTCGGCCACGATCATCCGGCCATTGAACCGGCGCACTTGATGCAAGCCTTGCTCGAGCAGCAGGGCGGCTCGATCAAGCCGCTGTTGATGCAGGTGGGCTTCGACGTCAACAGCCTGCGTAAAGAGTTGACCAAAGAGCTCGACCAGCTCCCGAAAATCCAGAACCCGACCGGCGACGTCAACATGTCGCAGGATCTGGCGCGCCTGCTCAACCAGGCCGATCGTCTGGCCCAGCAGAAGGGCGACCAGTTCATCTCCAGCGAACTGGTGCTGCTCGCCGCCATGGACGAGAACAGCAAGCTCGGCAAGCTGTTGCTCGGCCAGGGCGTGAGCAAGAAAGCCCTGGAAAACGCGATCAACAACCTGCGTGGTGGCGAGGCCGTCAACGACCCGAACCACGAGGAAGCACGCCAGGCCCTGGACAAGTACACCGTCGACCTGACCAAGCGCGCCGAAGACGGCAAGCTCGATCCGGTGATCGGCCGTGACGATGAAATTCGCCGGACCATCCAGGTGCTGCAACGTCGTACCAAGAACAACCCGGTGCTGATCGGTGAACCTGGCGTGGGTAAAACCGCCATCGCCGAAGGCCTGGCCCAGCGCATCATCAATGGCGAAGTGCCGGATGGCCTCAAGGGCAAGCGTCTGTTGTCCCTGGACATGGGGGCGCTGATTGCCGGTGCCAAGTATCGCGGTGAGTTCGAAGAACGCCTGAAATCCCTGCTCAACGAACTGTCAAAGCAGGAAGGGCAGATCATCCTGTTCATCGACGAACTGCACACCATGGTCGGCGCCGGTAAAGGCGAAGGCTCGATGGATGCGGGCAACATGCTCAAGCCAGCCCTGGCCCGCGGTGAACTGCACTGCGTGGGCGCCACCACGCTGAACGAGTATCGCCAATACATAGAGAAGGACGCCGCTCTCGAGCGACGTTTCCAGAAAGTGCTGGTGGACGAGCCGAGCGAAGAAGACACCATCGCCATCCTGCGTGGCCTCAAAGAGCGTTATGAGGTTCACCACAAGGTGGCCATCACTGACGGCGCGATCATTGCGGCGGCCAAGCTCAGCCATCGGTACATCACTGACCGGCAGTTACCGGACAAGGCCATCGACCTGATCGACGAAGCTGCCAGCCGTATCCGCATGGAGATCGACTCCAAGCCTGAAGTGCTGGATCGTTTGGAGCGTCGCCTGATTCAGCTGAAGGTGGAATCCCAGGCGCTGAAGAAAGAAAGCGACGACGCGGCGAAGAAGCGTCTGGAAAAATTGCAGGAAGAAATCGCTCGTCACGAGCGTGAGTACTCGGATCTCGAAGAAATCTGGAACTCGGAGAAAGCCGAAGTCCAGGGTTCTGCGCAGATCCAGCAGAAAATCGAGCAGTCCCGTCAGGAACTGGAAGCGGCCCGCCGCAAAGGCGACCTGAACCGCATGGCCGAATTGCAGTACGGGGTTATCCCGGACCTGGAGCGCAGCCTGCAAATGGTCGATCAGCATGGCAAAGCCGAAAACCAGTTGCTGCGCAGCAAGGTGACTGAAGAAGAGATCGCCGAAGTCGTGTCGAAGTGGACCGGTATTCCGGTGTCGAAAATGCTCGAAGGCGAGCGCGACAAGCTGATGAAGATGGAAAGCCTGTTGCACCAGCGTGTGATCGGCCAGGATGAAGCGGTGGTGGCCGTTTCCAACGCGGTGCGGCGTTCCCGTGCCGGGTTGTCCGACCCGAATCGCCCGAGCGGCTCCTTCATGTTCCTCGGCCCGACCGGTGTCGGTAAAACCGAGCTGTGTAAGGCGTTGGCCGAATTCCTCTTTGATACCGAAGAGGCGATGGTACGGATCGACATGTCCGAGTTCATGGAGAAACATTCCGTGGCTCGCCTGATCGGTGCGCCACCGGGCTACGTGGGGTATGAAGAGGGCGGTTACCTGACCGAGGCCGTACGTCGCAAGCCGTATTCGGTGATCCTCATGGACGAAGTCGAGAAGGCGCACCCGGATGTGTTCAACATCTTGCTGCAAGTACTCGAAGACGGCCGTCTGACCGACAGCCATGGCCGCACGGTGGATTTCAAGAACACCGTGATTGTCATGACCTCCAACCTGGGATCGGTGCAGATCCAGGAACTGGTCGGTGATCGTGAGGCGCAGCGTGCGGCGGTGATGGATGCGATTTCCAGCCACTTCCGGCCGGAGTTCATCAACCGGGTCGACGAAGTGGTGATCTTCGAGCCGTTGGCGCGGGATCAGATCGCCGGCATTACCGAGATCCAGTTGGGTCGTCTGCGTAGCCGCCTGACCGAGCGCGAGCTGAAGCTTGAACTCAGCCCTGAGGCCATGGACAAGCTGATCGCGGTCGGTTACGACCCGGTGTACGGTGCACGGCCGCTCAAGCGCGCTATCCAGCGCTGGATCGAGAACCCGCTGGCGCAGTTGATTCTGTCTGGCCGATTCATGCCGGGCGATACCGCTCAAGGTGTGGTGGAAAACGACGAAATCGTCTTCGTCTGATCCATAACGGCAACAAAATCGAAAAGGCCTCGCATAACGAGGCCTTTTTTTCGTTAGGCTGTTGAACTCAAAGGAAAAGGCTTGTAAAGTGCGCCCCGCAGTCAGTCACCCGCCAGGGTTTCCGCTCCCCAAGCAGGAATCCAAAATAAGTTGCAAATCATTAACTTGAAAGCAATTTAGGGGGTTGACAGAGGTGCTGAAGATTGTAGAATAGCGCGCCTCAGACACACGAACGCAGCGATGCGAACGGGTCGAAGAGAACGCAGTAAAGCTTCAAAGTTGTAAATTGAAATGTGTAGTTCCGTGATAGCTCAGTCGGTAGAGCAAATGACTGTTAATCATTGGGTCCCAGGTTCGAGTCCTGGTCACGGAGCCAATTTCAAACCGGGGTATAGCGCAGTCCGGTAGCGCGCCTGCTTTGGGAGCAGGATGTCAGGAGTTCGAATCCCCTTACCCCGACCATATTTGGGTCGTTAGCTCAGTTGGTAGAGCAGTTGGCTTTTAACCAATTGGTCGTAGGTTCGAATCCCACACGACCCACCATTTTTGAAACCAGTTAGCGCTGGAATTGAATCTTAAGATCAGACGCCAAAAGCTCTGTTCGCAGAAGGCGCCTTTCAAAGGTGCCTTTTTTTTACCGGGGTATAGCGCAGTCCGGTAGCGCGCCTGCTTTGGGAGCAGGATGTCAGGAGTTCGAATCCCCTTACCCCGACCATATTAAAAATCCTCGTATCGAAAGATACGGGGATTTTTTTTGTCTGTGAGAAACCCGTAACACCGCAAAACCAATTGTGGGAGCGAGCCTGCTCGCGAAGGCAGTGTGTCAGTCGACATAAGAGTTGAATGACACGGCCTCTTCGCGAGCAAGCCCGCTCCCACAGGGGGGGGTTAGTGCAGCTTCAGGCGTGGCTCGGTACCGCGACCGATCTTGCTGCCCAACATCAGCATCGCCGTGCGGAACGGGCCGTACAGTGCCATCTGGTGCATGCGATACAGCGACACGTAGAACATCCGCGCCAACCAGCCTTCGAGCATCACGCTGCCGGTGAGGTTGCCCATCAGGTTACCCACAGCCGAAAAACGCGACAGTGAGATCAGCGAGCCGTAGTCGGTGTACTTGTACTCCGGCAGGGGCTTGCCTTCGATGCGCAGTTTCAGCGATTTGGCCAGCAACGAAGCCTGTTGGTGAGCGGCCTGGGCGCGTGGTGGCACATTACGGTCGCTGCCTGGTTGCGGGCAGGCGGCGCAGTCGCCGAAGGCGAAGATGTTCTCGTCGCGAGTGGTTTGCAGGGTCGGCAGCACCTGCAGTTGATTGATGCGGTTGGTTTCCAGGCCATCGATGTCCTTGAGGAAACCCGGCGCGCGAATCCCCGCGGCCCAGACTTTCAGGCTGGCCTTGATTTCGTTGCCGTCGGCGGTGATCAGGCTGTCGGCCGTTACTTCGCTCACCGCGGCATTGGTCATGACGTTGACCCCGAGTTTCTCCAGGGTTTTATGCACAGGTCCGCCAATCCGCTCCGGCAGCGCCGGCAGCACCCGTGGACCGGCTTCGATCAGGGTGATGTGCATGTTTTCCGGTTTGATCCGGTCCAGGCCATAGGCCGCCAGTTCATGGGCGGCGTTATGCAGCTCGGCGGCCAGCTCGACCCCGGTGGCACCGGCGCCAACGATGGCCACGCTGATTTGTTCGACTGCATCGGTCTGGCCGGCGTGCGCGCGCAAATAGTGATTGAGCAGTTGCTGGTGGAAACGCTCGGCCTGTTTGCGGGTGTCGAGGAACAGGCAGTGTTGCGCTGCGCCCTGGGTGCCGAAATCGTTGGTGGTGCTGCCGACGGAGATCACCAGCGAGTCGTAAGGCACTTCGCGGGCCGGGACCAGTTCCAGACCGGCCTCGTCGTAGGTGGCGGCCAACTGGATTTTCTTATTCGCGCGATCGAGCCCGCTCATGCGCCCCAGCTGGAACTCGAAGTGGTTCCATTTGGCCTGGGCGACATAGTTGAGTTCGTCTTCGGAAGAGTTCAGGGAACCGGCTGCCACTTCGTGCAACAACGGTTTCCAGATGTGGGTCAGGTTGGCGTCGACCAGCATCACGCTGGCCGTACCGCGCTTGCCCAGAGTCTTACCCAGACGGGTAGCCAACTCCAGACCGCCGGCGCCGCCGCCGACAATGACAATACGATGGGACATGGGGATAACTCGCAAGGCTAAAAGAAATCGGTGCAATTACCCAAGCGAGCGCAAGGCAGCTCATAGCGTCAGGTAACTGATAAGTCGGCTCAACAGGCCCAGGCCAATGGTCACTGCCAATACCAGAACAAGGAGCATCCACGGCCGGAAAGGCCGGCGCTCGACTTGGTGCTGGGACAACTGCAGGTACTCTTCGACATGCTTTTGGTCGTCGGGGTTCAGGCGGCTGGTCATATCGGGCCTCGTCAAAGGTAGACGTTGCTGAATGTGTAGAAGCTACAGTGTTTTTACCCAGGGTTGAACGCAGCATAGCCGCTGTCTGGAACGGGTTCGACGCTGACGATATCGTCCAGGCGAATGATTCCACTTTGTAACACCCGGGCAGTGATTCCGCCATGTCCGCGCACGGCCTGAAAGGTGCCGATGCCCAGGTTGCTTTCAAGGCGCGCGCAGGGTTGGCACCAGCCGGTAGTTTCGAACGTTGCCTGGCCAATCCGGAAGCGGCGGCCCTTGAGGCTGAACAGATTGATGCCACTGATAACGAGATTGCGCCGCAGATCTTCAGGCCGGACCGGATGATCCTGTGCACGCCCCATCAGCGAACTGATCACCGCCAGATGCTCCCACTGAATCAGCGTGACCTGCCGCGCATTGCGCACGCCGGGGCGGGCGTGGTCGCCGGTCAGGCCGGCCTCCAGGCGCGCTTCCACGGCATCGAGTTCAAGCATCGCCGAACGTGATTGCGGGCGCACGCCGATCCAGCGCACACGACCTTGTTGCGGCACCTCGGCGATCAGCGCCTGCAGCGGGCTCACAGGCTGATACCGACGTCGAAGACAATGCTGCGTCCCAGGTTGCTGCGCAAGAAGTCCGGCGCATCCGGGTGAGCGAACAGCACGCGGGCAAATGTCGGCCCGACCAAGGACAGCGAACGCCAGCCCTGGCGCAGGTACTCGGTCGGCGGCGGGAAATGGCTGTTGAGGTCCAATACTTCGCGTTTGAGGCTGGCGAAGGCAATGATGTCCAGTTCACCCAGATCCATGCCGCGCTCTTTGTAGTTGTGCGCTTTTTTGCGCAAGGTCGGCGCCAATCGCAGCAAGAACTCGTTGGCGGGGATGCGTCGTGGCTTGGCCTCGCGGCGTACCAGCTGGCTCAGGGAAAACGCGCTGCGTCGGCGTTGCAGTTCGTCGCGCCATTCATCGTTGAGGCGCCGGCCCTCGTCGAGCACGAAGAACACCTCGAAACTGGCATCGCGAAACAACACATCCGGCGGCTCCCCGGCGGGGGCGAACTCATCGGCGCGATAGGGAATGTTCAAACCTTGCAACAGGCGCTGGCACACCCAACGCTCACGCTCCCATTTGCGGGCATTGGACAGGAACGCGTTGGCTTGCTCGGCCGCGATGGTCAGCAGGCGTAAGTAATCTGAGTCATCCATAGGCCCAAGCTTAGCGTTCAATTGCGACAAGCAGAAAGCGTTAAGCATCAATCAGCATCGCTGGGCACACGGAACGGGCGGTGTAGACTGATGGCCATTACGCGCCTGCGATAGAACAAGGGGGTTCAAGGTGAAATATTGGTCGCTATTAGTACTCAGTCTGCTGCCGCTGTGGGCCAATGCGCTGGAGGTCGGCGAGCGGCTGGCGCCATGGACATTGCTTGATCAGTTCGATCAGGCCTTCACCCTTGACAGTCGCACTCAGACGCTGCTGGTGGCGCGCAGCATGGAAGCGGCGAAACTGGTCGATGCGGCGTTGCAAGGTCAGCCCAAAGGCTATCTGGAGGCCCGGCACGCGGTCTTTCTTGCGGACATCCAGCGAATGCCACGCTTGATCGCGAAAATGTTCGCAGTACCGGCCATGCGCGATTACTCCTATCGGGTGATGCTGGATCGTGAAGGTCGTGTCGCACCGCGTTACCCCGGCGCTGTGGATAAAGTGTTGTGGTTACAGCTCAAGGATGGTCGATTGATCAATCAGCACGAATACGCCACGGCTGCGCAATTGCGTGAAGCGCTGGAGACGTCTGGTCCATGATCGGCGCTGAGCTGCTGTCACCGCAGAGCCTGACAGTCGGCTGGATGATCTATGTGCCGGTGCTGCTTTGGGCGATGTGGCGCGCGCCCTGGGTTGAACTGTTCACAGACAGCCGTCGCCAGCATTTATTGTTCGGCACGGTATTCGCGTTGTTCATGCTGTGGCTGGTGCGGCGGGATTTCGATACCGGTGTGTCTTACCACTTCATCGGAATGACGGCGGTGACACTGCTGCTGGACTGGCCGCTGGCGATCGTTGGCGGGCTGGTCGCGCAGTTGGGGCTGGTGTTGCTCGGGCGTCAGGATCTGGTTGCGGTCGGGGTCAATGGTGCGCTGCTGATTGCGTTACCGGTGCTGGTCACCGAGTGCTGCGAGATCCTGGTGGAGCGCGCGCAGCCGCGAAATCCCTTCGTGTATATCTTCGTTTCCGGATTTTTTGCCGCCGCGCTGTCGGCGTTGCTGTGTCTGCTGCTGGCGCTTTGCTTGCTATGGTTCGACGAGCGTTTTGCCATGCCGTACTGGCTGGAAGATTTTGTCGGATATCTATGGCTGATCATTTTTCCCGAAGCGTTTATCAACGGCATGATCGTCAGTGCGCTGGTCGTGTTTTGTCCGGAGTGGCTTGAGACGTTCAACCGCACTCGCTACCTCTCGGCGCCCTGGAAGGACGACGACCCCAAGCCCTGAAATCGTCGACCCGTTGGATCAGTGGCGCGGATCGAAGTCACCGCTGAACATCTCGTCCTCGGCATCGGGAGCCACTGGAATCTTGTGTTCTTCGGACGCCCAGGCGCCGAGGTCGATCAGTTTGCAGCGATCGGAGCAGAATGGCCGGAATTTGCTCTCGGCTGTCCATTCCACGGGGGCGCCGCAGGTTGGGCATTCGACGGTTGTTGGTTGGCTCATGACTGGCCTCCACGCAAAGTAAGATAAAAGTGATGCAGGCGTTCGACCTCGCTGTGCAGCCAGGCAAGGTCGCGGTCGTTGACCACGACGTCGTCGGCATGGCTCACGCGATCCTGGCGGCTGGACTGGGCCTTGAGGATCGCCTGGACTTGCTGCTCGCTGGTCTGGTCACGGTGCAGGGTGCGTTCGATCTGCAATTGTTCCGGGGCATCGATCACCAGCACCCGTTGGGTCATGGCGTATTGGCCGGATTCGATCAGCAGCGGCGATACCAGAATCGCATAAGGTGATTTTGCCAGCGCCAGGTGATGAGCGATTTCCTCGCCGATCAGTGGATGCAGGAGGGCCTCCAGCCAGCGGCGCTCTTCAGGCACTTCGAAGATCAATTTGCGTAGCGCCGCGCGGTCCAGTTGTCCGTCGGCTTGCAACACGCCGGGTCCGAAGTGCTCGGCGATTTGTGCCAGTGCCGGGCGGCCGGGTTCAACGACCCAGCGAGCGGCATGATCGGCGTCGACCACGTGCACGCCCAGATCGATGAAGTGTTGGGCGGCCGCGCTTTTACCGCTGCCGATGCCGCCGGTCAGGCCGAGAATCCAGGGTTTTTCCACAGGGGTATTCATTTCAAACCGACATACTGCCAATAGAGATCGGTTATTTGACCACCCCAGAGCAAGGCAATCCAGCCGGCAATGGCCAGATAGGGACCGAAAGGGATAGGCGTCGAGGTTTTTGCATGGTGCAAGCGCAGGGTGATCAACCCGATGATTGCTCCCACCAGCGAGGACAGGAGGATGGTCAGCGGCAAAATCTGCCAGCCACCCCAGGCGCCCAGCATCGCCAGCAGTTTGAAATCGCCGTGACCCATGCCGTCCTTGCCGGTGATCAGTTTGAACAGCCAGAACACCGACCACAGCAGGCCGTATCCGGCTATCGCCCCCCACAGTGCCTCGTGCAACGACACGAACAGGCCGAAACTGTTGACGACCAACCCCAGCCACATCAATGGCAGCACCAGCACGTCCGGCAATATCTGATGCTCGGCGTCGATCAGGCTCATCGCCAGCAATCCCCAGCTCAGGACCAGTACCAGGCCGGCCGGCCAACCGAAGCCGAAGTGCCAGGCAACAAACGCCGATAACAACCCGCAGGCCAATTCGGTCAATGGATAGCGCGGGCTGATCGCCGCCGCACAGGCTGAACAGCGGCCGCGCAAAAACACATAACTGAGTAGCGGGATGTTTTCCCAGGCGCGGATTCGGTGATCGCAGTGCGGGCACTGGGAGTGGGGCAGCAACAGATTGTAGGTCGGCAGCGGCGTTTCGCCAGGCAGCCCGAGAATGTCATGGGCCTGCTCACGCCAGTCGCGTTCGAGCATTTTCGGCAGGCGCCAGATCACGACATTGAGGAAACTGCCGACCAGCAGGCCGGTGATGCCTGCGAGAAGGACAAAGGCCAGCGGAGAGTGAATCAGGATTTCATTCAAGGGCATGTCAGATCGCTGAGCCAAGTTGGAAGATGGGCAGGTACATGGCAACTACCAATCCACCGACGATAACACCCAGCACCACCATGATGAACGGCTCCATCAGGCTGGTGAGGTTATCGACCATGTTATCGACGTTGTCTTCGTAGAATCCCGCGACTTTGTCGAGCATGGCGTCCAGGGTGCCTGACTCTTCGCCGATGGCCGTCATCTGTATCGCCATGTTCGGAAAGACGCCGGAGGTACGCATGGCGAAATTCAATTGCATGCCGGTCGAAACGTCTTGCCGGATGCGCAACACAGCGCGCTTGAACACGCTATTGCCGGTCGCACCGGCCACTGATTGCAGGGCCTCCATCAGCGGCACGCCGGCAGCGAAAGTGGTCGACAGTGTGCGGGCGAACCGGGCCACGGCGGACTTGTGCATCAGGGTGCCCACCAGCGGCAGTTTCAGCAGCCAGGTGTCCATCCGGTCACGCAAGGCCGGGGACTTCCCGAGAGCGTGGCGCATGCCGAAGGCCATCGTGAGCAGCGCGCCAAGGACCAACCACCACCAGGCCTGCATGAATTGCGACAGGCCAATGACCATCACGGTAAAGGCCGGCAGTTCGGCGCCGAAGCCTTTGAACACCGACTCGAACTGCGGCACGACATTGACCAGCAGAATCCCGGTGACAATCGCCGCGACGAATACCACCACCAGCGGGTAGGTCATGGCTTTTCGGATCCTGGCCTTGAGGGATTCGCTTTTTTCCTTGTAGGTCGCGACCCGCTCCAAAAGGGTGTCGAGGGCACCGGCCTGTTCGCCGGCATCCACCAGGTTGCAATACAGTTCATCGAAATACCGGGGCTTCTTGCGCAGGGCGGCGGCGAAGCTGCTGCCTGCCGCAACTTCCTGTTTCAGTTCGTCCACCAGCGTGCGCATGGCCGGATTGTCGAAGCCCTCGCCGATGATGTCGAAGGACTGCAACAACGGCACGCCGGCCTTCATCATCGTCGCCATTTGCCGGGTGAACAGGGCAATGTCCTGGGCCTTGATACGTTTGCCCATGCTGAAAATTGATGGGTTTTTTTTACGAACCTTGCCCGGACTGATGCCTTGTTTGCGTAGTTTCGCCTTGATCAGCGCCGGGTTTTGAGCGCTGAGTTCGCCGGTCACTTTTGTGCCTTTGCGGTCGATGCCTTCCCATGCATACACGCTGATTTTCGCTGCCTTGACCGCCATGTTCAGTCCTGGGTATTCCGATTGAGTTGCTCTTATAGCCTAGTCAAAGGATGGGGCCAAACCCGCCAGGGTGAGGTGACAAAAAACGTCAGATAGTGCTGATCCTGGCAGTGCGTAAGGGCCTTGCGACCACCACACCCACTGCCAACAGGGGCTTCCGACCTTGGCACAGGCTGTGCTGCCATGGGGCAGGTCATGAGCCTTCGACTCATGCATGGAGCTTGTACATGAACAATCAGAAAGGTTTTACCCTGATCGAGTTGCTCGTCGTGGTGGCGATCATCGGGATCCTGGCAACACTGGGCCTGCCGATGTATTCCAAGTACCAGGCCCGGGCCAAGGTCACGGCGGCGCTGGCCGAGCTGACTGCGATGAAAGTGCCGTTCGAGGATGTGGTCAATCAGGGGGAAACTCCGACCATTGCCAACGTGGCGCCCGCCGGTGCGGCATCGACCACCCATTGCACTTTGTCTGTGACGGCTACAACGCCGGAGGGCGCGGGATCAATCGTCTGTACGTTGCACAATGCCCCGGGGGTGATCCAGGGCAAAACCGTCACCCTGACACGGGACGAAACCCTAGGCTGGTCATGCAAGAGCAGTGTTTCCCCGGATTACTTGCCTAAAGGGTGTTCCGGTTCTGCGGCATGAGTTGCTGAATCAATTCCCCGCTTTTGCGGGGTTTTTCCTGTTTGTCGACTGGTGGTCGTCAAAAGCCGGTCATAAAGCACAGAAATTTCAGCATCTTAGGAACTTTTCATAAACCCGCAACTTGCATGCAGTGTTTGTGCATCTCGTGCATTTTGCATGATTACGAAAATTGGCTGATTTTATAATTCATTGATTTATAAGGTTTTATTCTCGGTTTCAAAGTTGGCACAGCGTTCGCAATATCCTTGGTAACCCTGCCGATAAGACACCCGGCAGACTTTCCGAAAAACAGGAGTTACTCGTATGAAGAAGTTCGCTATCACTGCCGCTGCTGCTACCGCGCTGACCCTGACCATGGCCAACGCCGCGTTTGCTCAAACCACCCAGGCAACCCAGTCGCCAATGGTGCTGGCTGCCGGTGAGATGACCGAAGCGAAAGAAGCTACTTCCGATACCTGGATCACCACCAAAGTCAAA
The DNA here is from genome assembly GCF_019219115.1 of Pseudomonas sp. PDM28. NCBI lineage: Bacteria > Pseudomonadati > Pseudomonadota > Gammaproteobacteria > Pseudomonadales > Pseudomonadaceae > Pseudomonas > Pseudomonas sp. PDM28. Next base: position 266,029 of record NZ_JAHUWG010000012.1, read on the forward strand.
GCTGACCTGATGACCGAAAAAGGCATTCCAGGTAGCGACATCAAGGTTGAAACCAACAAAGGTGTGGTATCGCTGTCGTCGACCACCGCCGTAACCGATTCGCAAAAAGAAATGGCTGTGGCCATTACCAAGAAAATCAAAGGCGTCAAGGCGGTCTCCGCTGACGGCCTGAAAGCCGAGTAAGGCAAGACTTCTCGCCTGGACCGGGAGGAGGCGCGACAGACGGGCCGAGTCATACGTCTGTTGCAACCTGAGTGTTCATGCGAAGGGCCAAACGGATGTTGGCCGCCACAGGCCCCGCGCATTTTTGCCGGGGCCTGTTTTATGTGGTGCGCCGTAAACAATTGTGGGAGCGGGCTTGCTCGCGAAAGCGGTTTTTCATTCAACGCCTGTGTTGAATGTCAGTCCGCCTTCGTCGGATCGCCGCCCGGAGCAAGCCCGCTCCCACTTTGAATCGTGGTTAATCAATTGCCGCGTTTGCTGGTGATCTGTTTCAACCGATTACCTTCGAACCGCAAGTATTGATACATGCCGCCATTCGGTCCGTAGGTCCATTCCTCGAGCTGAAATTCCTCGCGCCGGTCTGCACTGCGCTTGTAACCCAGCAGATCGCGACTCACCGGTTCACCGCATTTCTGCACCACCTCACTCGAGCGATCGCCGACGCTGATCAATTGGCTGCCGCAGCGCAGGGTATCGGCCGCCCAGGCCTGGCTGGCGGATAGCGCCAGGACCAGGCTTGCCAGCCGCCGCATCATCACTCGGCATCCAGATGCATCGGTGTCACCACGCGGCCGTCACTTTCCGCTTCGCCCAGATTGGCGTCGATGAAGTACACCCGCTCATCTTCCAGTTTGGCCTTGTCGACCAGGTAATCCTTGATGCTGCTGGCGCGCTCCTGGCCCAGTTGACGCAACAGTACGTCACTGGAGCTCCAGAACTTGATCACCTCGGCGCGCATTTTCGCGGTGCGCTCTTCCTTGCCCAGGTCCTTCCATTCGGCAGGGGGCTGGGTTTTAAGGCGGGTACGGTAGATACCTTCGAGCAACGGACCTTTTTCCCCGTCCGGCACTTCCAGCAACGAAGCCTGGGCCGGGACCTTGTCACCGCGGCGCTGGAGCATTTTGTAGTAGTTGTACTGGTATTCCCGTTCCAGGCGTTGCTCGGCGATCAGCGGGCCATCGCTGCTCTGAGCGGCAGTGCCTTCGATTTCCAGGCGCAGGGCCGGGCGTTCCTTGAGCGCATTGGACAGTTTGTCCAGAGCGCCTTCGGCGTCCTTGCCCAACTCGCTGGAACCCGCCGCGAATGAAACGCTGCCCAGGTCTTCCGAACCACCACCGTTGACTAGCCCGCCAATGAGTTTGAACGGTGCCGCTGCGGCTTTGACGATCAGGTTGCGCAGGGTCTGCCAGATAATCGGCATGACGCTGAACTGAGGGTTGTTCAGATCGCCGGTGACCGGCAGCTCGATGGAGATCTTGCCGTCGACGTCCTTGAGCAAGGCAATCGCCAGTTTCAGCGGCAGGCTCACGGCATCCGGGCTGTCGACTTTTTCACCCAGCTGCAGTTGCTCGACCACCACTTTGTTTTCGGCTTTGAGCTGCCCCTTGGTGATCTGGTAATGCAGGTCGAGATTGAGCCGGCCCTTGCGGATACGGTAGCCGGCGAACTTGCCGGAGTAGGGGGTCAGTGTGGTCAGCTCCACGCGTTTGAAGCTGGTGGCGATGTCGAGGCTGGCCATCGGGTCGAACGGATTGACCGAGCCCTTGATGGTCACCGGCGCGTAGCGGTCGACCTTGCCCTTGACGTCAACACTGGCCGGTTTCGGCTGGCGGCTGTCGATGGTGCCGATCTGCCCGTTGAGTTGCTGGATGGCGGTGGCGAAGTTCGGGGTCAGGCTGAAGTCGGCGAAGTTGGCCGAACCGTCATTGATGAAAATGCCGCCGATGTGGATGCCTAGCGGTTTTTCGTTGCTTGTCGATTTGCTCGCTGCCGGTTTTGCCCCGGAGTCCGCCGGTTGCGGAATCAGCAGATCGTCGATGTTGGTGGTGCGATCATCGTTGATCATGAAACGCGCATAGGGCTGGAACAGGTTGACCTTGTCGATCGACAGGCTGTCCCCATGCTGATAGTTCAGGCCTTCGACCACGACCTGTTGCCACTTGAGGAAGTCGCGGGTTTTCAGGGTGTCCAGGGTATGCAACTGATCGACCTGGGCGCGACCGGTGACGTTGAAGGCCAGGGGCTCGGTGCTTTTGAGATTGACCGCCAGATCGCTGCCGAGCATGCCGCTGCGCAGTTCCAGGCGAATGAATGGCGTGATGTAGGACTGGGCGACCCGCAGGTCGATGTCTTTGGTCTGCACCTTCAGCCTGGCGCTGACCGGGGCCAGGTTGACCTCGCCGTCGGCCATGATCTTGCCTTGCTTGCCCACGCCGGTATCGAGCTTGAGAGTAAAGGGCGAACCGTTGAGGCTGTCGAAGTTTTGCAGGTCGAGGTTCAGCGGAGCCAGGTCCAGGGCGACGGCAGGCTGTGCCTTGCGGTCAGCCAGATGCACCTTGTAGTCGCGCAGCTGCACATCCTTGATCACCACCTGCCAGGGTTTGTCGGGTGCGCCCGGTTCGGGTTTCGGTGAGTCTGCCGCCGCCGGAGTGTTGGTCGGTTCGGCATCCGCCTTGGCTTTGGCGGTGGACTTGGACGGTTGGCTGGCGAACAGTTTCTGCCAGTCGAGTTGGCCGTCCGGTTCCAGTGCGGCCCAGGTTTCCAGTTTGTGGCTGCGGATCTTGCCCACCACCACCTGCTGTTTGGCCAGGTCCACCGTGGTTTCGCTGACGTCCAGACGCTCAAGCTTTACCAGCGGCCGGCCATCCGGCGCCTTGATCGCGAAGGGGGCGACAGTGACCGCTACATTGCTCAACAGCAGCTCGGTTTGCTTGGACAGGTTGAGCTTGTAGTCGGTGCTGATGGTCATGATGCCGCTTTCGAGGTCCAGTGGCACGGCATCGCGCACATAGGGCCAAAAGGCTTTCATCTTGCCATCGGTGATTTTCAGCTTACCTTCGGAGGCGATCGGGATCAGGCTGAAGTTGCCTGTCCAGTCGATCTGTCCGCCGTTGGGGCCGACGGCCACCAGGGTCATGTCGGCGCTGTCATCGGGCAGGGTGCTGAGGTTCTTCAGTTCGAAATCGAGGGAGTCGTAGAGAAATTCGATGGGCTCACTGGGCCGGGCGTCTACAAAGTGCAGGGCGCCGCCGGCCAGCTTGATCCGCTCGATGCGCAGTGGAAACGGCTGGGCGTTCGGGTCGGCGGGCGTGGGTTCGCTTGCTGGCAGTTTGAACAGCCCGAGCAGATTGAGTTTGCCATCCTTGCCGAACAGGATTTCGGTCTTGGGCTTGTCCAGTTCGACATCGGACAGATGCACCGCCTTGGTCCACAGGCTGTCGAGTTGCAGATTGGCGTACAGGCGTTCGAAAGCGACCTGCTCCTTGCCGGGCTCGCCGATGTTCAAGCCCCAGAGGGTCAGTTCAAGGCTGAACGGATTGAACTCGATCCGCTGGATCGTGGCGGGGGTGGTGGCGTAGTTGGCCAGTTGCTGGTTGGCAACGCGCAACGCCACACCCGGTAAAATCAGAAAACCCAGCAAGCTGTAGAGGGCCAGAGCAGTCAACAAGGCGCCGATAGCGCGAATCAATCCTTTGTACATGTGCGGCTTCATCTGTCTGAATCGGAGTGCCTTGGAGTATGGCACGCGTTTCCGGTTCCGAAGTGATTGACCTGTCGAGGAAGTTTCAGATTTCTCCCACAGCTGTCAGAGCTGCAGAATCAGGGTTTTCAGCGGTGGTTGCTGATCCATCGACGGAAAGTCGGCGCCTGGTTTCATCACGCTCCACTCACGCACTGGCCGCCCGGCCTTCTCCGCACAACGCAAAACCTGTTCGCGCCAGTCGTCCATGCTGACTTTCGCCAGGTTGTTGCAGCAGATCAGCACGCCGTTGTCGGCGGTGGTCAACAAGGCCGGCTTGAGCAGGCTCTGATAGTCACGCAGCAGGTCGACGGTGCCGAAAGCGCTCTTGGCCCAGGCCGGAGGGTCCAGCAGCACCAGATCGTACTGGCGCTGGTCCAGGCGCTGATAGCTCGGCAGTTTTTGCCCGCGGCGCTGGCTGATCGGCAGGCCGGCCAGTTGGCGAATGGCCGGGAAGTAGTCGGACTGGATAAACTCCATAGTCGGCAACTGCGGGTTGAGTAAACCGTTCTCGCGACCGACCGCCAGGTTGCCTTCGGCGAAGTCCAGGTTGCACACCTCGCGCGCACCACCGGCCGCGGCACTGAGGCCGACGCCACAGGTGTAGGCGAACAGGTTCAGAACGCTTTTGTTCTTGCTGTGATCCTTGACCCAGCCGCGGGTGTTGCGCAGGTCGAGGAACAGCAGCGGGTCTTGTCCGGCATGGCGGCCACGCACTCGATAGTTCAGGCCCCATTCGTGGCCTACCAGGTCTTGCAGGGCGGCTTCGTCGGCGCGGTAGACAATGTCTTCGCGATCGATGCGCGAGTTTCCGCGGGAGCGGTCGTTGTAGACCAGCAGGGTTTCAAAGCCCAGGTATTGGTTGATCGCTTCGTGCAGTTGCAGCAGCGCCTCGCGCTCCAGCGGCTGGTGGAAGCTCTGTACCAGCAATTGCGGGCCGTAGCGGTCGATGGTCAAGCCACCGGCACCCTCCTGGCTGCCGTGGAACAGGCGATAGCAGTCGGTACCCTGCTGGTGCAGTTCGGCGAGCAAGTCCTGGCGTTGATCGAGGGCGGCGCGCAGCGCCTGATTCAAGGAAGACATGCTGGGCGCCTTGCAGGAGAGAATTGGGCGCGGGAGTTTAACACTGTGGCGAGGGGGCTTGCCCCCGTTCCAGTGCGTAGCACTGGCAAAATTTCGGAAACGCTCGAGAGCTGGGGGCCGCTTCGCAGCCCAACGGGGGCAAGCCCCCTCGCCACAGAAAAAATCGCAGCAATACCTGCTAGGTCAATATCCCCATCCGTCGCTTGGCCCGATGCACCGATCCATTACGCACCGCCCAGCGCAGCATTGGCGCGCTGCGATTGACGCTGGCGCGGATCAGCTTGCGTTGCAGCGGGTTCTGGCTGACGCCGAGCATGTCACTGGCCCAATCCGGCAGCAGATCGATCCCCGCCTGCATCATCAACCCGCCGAACGGCCTGGCCAATCGACTGGGAGAGGGCGCGTTCAACAACAGGCGCAGCACCTCGCGGCTGCGCTCGTCGCACAGCAGTTGCGGGCGGATGCGCTCAAGGTAGTCGGCAATTGCCTGCCGCGAACGGGGCACATCCCGGGCACCAAGACGCTCGGCGACCAAGGCGATCTCTGCGTAATAGCGATCCTGATCGACTAGGGACAGATGCGGGTTGCGATAGCGCAAATGCGCAGCGAGGAAATTGCTGACCTCGGCGACGTGCACCCAGGTCAGCAGGTCGGGATCGCTGGCGGCATAGGGGCGTCCATCCGGCGCCGTGCCGGTCACCTGCAAATGGATGGTGCGAACCTTCTCGATCAACCAGTCGGCGTCTTGCCGCGAACCGAAGGTGGTACCGGAGATGAACTGCCCGGTGCGACGCAAGCGACCGAGCATGTCTTCACGAAAATTCGAATGGTCCCACACCCCGGCCAATGCCAGCGGGTGCAGGGCCTGCAGCATCAGGGCGCTGATGCCACCGATCAGCATGCTGCTGAAATCGCCATGGACTTGCCAGCTCACCGAGTCCGGTCCGAACAGCCCCGGGTCGCCCTTGGGGTTCTCCAGGTCGAGCTTGCCCAGGGACAAACCGGTCAGGCTCATGATCTGGGTTTCGATGCGGCTGCGGATGAATTCCATGGTGTCCCGGTAATTTCCTGTAGGAGCTGCCGCAGGCTGCGATCTTTTGATCCTGCAGAGCAAAGTCAAAAGATCGCAGCCTGCGGCAGCTCCTACAAAGAGCGAGCATTATTGATGCAGGCGTTTATCGATCAGGCCCTGCACCACGCTCGGGTCGGCCAGGGTCGAAGTATCGCCCAGGCTATCGAGTTCGTTGCAGGCGATCTTGCGCAGAATGCGCCGCATGATCTTGCCTGAGCGGGTTTTCGGCAAGGCCGGCGCCCACTGGATCAAGTCCGGTTTGGCGAAATTGCCGATTTCCTTGCCGACCAGGGCCAGCAATTGCTGCTTCAGTTCATCGTTGGTTTCGACGCCGTTCATGGGCGTGACGAAGACATAGATGCCCTGGCCCTTGATGTCGTGGGGGTAACCGACCGCAGCGGCCTCGGCAATGCTGTCGTGCAGCACCAGGGCGCTTTCCACTTCGGCCGTGCCGATACGGTGGCCGGACACGTTGATCACATCGTCGATGCGCCCGGTGATCCAGTAGTCGCCATCTTCATCGCGCCGCGCGCCATCGCCGGTGAAGTAGTAGCCGGGATACGGCTTGAAATAGGTGTCGACCATGCGCTGCGGGTCGCCATAGACGCTACGGATCTGCGCCGGCCAGCTGGATTTTATGGCCAGTACGCCGCTGCCGGCGCCTTGGATTTCCTTGCCTTGCTCGTCGAGCAGCACTGGCTGCACGCCGAACATCGGTTGTGTGGCGCAACCGGGCTTGATTCGTTGGGCGCTGACCAAAGGGCTGAGCATGATGCCGCCGGTCTCGGTCTGCCACCAGGTATCGACGATCGGGCAACGCTCTTCGCCCACCTCATGGAAGTACCACTCCCACGCTTCCGGATTGATCGGTTCGCCGACCGTACCGAGTAACCTGACGCTGGCGCGGGAGGTTCCCTTCAACGCGGCGGGCCCTTCGCGCATCAACGAGCGCAGGGCCGTCGGGGCGGTGTAGAAAATGTTCACCTTGTGCTTGTCGATTACCTGCCAGAAGCGCGAGGTCGTCGGGTAGCTCGGCACGCCCTCGAAGATCAGCGTGGTCGCGCCGTTGGCCAGCGGACCGTAGACGATGTAGCTGTGGCCAGTGACCCAACCGACGTCGGCGGTGCACCAGAAGACCTCGCCATCGCGGTAATCCAGCACGTACTTGAAGGTCATCGTCGCTTGCAGCAGGTAGCCGCCGGTGGTGTGCAGCACGCCTTTGGGTTTACCGGTGCTACCGGAGGTGTAGAGGATGAACAGCGGGGCTTCGGCGTCCATCGGCTCGGGCGGGCAATCGGCGCTGACTTCGCGCAGGGCCTGCTGGTACTTGATGTCCCGTCCTTCGATCCAGTTCACCTGTGCAATTCTACGCTCGACCACCAGCACGGTGCTCACGTTCGGGCAGCTTTGCAGCGCTTTGTCGACGTTCTGCTTGAGTGGCACGGGCCGGCCGCCGCGCACGCCTTCGTCGGCGGTGATCACGGTGCGGCAGTCAGCGTCGAGAATGCGGTCGCGCAACGAGTCCGGGGAGAAACCGCCGAACACCACCGAGTGCACCGCACCGATGCGGGTACAGGCAAGCATGGCGTAGGCCGCCTCGGGAATCATCGGCATGTAGATGCACACGCGGTCGCCTTTTTTCACGCCACGGCTTTTCAGCACGTTGGCCAGGCGGCAGACGTTTTCATGCAGTTGTTTGTAGGTGATCGATGTCGAGTCAGCAGGGTCGTCGCCTTCCCAGATGATGGCGACCTGATCGCCGCGTTTCTCCAGGTGCCGGTCGATGCAGTTGTAGCTGACATTCAATTGCGCACCGGCAAACCAGCTGGCCTCACCGGTCTTCAGGTTGTAGCGCTGGACGGTTTCCCAGGGCGCGCTCCAGTCGAGAAAACGCGTGGCCTGTTCGGCCCAGAAGGTGCTGGGGTGTTCAATGGATTCGCGGTACAGGCGCTGATAGTCGTCTTGACTCAGTTGTGCAGCCCGGCGGACGGCATCGGCTTTGGGGAACTTGCTGATATCGAACATGACGGTTCCTTATTCTTGTTTTGCGACAAAGATAAAGATGCGCCGAGTGGTCAATGGGTTCAAGCCGTACACAAAACAACTGTGGGAGCGGGCTTGCTCGCGAAGACGGTGGTTCAGTCAACAAGGTTGTTGAATGTACCGGCCCCTTCGCGAGCAAGCCCGCTCCCACACTGGATATCCGTTGCCCACAAAGTTTGTACTCAATACACCCTTTGTGGGCAGGCTTCAAATCACCCGCGGTGACGACCGCGGAAGTAGTTGATCAGCCCTTGAGTCGAGGCGTCCTCGGCCGGGGTTTCCTCGCTACCGACCAGGCGGTTGTAGACACCTTTGCCCAGCTCTTTGCCCAGCTCCACGCCCCACTGGTCGAAGGCATTGATGCCCCAGATCACGCTTTGCACGAAGACTTTGTGTTCGTACATCGCCACCAGTGCGCCGAGGCGACGCGGGCTGATGCGCTCGACCACCAGGGTGTTGCTCGGACGATTGCCCGGGATCACCTTGTGCGGCGCGAGTTTGTGTACCTCGGCTTCGCTCATGCCTTTGTCGCGCAGCTCGGTTTCGGCCTCGGCCAGGGTCTTGCCGAGCATCAGCGCCTGGCTTTGCGACAGGCAGTTGGCGTACAGCCACTGGTGGTGGTCGGACACCGGGTTGAAGCTGACGATCGGCACGATGAAATCGGCCGGAATCAGTTGGGTGCCCTGATGCAGCAGCTGGTGGTAGGCGTGCTGACCGTTGCAGCCGACGCCGCCCCAGATCACCGGCCCGGTATCGGTGGACACGGGCTTGCCGTCCTGGCGCACGCTCTTGCCGTTGGATTCCATGTCCAGCTGTTGCAGGTGCTTGGTGATGTTACGCAGGTAGTGATCGTACGGCAGGATCGCGTGGCTTTGCGCGCCCCAGAAGTTGCCGTACCACACGCCGAGCAAGGCCAGCAGCACCGGCATGTTCTGTTCGAACGGTGCGCTCTGGAAGTGCTGGTCCATGGTGTAGGCACCGGACAGCAGCTCCTTGAAGTTGGACATGCCGATGGCCAGGGCAATCGGCAAACCGATGGCCGACCACAGCGAGTAACGGCCGCCGACCCAGTCCCACATCGGGAAGATGTTTTCTTCGCGAATGCCGAACGCCACGGCGGCGGCGTTGTTGCTCGATACCGCGATGAAGTGGCGATACAGCTCGGCTTCCGAACCCCCCTGGGCCAGGTACCAGGCACGGGCGGCCTGGGCGTTTTTCAGGGTTTCGAGGGTGTTGAAGGATTTCGACGAGACGATGAACAGCGTGGTTTCGGCACGCAGCTTCATGGTCAGTTCGTGGAATTCGCTGCCGTCGATGTTCGCCAGGTAATGGCAACGCACGCCTTTCTGGGCGTAGGACAGCAAGGCTTCGGACACCAGTTCGGGGCCGAGGAAGGAGCCACCGATGCCGATGTTCACCACGTCGGTGATCGGCTTCTCGGTGTAACCGCGCCACAGACCGTCGTGGATACGGCCGACGAGGTCGGTGATCTGGTTCAGCACCTTGTGCACTTCCGGCATCACGTTGACGCCATTGACCGACAGCTTGTCGCCGACCGGGCGGCGAAGCGCGGTATGCAGGGCTGGACGGCCTTCGGAAGCATTGACGATTTCGCCATCGAACAGCGATTTGATCGCGCCCTTGAGGTCGACTTCGTTGGCCAGGCCCACCAGCAGGTTGCGGGTCTCGGCGTTGATCAGGTTTTTCGAATAGTCGAGAAACAGGCCGCAGCTGCTGAGGGTGAATTGAGTAAAGCGCTGCGGATCGGCATTGAAGGCTTCGCGCATGCTGAAATCCTGCATGGCTTGGCGGTGGTCATTCAACGCTTGCCAGGCGGGCAGAGCGGTAACGTCGTGAGGAGTGCGGTAATACGCCATCGCTGCGGGTTTCCTTATTACTTGAACGGCCTTTAGAACACTAAAAATCCCGGAGCGCTGTGGGTGGGCGTTCCGGTCAACTGCGTCGACACGATTTCATGGCGCAGGGCGAATACAGTAAACCCCGCGCAATGATCTGTCTTGACTTTGTCTGACCTGTTTCCGGTACTTTTTTAACATCGAAGTTAGGAATGGTCCGACAAACGGAAGAGACAGGGCTCGGATCAGGCGACCTGGACCGGAATGGCATTGCTGGTGTGGCTCAGTTCATTGCCCGGTGCCATGTAGAGCATGCGCGGCTTGAAGTTGAGCAGTTCGGCTTCGCTGTAATGAGCGTAAGCGCAGATGATCACGCGATCACCGACCTTGGCCTTGTGCGCCGCGGCGCCGTTGACCGAGATCATGCGCGAACCTTCTTCGCCACGGATGGCGTAGGTGGTGAAGCGCTCGCCGTTGTCGACGTTGTAGATCTGGATCTGTTCGTACTCGCGGATACCGGACAGGTCCAGCCATTCACCGTCGATGGCGCAGGAGCCTTCGTAATCGAGTACAGCGTGGGTGACTTCGGCGCGATGCAGCTTGGCTTTGAGCATGATGGCGTGCATGAATGTTTCCCAGGTCGGCGGGCAAGTGGCCCGAAGGGTTTGTGGGCGTCAGTAAGGTCTGTATGGGCGCAGCAGAACCCCTGTGGGAGCGAGCCTGCTCGCGATAGCGGTGGATCAGGCAAAACTGTTGTGACTGAACATCCGCTATCGCGAGCAGGCTCGCTCCCACAGGTTTTTTTGTTGTCTAGATTGGCGCGTCGAGGTTCAGGTGCAGGTTGTCGATCAACCGCGTCGTACCGAGGAACGCCGCCACCAGAATCACCAGGTCACGATCCTGAGCCGTCGCCGGGCGCAGGGTCAGGGCATGGCGGATTTCCAGATAGTCAGGACGCAGGCCAGCCGTTTCGAGCTGTTTGACCTGCGTGTCGATCAGCGCCGGGAAATCGCGTTCGCCCTGCTTGATCGCCTCGCTGATCGCATTCAGCGTGCGGTAGACCACCGGTGCCACAGCGCGTTGCTGTTCGTTGAGGAACCCGTTGCGCGACGACAGCGCCAGGCCATCGGCCGCCCGTACGGTCGGCTCACCGATGATCTGGATCGGCATGTTCAGGTCATGTACCAGCGCGCGAATCACCGCCAGTTGCTGGAAGTCCTTCTCGCCAAAGATTGCAAGGTCCGGCTGAACCATGTTGAACAGCTTGCTGACCACCGTCGCCACGCCTTCGAAATGCCCCGGCCGGCTTGCGCCGCACAGGCCTTCGGACAATTGCGGGACACTGACGCGGGTCTGGCCGGCCATGCCGTCGGGATACATCTCCTCGACGGTCGGCGCGAACAGCAGATGGCAACCGGCCTGGAGCAGTTTTTCCTGGTCGGCGGCGAGGGTGCGCGGGTACTTGTCGAGGTCTTCGCCAGCACCGAATTGCAGCGGGTTGACGAAAACGCTCGCCACCACGAAGTCCGCCCGTTGGGAGGCCTTGGTCACCAGCGCAACGTGACCGCTGTGCAGGTTGCCCATGGTCGGCACAAAGGCAATGCGCTTGCCTTCGCTACGGGCACGGGCCACAGCGGCCCGAAGTTCACGTACGGTTTTTACGGTGTTCATGCAGAGAATCCGTGTTCGATTCCAGGGAAAGTCGCCGCCTTGACTTCAGTCACGTAGGCATTCAATGCAGCTTCAATGCTGGTCTGGCCAGTCATGAAGTTCTTCACGAATTTTGGCACGCGGCCGGTAATGGACAGCCCCAGCATGTCGTGCAGAACCAGCACCTGGCCGTCGGTGCGATTGCCGGCGCCAATCCCGATCACCGGAATCTTCACCGCCTGGGTGATTTCTTCAGCCAGCTCGCTCGGGACGCACTCGAGCAGCAGCATGGCCGCGCCAGCCTGTTCCAGGGCGATCGCGTCGGCACGCATCTGCCGCGCCTGATTTTCATTGCGACCCTGGACCTTGTAGCCGCCAAGGATGTTCACCGACTGCGGCGTCAGACCCATGTGCGCGCAGACAGGGATGCCGCGCTCGGCCAGCAGGCGAATCGAATCGGCCAGCCACAACGCTCCTTCGACCTTGACCATGTGCGCGCCGGCCTGCATCAACAGGGCGCTGTTGGTCATGGCTTGTTCGGTGGTGGCATAGGCCATGAAAGGCAGGTCGGCGAGGATCAGGGCATCGCTGTTACCGCGTTTGACGGCAGCCACGTGGTAAGCCATTTCTGCGCTGGTGACAGGCAAGGTGCTGTCGTGGCCCTGTAAAACCATGCCGAGGGAGTCGCCCACCAGCAGCACTTCGACGCCGGCCTGGTTGCAGGCGTGGGCGAAGGTTGCGTCGTAGCAGGTCAGCATGGTGATCTTTTCACCTTTTTGCTTCAGACCTTGCAGGGTGGTCAGGGTGATGGCTGGCATGAAAAGTTCCTCATTCAGGCGCTGTGGAAACTACTGCGAGTAACGCGCGTGATTCTTCGTTGAATACAGGCGCACGCTCTTTCGTCGTGCTTTTAAGGCCTGGATTGCGCCCTTGAACGCCGTGTTGGCGGCAGCGGGACGCCTATAGTCGTGAGGAGAACGAGGGAAGTCAATTGCGTGTGTTACCGCATTGTTACGGGTGGGGTGTTACCGGAGTAACTGATGCGATTCAGCAGCAGATCTTGTGCCCGACACAAAACCAATGTGGGAGCGGGCTTGCTCGCGAAGGCGGAGTTTCAGTCAACATTGATTCTGGATGACACACCGCTTTCGCGAGCAAGCCCGCTCCCACAGGTGATTTGTGTCACGTCGGGAGCAGGCGTTCCAGGCCGACGAACGGGCATGCATTGAGCAGTTCGGCCAGGGTCCGGCCATCGGCCAGCTGCAGATCGGCAGGTGCCAGCTCGGCCAATGGATATAGCACGAAGGCCCGTTCCTGCATGTGGTAGTGGGGAACCTTGAGGCGCGGTTCGTCGATCAGGCGATCACCGAACAGCAAGATGTCGAGGTCCAGCGTACGCGGTCCCCAGCGTTCAAGGCGCTTGCGACCCTGGCCGTTTTCGATGGCCTGCAAGGCATCCAGCAATTCCAGAGGTGCCAGCGTGCTGTCGAGAGCGGCCACCGCATTGGTGTAGCGCGGTTGTCCGGGAAGCAGCGAGTCGCTTTGATAAAACGCAGAAACCCCGACCAGTCGGGATTGCGGCAAGGACGCCAGCGCCTCGGCGGCGCTGCGCAATTGTTCGGCGGGGTCAGCCAGATTGCTGCCCATGCCGATGTAGATGCGTTCCATGGATTACTCGCCCGTGTTGCTCGAAGCACCGGCGGCGCGCTTGCGCTTGGAACCACCGCTGCGGCGACGCTTGCGCGGGGCGCCAGTGCCTTCTTCCTTGCCGCTGAGGTCGCGGATCATGTCGCGGCGCTCGCTTTCATTGGCGTCCTGATAGTCGGTCCACCATTCGCCGAGGCCGTCAGTCTGCTCGCCCGCACTCTCGCGCAACAGCAGGAAGTCATAGCCGGCGCGGAAGCGCGGGTTGTCCAGCAACAGATCGGCACGCTTGCCGCTGCGGCGCGGCAGGCGTTCCTGCATGTCCCAGATCTCGCGGATCGGCATGGTGAAGCGTTTCGGAATCGCGATTCGCTGGCACTGTTCGGAAATCAGCTCATGCGCTGCTTCCTGCATCGCCGGAATCGGCGGCATGCCACGCTCCTGCAGACGCAGGACGCGCGCCGGCAGGGCAGGCCAGAGCAGGGCCGCAAACAGGAACGCCGGGGTGACCGGTTTGTTCTGCTTGATCCGCAGGTCGGTATTGATCAGGGCTTCGCTGATCAGGGTGTGGGTGTAGGTCGGGTTGTATTCCAGTGCTTCGGCGCTGGCCGGGAACAGTGGATCGAACAACTGCAAGTCGACCAGCATTTCAAACGTATCCGCGGCGTGGCCGGAGAGGAACAGCTTGAGCACTTCTTCGAACAGGCGAGCCGACGGGATCTCGCGCAGCATCGGCGCCAGGTCGCGGATCGGCAGGGCACTGTGCTTTTCGATACCGAAATTAAGCTTGGCGGCGAAACGCACGGCCCGCAGCATGCGTACCGGGTCTTCCTGGTAGCGTTGCTTCGGATCGCCGATCAGGCGGATCAGGTGGTTGCGGATGTCGTGAACGCCGTTGGCGTAATCGAGAATGCGCTCGCTGACCGGATCGTAATACAGGGCATTGATGGTGAAGTCGCGACGTTGCGCGTCTTCTTCCAGGGTGCCATAGACGTTGTCGCGCAGGATGCGCCCGCTTTCGTTACGCGAAGACTGGTTGCTGTCTTCCTCGTCTTCGTTTTGCGGGTGATTGGCGCGGAAGGTCGCGACTTCGATGATTTCGCGGCCGAAGTGGATGTGCACCAGTTTGAACCGACGCCCGATGATTCGAGCGTTACGGAATTCGGCCCGTACCTGCTCGGGGGTGGCACTGGTGGCAACGTCGAAATCTTTCGGTGTAATGCCCAGCAACATGTCGCGCACGCAGCCGCCCACCAGGTAAGCCTGATAACCGGCGCTCTGCAGGCGTTCAACGATATTCACCGCATAGCGGCTGAATTGCGCCTTTTGCAGCGAGTGTTGGCCGCTGTTGAGCACTTCAGGCGTGCTGCGAATGTGTTGCGTAGGACGCTTGGGAGAACGGAATGACTGGAACAGCTTCTTCAGCATGGGATGCACTGTTTGAAGGAATATTCGGCCATAACAGAAGAATGACCGCATGATGGGCGGGGATTCTAGCATTTAGTCGGGGGATGGTGTAGGACACAGCAGATATGAGCTGTAAGGCGCAGGGTGTAGGAGCGAGCTTGCTCGCGATGGACGTGAACGATTACGCGTAAAACCAGATGCCCCGAGGTGTCTGTGGGATTTTCGCGAGCAGGCTCGCTCCTACAGTGATACGCGGGTTTTTCTGAATCGCAGAAACTACAAGGGGAGCCGAAGCTCCCCAAGAAGTAGTTGCATGCTCTATTTTTATTTTTGGTTTCGGGCTTTTTGTTTTTGTTAAGTGCCCTTGCCATGAAGCTTTCCTTCATGACCCTCCCAATCGGGAGCCAAGAGCAAACGGATTGCTTTGGTCGCTGAATTGCAGTGATCTTTCGATCCAACCAGTACAGGCTCTGTCTTAGGACAGTTTTTGTTGTTCTCGGCCTGGTCGTGGGGCAAGCCCCAAATACAACGCCTCTCCAAAAGAATCAGTTAGCTGCGCCTCTCGCCGTCTTGTTTTTATTGTGCGTGAGTCGATTCGTCTTATTTTTATTGTCTTGTGCATTGCTTGTTATTGTTCTTGTACCAAACATATAGCAGGGTGCGTGCCAACTTTTGCGAAACCCAATAAAACAAGGGGTTAGGCCGGTTGCCAGGCATTTCGAAGGCGAAAAAAAGCCGGGGCTTCGTTACCGTAAGCCCCGGCTTCTGTTACGTGAAAAAGCTGAGGTAACAGTTTTTTCACAATGTCACGTGTTACCCGCACATGAGACAGGTGGGGTTCAGCTTTCGCTGGCCACCCCGGTCTTGCGTCGAGGGATGCCCAGGCGCTGACGGCGTTCCCACAGGCATTTGCGGCTGACCCCGAGTTTGCGGGCCAGCTCGGTTTCAGTCATGTGGTCCTGATGCTCGAGGACGAAATGCTGGAAGTAGTCTTCCAGGGAGAGGTCTTCGGTCGGCTCGTGATTGCTGTTACTGGCATTGCCATTGCCCTGTTGTGGGGGCAGGCCAATGAATTCGTCATCTTCCAGGTCGCCCAGTTCGATGTCGATGCCCAGCAACTCGGCGGAGATTTCCGGGCTTTCGCACAGGATAACCGCGCGCTCGACGGCGTTTTCCAGTTCGCGAACGTTGCCCGGCCAGGAGTAGTGACGAATGGCTTGCTCGGCATCCGCGGCGAACTTCAGGTCGGTGCGGTTGATTCGCGCACTTTGCCGCGCGAGGAAGGCGTTGGCGATTTCGTTGACGTCCGCACCGCGTTCGCGCAGGGCTGGCAGCTTCAGCGCAATAACGTGGAGGCGGTAATACAAGTCTTCGCGGAACTGGCCGATCTTCGCCAGGCTCTTGAGGTCGCGGTGAGTCGCGGCGATCAGGCGCACATCGACTTTTTGCGACTGCACCGAACCTACGCGACGAATTTCGCCTTCCTGCAATACGCGCAGCAGGCGAGCCTGGGCTTCCAGTGGCAGTTCGCCAATTTCGTCGAGGAACAAGGTGCCACCGTCCGCTGCTTCCACCAGGCCGGCGCGCCCGGCGCTGGCGCCGGTGAATGCGCCTTTTTCGTGGCCGAACAGTTCGGACTCGATCAGGCTTTCCGGAATGGCTGCGCAGTTCACCGAAATCATCGGTGCCTTTGCGCGCCGGGACAGGTTGTGCAGGGCGCGGGCCACCAGTTCTTTACCGGTGCCCGATTCGCCCTGGATCAGCACGTTGGAATCGGTCGGCGCGACTTTGCGGATCTTGCCATACAGGTCCTGCATCGGCGGACATGAGCCGATAATGCCGATTTCGCCGTTGCTGTTGTCGGCACCGGACTTCGCCGCACCGTTGTTGGCGGTTTTGCCGGCAACCGCTTCACCACCGGTTTGTGCCGTTTGTCGGTCACGCAGGATTCGTGCGGCGGCTTGCAGCATTTCGTCGTGGTCGAATGGCTTGGCAATGTAATCCACCGCACCCATTTTCATCGAGTCGACTGCCGAGCGCAGGCTCGCGTAGCTGGTCATGATCAGCACCGGCGTACCTTGGGCGAGCTTGATCAACTCTGTGCCAGGCGCGCCCGGCAAGCGCAGGTCACTGACGATCAGATCGAACGAGGGAATGGTGAAGCGTTCTTGTGCTTCCTGCACTGAACCGGCTTCGCTGACCTGGTACTGGTTGCGTTCCAGCAGGCGGCGCAAGGCGGAGCGGATAATGGTTTCGTCTTCGACGATCAAAATGTGCGGCATTGATTCGATACTCTCGACGGTCTCAGTTCACAGCGGACGTCGCTTCGACATGACGCGGCAAGGTAACCCTGATTCGGGTGCCGCGTTGGCTTTGAACATCAGCCGGGCTGTCGATGGTGATTTGTCCATAATGCTCTTCAACGATGGAATAGACCAGTGCAAGGCCCAGACCGGTGCCTTCGCCAGGGTCCTTGGTGGTGAAGAAAGGTTCGAACAATCGGTCCATGATGCTCGACGGAATACCGCTGCCTTCGTCCTCCACGATCAGATCGACCGTGTGTTCGCCGGCTTCGCTCTTGACCCGTACCGCACTACCGGGAGGCGATGCGTCACGGGCGTTTGAGAGCAGGTTGATCAACACCTGGGCCAGCCGTTGCGGGTCGCCTTCGACCCAGTGCTCGGGGTCGCACAGGTTGTAGAACTGCACTTCGAAATTGCGTCGGTTCAGCGCCAGCAGGCCGATGGCATCCTGGGCCACTTCGGCCAGACAGACGGGCTCGTCGCTGTGCTGATGACTGCCGGCATGGGCAAAGCTCATCAGCGACTGGACAATGCGCGACACGCGTTTGGTCTGCTCGAGGATCTGCCCGCTGATCTCCTTCAGCTCGCCGTCTTCCTCGCGTTCTTCGCGCAGGTTCTGCGCCAGGCACGCGATACCGGTGATCGGGTTGCCGATTTCATGGGCCACGCCGGCCGCCAGGCGACCGATGCTCGCCAGGCGCTCGGAGTGCACCAGTTTGTCCTCGAGCATCTGGGTTTCGGTCAGGTCTTCCACCAGCAACACCAGGCCACTGTTACCCGGCGCCAGGGGTTCGTCGATTGCCGCTTTGTGCAGGTTCAGCCAGCGTGTCTGGCCGTCGAGGGCCAGGTGCTGCTTGTGCAAGTGCTCGTCCGGCAGATTGATGAAGCCTTGCAGCAGTTCTTTCCACGGGTCGGCAATGGTGCTCAGGCGCGAACCGACCACGCGCTGCGCAGCGATGCCGGTCAGCTCCTCCATGGCCTTGTTCCACATGAGGATTTCCTGATCCTTGGCCAGCGAGCAAACGCCCATCGGCAATTCCTGCAGGGTCTGGCGGTGATAGCGGCGCAGGGCATCGAGTTCGGCGGCCAGGCCGGTCAGGCGCGAGTGGTAGTCCTCGAGTCGGCTTTCGATGAAGTGAATGTCTTCGGTCACGTAGTTTTCGCCACCTGCCTTGTAGGGCAGGAACGTCTCGACCATGTCCTGGGCCACGCTCGGCCCCATCAGGCCGGAGAGGTTGGCTTCGATGCGGTCACGCAGGCGACGCAGGGCATAGGGTCGGCGTTCGTCGAATGGCAGATAAAGGTCGCGCAGCGCCTGTTCCACTTCTTTCTGCGCCGCTTTTGCACCCAATGGTTTCGCAAGCTGCGTGGCGAATTCCTGGGGCGAGGCGGCGTGCAGTTCGCGGCGTTGCGGGCGGCGCACGTTATCCACGGCGCAGGCTTCGGCAGCGCTGGCCTCTTCGGTGCTGGCGTTGGTGAACAGCGAGATCAGGGTGAACATCAGTACGTTGGCCGCCAGCGAGGCAATCGCCGCCATGTGCCAGCTGGTGTCGTCCAGCACGTAGATCATGTTCAGCAGCGGAATGTAGAAGCCCTGCAGGTTGCCGACCAACGGTAACAACATGGTCACCAGCCACACCAGTATCCCCGCCAGCAAGCCGGCGATGAAGCCGCGACGGTTGGCGGTCGGCCAGTACAGGACCGAGAGCACGCCCGGCAGGAACTGCAACGTGGCGACGAACGCGACGATGCCGAGGTTGGCCAGGTCCTGTTCGGCACCGAGCATCAGGTAGAAGCCGTAGCCAGCCATGATGATCGCGACAATCAGCGCCCGACGGGTCCACTTCAGCCAGCGGTAGATATTGCCTTCGGCCGGTGGCTGATAAAGCGGCAGCACCAGGTGGTTCAAGGCCATCCCGGACAGCGCCAGCGTGGTGACGATGATCAGGCCGCTGGCGGCGGACAGCCCGCCGACATAGGCCAGCAGCGCCAGCGCCTTGCTGTTGGCGGCGATGCCGATGCCCAGGGTGAAGTATTCCGGATTGGTGGTGGCGCCCAGCTTCAGGCCGGCCCAGAGAATCAGCGGCACCGCCAGGCTCATCAGCAGCAGGAACAGCGGCAGGCCCCAGCTCGCACTGACCAGCGAACGCGGGTTGAGGTTCTCGGTGAAGGTCATGTGATACATGTGCGGCATCACGATGGCAGAGGCGAAGAACACCAGCAACAGGGTGCGCCACGGGCCTTCCTGCAAAGGCGTGTGCAGGGCCGCGAGCGCGGTCTGGTTTTGCAGCAGCCACAGTTCAAGCTGTTGCGGGCCGTCGAACACGCCGTAGAGCGCATACAAACCGACACCGCCGAGGGCGATCAGCTTGATCACCGACTCGAAGGCAATCGCGAACACCAGGCCTTCATGCTTTTCCCGGGTGGCGATGTGGCGGGAGCCGAAGAAAATCGTGAACAGCGTAATCAGTGCGCAGAAGCTCAGGGCCACGCGATTCTGTACGGGTTCGCGGGTAAGGATGCCGATGGAGTCGGCGACCGCCTGAATCTGCAGGGCCAGCAACGGCAATACGCCGACCAGCATGAAAATCGTGGTCAGCGCTCCGGCCCAGGTGCTGCGGAAGCGGAAGGCGAACAGGTCCGCCAGGGACGACAGTTGATAAGTGCGGGTGATCTTCAGGATCGGATAAAGCAACACCGGCGCTAGCAGAAAGGCCCCGGAAACGCCCAGGTAGCTGGACAGAAAGCCGTAGCCGTACTGGTAGGCCAGGCCCACCGTGCCGTAAAACGCCCAGGCACTGGCATAGACGCCCAGTGACAGGGTGTAGGTCAGCGGGTGGCGAATGATCGCCCGGGGAATCATGCCCCGTTCGCTGATCCAGGCCACACCGAACAGCACCGCCAGGTATGCGGCGCTGATCAGGATCATCTGGGTCAGGCTAAAGCTCATCGGCATCTTTTTGGCTCTGCAGGATGAAGGTCACGACGATCAGAATCAGCCAGAGCAGATAAGGGCGATACCAGGCGCCAGTGGCGTCGATCCACCAATCCATGATGGCCGGGGAAAACAGGTAAATGCCCACTACCAAAAGCAGGACCAAGCGATAGATGTACATCCCGGCCTCTCTTTTTTATGTGCGTGCCCGAAAACGTGCGGCGATGGTAACGGATGGGCGCGCCACTGCAAGTGCGATCACAGCAGCTGTGCCTCGGGCAGACTCAGTGTGCGCGGGATCAGCGAGGCATCCCAGTGGGCAATGCCCCAGTTCAGCACTTCCCGTGGCGTGGCGTAAACCAGTTCGGTTCCCGGGTTCTGTCCCAGCGCGCGCAGCGCCCGCAATAACAGGGGCGTTGCCTGATCCTCGGCCAACGGCGGCGAACGGTAGGACTTACCGAGTTTATGGCCATCAGGCTGAGTAATCAGCGGGATATGCAGATAACGTGGTTGCGGCAGGCCGAGCAGTTCTTGCAGGTACAACTGGCGGGGCGTGGAGTCCAGCAGGTCGGCACCCCGAACGATATCGGTGATGCCCTGCCAGGCATCGTCCAGGACCACGGCCAGTTGATAGGCGTAGAGCCCGTCGCGGCGGCGGATCACGAAATCACCGACTTCCCGGCCCAGATGCTGGCGGTACTCGCCCTGCACCCGGTCGAGGAAGTGGTACTCCAGCTCCGGTACGCGCAGGCGGATGGCGGCATCATCGGCGCCATGGCCGGCATTGCGGCACAGCCCCGGATAAATCCCGTGATACGGTTCCAGCTGTTTGCGCGAACAGGTGCAGGCGTAGGCCAGGCCGTGATTGAACAGGTGATTGAGCACCTCGGCGTAGGCGTCGTGCCGCTCGCTTTGGCGAACCAGGTCGCCATCCCACTCGAAGCCATAGCTTTCCAGGGCCTTGAGAATGGCCGCCTGGGCGCCGGGTTCCTCACGGGGCGGATCAAGGTCTTCCATGCGCATCAGCCAGCGTCCGCCCACCGAGCGCGCATCGAGGTACGAGGCCAGCGCTGCGACCAGAGAACCGAAATGCAGATGGCCACTGGGCGTGGGGGCAAAGCGCCCGATGTAGGTGGATGAGGCGATGGCAGTCATAGGGGCAGTGTTACTTTTTCCAGGCTTGCGCTAACCACCTTGTGGGAGCGGGCTTGCTCGCGAAGAGGCCATCAGCTTCAACATCAATATAGGCTGACGCACCGCTTTCGCGAGCAAGCCCGCTCCCACAGGTTTGCTGCTGAGGCGAATTTTAGAAACAAAAACGGAGCGATCGCACGCTCCGTTTTTCGTTCAAGTCGCAATTACTTGCCGACTTGCTTTTCCTTGATTTCCGCCAGGGTCTTGCAGTCGATGCACAGGTCGGCGGTAGGACGCGCTTCGAGGCGCTTGACGCCGATCTCGATGCCGCAGGATTCACACCAGCCGTACTCTTCGTCTTCGATCAGCTGAAGGGTCTTGTCGATCTTCTTGATCAACTTGCGTTCACGATCGCGGGCACGCAGTTCGAGGGCGAATTCCTCTTCCTGGCTGGCACGGTCTGCCGGATCAGGAAAGTTGGCCGCTTCGTCCTTCATGTGGTCCACGGTCTTGTCGACACCTTCCATCAGCTCTTTTTTCCACTGATTCAGGACCTTGGTGAAGTGCTTGCGCATGGGCTCGCCCATGTACTCTTCGCCAGCTTTCTGAACGTAGGGCTCGAAGCCGCTGATTGCCTGGTTTTGCTGCTTTGCTTGGGTGGACATGAAATAGACCGCCTCTACTCTTGTAATCCATCTGCGCAGGATTGCTCCATCACCGACACCTGCCGGCCCTGCGGCTGCAAGCGGGCGAACTTACCAGATCAACTCGGGCCGCGCTACTCCCGGATGTCGAGCTTGCGGCTGATGGTGCTTGCCAATGATGACAAACCGTTGTCTGGCGGCTCCGGAACCCTGCTCAACTATTGATTTTAGTCAAACCTTGCGCACTCGCTTGAATCGTTTGTGGTCAAGGTTATAAGCCCTCTGACCGCTTTAGGTTCTCGCTCGTTCCTGCGCTTGGGTAGAATCGGTTTTTTCCCCCTGTTGAAGGAAGGCCAATGGCTCAGCCCTACAGTGCCCGCAGTCGCGCGATCGAACCTTTCCATGTCATGGCGCTGTTGGCGCGGGCCAATGAATTGCAGGCTGCCGGCCACGATGTGATCCACCTGGAAATCGGCGAGCCGGACTTCACTACCGCCGAGCCGATCATCCAGGCCGGCCAGGCTGCGCTGACAGCGGGGAAGACCCGTTACACCGCCGCGCGCGGCATTCCGGAACTGCGTGAGGCCATTTCGGGCTTTTATCAGCAGCGTTATGGCTTGAACATCGACCCTCGGCGCATCCTCATCACACCCGGCGGGTCCGGCGCGTTGCTGCTGGCCAGCGCTTTGCTGGTCGACCCCGGCAAGCACTGGCTGCTGGCGGACCCGGGCTACCCCTGTAACCGGCACTTTCTGCGACTGGTCGAAGGCGCGGCGCAATTGGTACCGGTCGGTCCGGAGGTGCGTTATCAATTGACGCCTGGCCTGATCGAGCGTCATTGGGATCACGACAGCGTGGGCGCATTGGTGGCGTCGCCGGCCAATCCGACCGGCACGATCCTGACCCGCGATGAGCTGGCGAAGTTGTCTGTCGCGATCAAGGAGCGCCACGGTCATCTGGTGGTCGACGAGATCTATCACGGCCTGACCTACGGCACCGATGCGGCCAGCGTGCTGGAAGTCGACGACAGTGCCTTCGTGCTGAACAGTTTTTCGAAGTACTTCGGGATGACCGGTTGGCGGTTGGGATGGCTGGTCGCCCCGGACGCTGCCGTCGGTGAGCTGGAAAAACTCGCCCAGAATCTCTACATCAGTGCTCCAAGCATGGCGCAGCACGCCGCGCTGGCCTGTTTCGAGCCGGCAACCATCAGCATTCTCGAAGAGCGTCGCGCCGAATTTGGCCGGCGTCGGGATTACCTGCTGCCGGCCTTGCGTGAGTTGGGCTTCGGCATTGCCGTGGAGCCGGAAGGAGCATTCTACTTGTACGCCGATATCAGCAAGTTCGGCGGCGATGCCTTCGCGTTCTGTAAACATTTTCTCGAGACCGAGCATGTGGCCTTCACCCCGGGGCTGGATTTCGGGCGTTATCAGGCCGGACATCATGTACGGTTCGCCTATACGCAAAATCTCGAGCGTTTGCAGGAAGCGGTCGAGCGCATTGCCAGTGGGTTGCGGAGCTGGCAAGGCTGATGCGATTTCATCCCCCCCTCGAAGAAGGTCGCCTGATTCGACGCTACAAGCGTTTTCTCGCCGATATCGAAACCGTTGACGGCGACTTGCTGACCATTCACTGCCCGAACACAGGCTCGATGCTCAATTGTCAGGTCGAAGGCGGGCAGGTCTGGTTCAGCCGCTCCAACGACCCGAAACGCAAGTTGCCCGGCACCTGGGAGATCGGCGAAACCCCGCAAGGGCGGTTGTTTTGCGTGAACACCGCCCGCGCCAATGGTTTGATCGAAGAGGCACTGCGAGCAGGCGTCATCACGGAGTTGAACGGTTTTACCGGGCTCAAGCGCGAAGTGGCTTATGGTCAGGAAAACAGTCGTATCGATTTCCGGCTCGATTACCCCGAAGGGCCTGCCTACATCGAGGTCAAAAGCGTGACCCTGGGTTTCGACGGTACGGCGGTGGCGGCGTTTCCCGATGCGGTCACCCAGCGTGGCGCCAAGCATTTGCGGGAGCTGGCCCACTTGGCCAGGGACGGTATTCGCGCAGTGCAGTTGTACTGTGTTTGCCTGACCGGCATCGAGGCCGTGCGTCCGGCGCAGGAAATCGATGCGGCTTATGCGCAGGCCTTGCGTGAGGCTATTGAGTGTGGGGTCGAGGTGCTGGCTTACGCTGTGAGCTTGAATCACCAGGAAATGCTGGTCGACCGGCGCCTGGACGTGTTGCCGGGCGGCTAAAGGCTGATCCAGATCCCTTGTTCGTCCTCGCGACAGGCCACTCTGGTCAAGGCTTGCCCCGCGCAAGGGCCGGCGACGCATTCACCGTCTTCGATCAGGAACAGTGCGCCATGGGTGGCGCACTGGATCAGGCTGTTGCTGGGGTCGAGAAACTGGTCAGGATGCCACTCCAAAGCGACGCCCCGGTGCGGGCAGCGATTGATGTAGACATGGACCTGGCCGCTGCGGCGCACCGCAAAAAGCTTTTGGCCGTCAATGTCGAAACCGCGACTGCTGTCATTGACCAGTTCGGCACCTGCGCAAAGCAACTTCATCTCTATCCTCAGTCCCGCAGCTCGTGACCGGATAGGTCGAGCTTGACGGTTAAATGCGATCAATTGGCCGTCTTGCCGCCGGGAGACAAGTGCCTATCGTCGAGGATACTTGGCCTGACCATTCGATGCCCGGGAAACTGACATGCGTCTGACCACCCGCATTGTGGTGATCGGCATGGCGCATCCATCGCCGAATTCCGTCAGTACTTTTCCACAGGCAAAAAAAGACCCGGCAAGAGCCGGGTCAAATAACCGTGATTAGCCTGATGAGGAGATAATCTGAGAGTCCGAACCAAGGGCTATTCAGAATATCGACCAGTCTCGCGACCAGTCGTGATAATCATATCGATTCTCATTACCAAGTCAACCGCTGTTTTTTGATTTCATTGCGATTCGCCGAATTTACTTCTGCAGGCCCCGTAATCATTGGGTTTCAGGTTGCAAAGCTTTGGAGTATTTGTCGGATCAGTTTTTGTGGCGTGAAGAAATGGCTTCCAGTTGTTTGTTCAACGCTTCCTTGCGCTCGGCAGGGATGTCATTCCAGTGAACGTCCATCAGGGCACCTTCAATCGCGTACAACAACACCTTGGACGCCCGAAAACCGCGCGTACGCACGGCCCGATAAGCATCCACCGCCCCGAGGCGACGCAAGTCCGATGCGCTATGGATGCCCACGGCATGCAGCCATTGCGCTGACGTCTTGCCAAGATTCTTCAGGTGTTGCAGTTCATCATTCATCAAGCCTCCTTGCGATGGCCGAATGGAGAGCGTGGGCAATCTTCTGAGGAGTGTAGCCATCAGTAGGAAAAGCGTGATTGTTTGCTCGTTTTCGACGCAAATGCTTCTAAGAGGCACGTGTTGGCAGGGTGGGGAAGGTCGGCGAACGCGCAAAAAAGGGGTAGGGGAGAGCAATCAGGGATGGCGAGTTAATATCCCCGCAGTCCAGCGCAATGGGGGCACTGGACGTGTCAGCCGGCAACAGTGATCAGCGGGTGCGGTAGCGCAATCGCGTGCCGAAGTTCATCGACATGAGGATTTCGTCGGCACTCAGTTCCACTGGAAAGTAGGTACCGGAGATTTGCGCGTGGGCCAGGCTCGCGCCTTCCAGGTTCGCTTTGCGAAAATCGATGCCGCGCAAGTCGGCGGAACGGAAGTAGGCGTCGCTGAAGTCCACACCATCGGCATTCAGTTCGCGCAGGTCCAGCCCCCGGAAATCTCCACCCACCATGTCGATGGGGCCATCCTTGGGGCGCTCACTGTTGAAGCCTCTGATGTCGTCTTTGTGCAGCAGGGCATAAAGCGGAGTGTCGAGAAGTTTTGGCTGGCTCATGTCGCATCACCTGATGGTTTTATGACGCCAGTATAGTGCCACTGTTTGACAGTCGTGAGGCCTGCGAGGGCCTCACGACTGAAATAGTTTTTACAGGCCAGGCAGGCGCTGGCGAATCTGTTCCACAACGGTATCCAGAGTCCCGCTTTCATTGGTCTGGACGCGCTTGCTGCAGAGGATTTCTGCGGGGGTCAGCGCCTCACGGCTGGCTTGTTGGGCTTCGATCACGGCCAGAGTGGCGTCGGACGGGTCCTTCTTGTCGGCCTGGCGCACGGCCAGCCAGCTTTCGATCACGGCCTGTGGTGCATTGCAGTCGAGGATCAGGAAGGGTGCACCCGTGGCCTCGGCCACCTTCGCCGCATTGTCACGCTGTTCACGCTTGAGGTAAGTGGCGTCGACCACCACCGGGAAGCCCGCATGCAGAATGACGTCGGCGATTTCGTGCAGGCGGGCATAGGTCGCCGCGCTGGCGTCGGCACTATAGATGCCGGCCTGTACATCATTCTCGACGGTTTGCTCGCCGAACAGGCGCTTGCGCTCGACATCGGAGCGCAGGCGAATCGCGCCCAGGGCTTCGACCAGGCGCATGGCGACATGGCTTTTACCGACAGCGGAAACGCCGTGGGTAATGGCCATGAAGCGCGAAGGAATGGTGCTGTAGCTTTCCGCGAGGTTGGCGTAGTTGCGGTATTGGCGCAGGGTCGTGGCGCGCTGCACCGCAGTGGCATCGGCCGGCATGCTGAACAGGGCGACCTTGGCGCGAACCAGGGCGCGGTAGGCTTTATAGAAGTTCAGCAGCTCGAGGCCGCAATAGTCGCCGGTCAGCTCCAGGTACTGGCTGACGAAACGACGCGCCAGGCACTTCAGGCCGCGATCCTCCAGGTCCATCGCCAGGAAGCCGGTGTCGGCATAAACGTCGGTAAAACGGAACGGTTCGTTGAATTCGATGCAGTCGAAGATCACGACCTTGCCGTCGATCACGGTAGCGTTACCCAGATGGATGTCACCGTGGCATTCACGAATGAAGCCTTCGGCCTTGCGCTGGGCGAGCAGTGGTTTGAGGCGCTCGAAGCTGCTTTCGGCCCAGGCTTGCAGGGCGTCGAGTTGCAACAGGTCGGCTTTGTCGCTGAGGAACGGACGGATCTGCTCGAAGTTCTGCCGTACCGGCGCCATGACGCTGTCCGGGGTGCCGGCTTCGTGCCCGGCCGGCACTTTGGGGGCGCTGAGGTGGAAGCGGGCGATTTGCTCGGCCATCTCGTCGATGTGCGCGGTGGTCAATTCGCCATTGGCTTGCAGGGTGCTCAATAGTCCGCTTTGCGGGAACTGGCGCATCTTCAGCAGATATTCGATGGCTGGCCCTTCGCCGCCCAATTGCGGAGCCTCGGCGCTGCCGGTGACGGGCAACACTTCCAGGTACAAATCGTCGGTCAGGCGCTGGTTCAGGCGCAGCTCTTCAGTGCAGAAATGCTCGCGAGCCTCAAGGCCGGTAAAGTCGAGAAAACCGAAGTTGACCGGTTTCTTCACTTTATAAGCGAAGGGGCCGGTGAGAATGACCCAGGAGATATGGGTTTCGATGACCTGGAATCCTTCTACCGGGTGCGGGTAGAGGGCAGGGTTTTGCAGGGCAGCGATCAAGGTCTGGCTCACAGGCGATCCTTCAGAGTCTGGAAAATCAAGGCCGTCATTATGGCTGCAAGTCCGCTTGACGCAAACCTCGGAGCGCTCCTGTTGAGTATGAATAAAGTGCGTATAATCCGCCGCCATGACTCGTACTCGAACTCCCCGTACCCCAAAAAAACCACCCTCCAAGGGCCTGCGCCCGTGGCTGGGCTGGGCCATTAAACTCAGTCTGGTCGGCCTGGTAGTGCTGGCCGGATTCGCCGTTTACCTTGATGCAATCGTCCAGGAGAAGTTCTCCGGCAAGCGCTGGACGATTCCGGCCAAGGTTTACGCGCGTCCGCTCGAGCTGTTCGTCGGACAAAAGCTGAGCCGGGATGATTTCCTGACCGAACTCGATGCCCTGGGTTATCGCCGTGAAAGCGTGGCCAACGGTCCGGGCGCGGCGTCGGTCAACGGCAACACCGTTGACCTGAATACCCGTGGCTTCCAGTTCTATGAAGGCATGGAGCAGGCGCAACCGGTTCGGGTGCGTTTTTCCGGCGATTACGTGGCCGAGTTGGCGGGGGCAAAAGGCTCGAAACTGTCGGTGGTGCGCCTGGAGCCGCTGCTGATCGGTGGTCTGTACCCGAAAAACCTCGAAGACCGGATTCTGATCAAGATCGATCAGGTGCCGCCGTATCTGCTGGAAACGCTGGTGGCTGTCGAGGATCGTGATTTTTATCATCACTTTGGTGTTTCGCCGAAGTCGATCGCCCGAGCAATCTGGGTTAACGGCTCATCCGGCCGCATGCGTCAGGGTGGCAGTACCCTGACTCAGCAGTTGGTCAAGAACTTCTACCTGACCAACGAACGCAGCCTGAGCCGCAAGCTCACCGAAGCGATGATGGCGCTGCTGCTTGAATTGCATTACGACAAGCGCGAAATCCTTGAGGCTTACCTCAACGAAGTGTTTATCGGGCAGGACGGTCAGCGCGCGGTGCATGGTTTCGGTCTGGCCAGCCAGTTCTTCTTCAGCCAGCCGCTGGCCGAACTCAAGCTGCATCAAGTCGCACTGCTGGTGGGGATGGTCAAAGGGCCGTCTTCCTATAACCCGCGTCGTTATCCGGAGCGTGCCCTTGAGCGGCGCAACCTGGTACTCGATGTGCTGCAGGAGCAGGGCGTCGCGACTGCCGAGCAGGTTGAGGCGGCAAAGAAAATGCCGTTGGGCGTGACCAAACGCGGCAGTCTGGCGGACAGCTCGTTCCCCGGCTTCCTCGATCTGGTCAAGCGTCAGTTGCGCGAAGACTATCGCGACGAAGACTTGACCGAGGAAGGCCTGCGCATCTTCACCAGTTTCGACCCGATTCTGCAGATGAAGGCTGAAGCCTCGGTCAACGACACCTTCAAGCGCCTGGCCGGGCGCAAGGGTTCCGATGACGTCGAGGCGGCCATGGTCGTGACCAACCCGGAGACCGGCGAAGTACAGGCCATGATCGGTAGTCGCCAGGCCAGTTTTGCCGGGTTCAACCGGGCGCTGGATGCTGTGCGGCCGATCGGCTCGTTGATCAAGCCGGCGGTGTACCTGACCGCGCTTGAGAAACCGAGCCAGTACACGTTGACCAGTTGGCTGTCGGACGAGTCCTTCTCGGTCAAGGGCGCCGACGGCCAGGTCTGGAAGCCGCAGAACTATGATCGTCGTTCTCACGGTACCGTCTTCCTCTATCAGGGGCTGGCGCATTCCTACAACCTGTCGACCGCGCGTCTCGGCCTGGCGGTTGGTGTGCCGAACGTCCTGAAGACGGTGGAGCGCCTTGGCGTGTCTCGTGAATTCCCGGCTTTCCCGTCGATGTTGCTCGGTGCTGGCGGGATGACGCCCATCGAAGTGGCGACCATGTACCAGACCCTCGCCAACGGTGGCTTCAATACACCGATGCGCGGGATTCGCAGCGTGCTGACGGCCGAAGGCGAGCCGCTCAAGCGTTATCCGTTCCAGATTCAGCAGCGTTTCGATCCGGCCTCCATTTACCTGATCCAGAGCGCCATGCAGCGCGTGATGCGAGAAGGTACTGGCAGCTCGGTTTACAACGTGTTGCCAAGAACGCTGAACCTCGCGGGTAAAACCGGCACCAGTAACGACTCGCGAGACAGTTGGTTTGCCGGTTTCAGCCAGGACTTGCTGGCGGTGGTCTGGCTGGGGCGCGATGATAACGGCAAGACGCCATTCACGGGTGCCACCGGGGCCTTGCAGGTCTGGACCAGCTTCATGCGCAAGGCCGACCCGTTGCCGCTGGACATGCCGCAGCCGGATAATATCGTTCAGGCCTGGGTGGATTCGCGAACCGGGCAAGGTTCTGACGCCGGTTGCCCCGGTGCCGTGCAGATGCCGTATATTCGCGGCAGCGAACCGCCTCCCGGCGCCGCTTGCGGTGGTGAAACCCCTGTCGAGTCGGTGATGGACTGGGTCAAGGGCTGGATGAATTAAGCAAAGAGGGTTTCAAGTGAACAAGTGGTTGATTCCAGCGGTTGCCGCCGTAGCTTTGCTCAGCGGTTGTTCTACCGTCCAACGTGGTTCGATTCCGGTTGTGGATTCCGGCACCGCGGTGTCCAACAGTGAGCGGATCTCGGCCAATGGCGGTTTCCGCCAGACGACCGTCAAGCGCCCTGTACAAGGTCAGTCGCAGACCCAGGCGATTCCGCAAGGTGACAGCGGCGTCGTGGTGATGGTGCCAGGCGCTGCAACGACTTCCACGCCAATCAGCACCACGCCTATTACCCCGGGGCCGATCACGCCGGGGCCGATTGACACGTCGCCGGTACAGTCGGCGCCGATCAATCAGGGCAGCTACAGCATGCCGTCGTCGCCAAGCGGGATTCCGTCGGCCAGTTCGGGCGGGCTCTCTGCCGATGAGCAGCTGGACGGTCCGGTACTGGCTTTGCTGACCACTGCTCAGCAGCAACAGGCGAGCGGTGATCTCAACGGTGCCTCTTCCAGTCTTGAACGCGCCCAGCGCGTTGCTCCGCGTGAACCGCAAGTGTTGTACCGTCTGGCGCAGGTGCGGATGGCTCAAGGTGATGCAGCCCAGGCCGAGCAGTTCGCTCGCCGTGGGCTGACGTTGGCCAATGGGCGTCCAGCCCTTCAGGCCAACTTGTGGGAGCTGATTGCCCAGGCCCGTGAAAAGCAGGGTGACTCCCAAGGCGCGGCACTGGCGCGCCAGAAGGCCAAGGTAACGCTGTGATGGATGCACGCTTTCTTAAGATCGCCGATCAATTGCTGTTGATCGAGCGCGAGTTGCGGGTGCAAGGCTGGTGGGATGAAGTCTCGCCATCGGCCGAAGCGCTTTCCAGTGTTGAGCCGTTTTCGGTCGATACACTGGATTTCGAGCAATGGCTGCAATGGATCTTCCTGCCGCGCATGAAGATGATCCTCGAGCAGGATTTGCCGCTACCCAATGCTTCGGGCATTCAGGAAATGGCTGAGATGGTCTTTGCCGGACGCAATGTCCAGGGTAGGGATCGGCAGTTGCAGGTATTGCTCAAAGAGTTTGATCAGTTGATCACCGCCTCTCGCTGAGCCAGAAGCTGCCAGCGTCCGCTGGCAGTTGTCCACAATCTCTCTCTATTTTGTCGGCCGTTGCAGGGTAAGCGCATGCCCGTGCCAATTTTTTGCCAAAAGTTGCGCAATCGAAGCTAACACGCGGCGGATTTACGGGTTTTTTCTTGCGTTCTCATGTGCTTAGTAGAATAAAGCTCATAGACGACTTGACTTGCGAAGGGCGAAACAGAAGAATCCAAAGTCCGCTGTACAGGGACTGCCAGAAGCAGACCCTCTCAGCAGATCATGAGGCGCATATCCGCGTCGACCTGTTACACCCGCAACGCGTTACCTCGCGCTGGGTGGGAAAGCCCCGCAACACTTGGGACGATCCCAATACTTGCTCAGTCAGTGCTGACGTAGTCGGCGACCACCGTCGCTCATGCTCTGCTGAGAAGTAAACCTATTAAGACCCGTCCCATTTTTCGTGGGCGGTATTCTGGCGTTTTAGAGGTGAGCAACGTGGAGCTTTTATCTGGCGGTGAGATGCTCGTCCGCTTTTTGCGCGACGAAGGCGTCAAATATATCTACGGGTACCCGGGTGGTGCTCTTCTTCATGTCTACGATGCCCTGTTCAAAGAACCGGAAGTGACCCACATCCTGGTTCGTCACGAGCAAGCGGCTACCCATATGGCTGACGGCTACGCCCGTGCCACCGGTAAAGCCGGTGTGGTACTGGTAACTTCCGGGCCGGGCGCGACAAACGCCATCACCGGTATTGCCACGGCCTACATGGACTCCATTCCGATGGTGGTCATTTCCGGCCAAGTGCCGAGCACCATGGTTGGCACCGACGCATTCCAGGAAACCGACATGATCGGTATCTCCCGGCCGATCGTGAAACACAGCTTCATGATCAAGCACGCGTCGGAAATCCCGGAAGTCATGAAGAAAGCCTTCTACCTGGCGCAATCCGGTCGCCCTGGTCCGGTCGTTGTCGATATTCCGAAAGACATGACCAACCCGGCCGAGAAGTTCGAATACGTCTTCCCGAAAAAAGCCAAGCTGCGTTCCTACAGCCCGGCTGTTCGCGGTCACTCCGGTCAAATCCGCAAGGCGGCAGAAATGCTCCTGGCGGCCAAGCGTCCTGTGTTGTACTCGGGCGGCGGCGTGATCCTCGGCGGTGGTTCCGCACCACTGACCGAACTGGCGAAGATGCTCAACCTGCCAGTGACCAATACCCTGATGGGCCTCGGTGGCTACCCAGGCACCGACCGTCAGTTCATCGGCATGCTCGGCATGCACGGCAGCTACACCGCCAACCTGGCGATGCACCATGCTGACGTGATCCTCGCTGTCGGCGCGCGTTTCGACGACCGTGTCATCAACGGCGCGTCGAAGTTCTGCCCGAACGCCAAGATCATTCACATCGACATCGACCCGGCTTCGATCTCCAAGACCATCAAGGCCGACGTGCCTATCGTGGGTCCGGTCGAGAGTGTCCTGACCGAAATGGTCGCGATCCTCAAGGAAATCGGCGAGACCCCGAACAAGGAGTCCGTTGCCAGCTGGTGGAAGCAAGTCGATGAGTGGCGCGGTGATCGTGGCCTGTTCCCTTATGACAAGGGCGACGGCAGCGTCATCAAACCTCAGGCTGTGATCGAAACCCTGTGCGAAGTGACCAAGGGCGATGCCTTTGTAGCCTCCGACGTGGGTCAGCACCAGATGTTCGCGGCGCAGTACTACACGTTCAACAAACCGAACCGCTGGATCAACTCCGGTGGCCTGGGCACCATGGGCTTCGGTTTTCCGGCGGCCATGGGCATCAAGTTGAGCTTCCCGGATGACGACGTCGTTTGCGTCACCGGCGAGGGCAGCATCCAGATGAACATTCAGGAGCTGTCGACCTGTCTGCAATACGGTTTGCCGGTCAAGATCGTCATCCTGAACAATGGTGTGCTGGGCATGGTTCGCCAGTGGCAGGACATGAGCTACGGCAGCCGTCACTCTCATTCCTATATGGAATCGTTGCCTGACTTCGTCAAACTGGCAGAGGCCTACGGTCACGTTGGCGTGCGTATCACCGATTCGAAGGACTTGAAGTCGAAGATGGAAGAGGCGTTCGCCATGAAAGATCGCCTGGTGGTGATCGACATTTCGGTCGACACCAGCGAGCACGTCTATCCGATGCAGATCAAAGACGGCTCCATGCGCGATATGTGGCTGAGCAAGACGGAGCGTACTTAATCATGCGGCACATTATTTCCTTGCTTCTGGAAAACGAACCCGGCGCTCTGTCTCGCGTGGTTGGCCTGTTCTCGCAGCGCAACTACAACATCGAAAGCCTGACCGTGGCCCCAACCGAAGACCCGACCCTGTCGCGTCTGACGCTGACCACTGTCGGTCACGATGAAGTCATCGAGCAGATCACCAAGAACCTGAACAAGCTGATCGAAGTGGTAAAACTGGTCGACCTGTCGGAAAGTGCTCACATCGAGCGCGAACTGATGTTGGTCAAGGTCAAGGCCACCGGCGCCCAGCGCGCCGAGATCAAGCGCACTACCGATATTTACCGTGGGCAGATCGTCGATGTCAGCGCCAGCGTGTATACCGTTCAACTGACCGGTACCAGCGACAAGCTCGACAGCTTCATTCAGTCCATCGGCACCGCCTCGATTCTGGAAACCGTCCGTAGTGGCGTGACCGGCATTGCCCGCGGCGACAAAGTACTCAGCATCTAAACCAAATTAGCGAACGGCCTGAACGGCCTGATATAGGGGAAATTCATGAAAGTTTTCTACGATAAAGACTGCGACCTGTCGATCATCCAGGGCAAGAAAGTTGCCATCATCGGTTACGGTTCCCAGGGCCACGCTCAGGCGTGCAACCTGAAAGATTCCGGCGTTGACGTGACTGTTGGCCTGCGTAAAGGTTCGGCTACCGTTGCCAAGGCAGAAGCCCACGGCCTGAAAGTGACCGACGTTGCTTCTGCTGTTGCAGCGGCTGACCTGGTCATGATCCTGACTCCGGACGAGTTCCAGTCCTCCCTGTACAAGAACGAAATCGAGCCGAACATCAAGAAAGGCGCCACCCTGGCCTTCTCCCACGGCTTCGCGATCCACTACAACCAGGTTGTGCCGCGCGCTGACCTCGACGTGATCATGATCGCGCCGAAGGCTCCAGGCCACACCGTACGTTCCGAATTCGTGAAGGGCGGCGGTATCCCTGACCTGATCGCTATCTACCAGGACGCCTCGGGCAACGCCAAGAACGTTGCGCTGTCCTACGCTGCCGGCGTTGGCGGCGGTCGTACCGGCATCATCGAAACCACTTTCAAGGACGAGACCGAAACCGACCTGTTCGGCGAGCAAGCCGTTCTGTGTGGCGGTACCGTTGAACTGGTAAAAGCCGGTTTCGAAACCCTGGTTGAAGCTGGCTACGCGCCAGAAATGGCCTACTTCGAGTGCTTGCACGAACTGAAGCTGATCGTTGACCTCATGTACGAAGGCGGCATCGCCAACATGAACTACTCGATCTCCAACAACGCCGAATACGGCGAGTACGTGACCGGCCCGGAAGTTATCAACGCCGAGTCCCGTCAGGCCATGCGCAACGCCCTGAAACGTATTCAGGACGGCGAATACGCCAAGATGTTCATCAGCGAAGGCGCTACCGGCTATCCTTCGATGACCGCCAAGCGTCGTAACAACGCCGCTCACGGTATCGAAATCATCGGCGAGCAACTGCGCTCCATGATGCCGTGGATCGGTGCCAACAAGATCGTCGACAAAGCTAAAAACTAAGTCACGCCCTTGTACGAAAAACGCGGCTTAGGCCGCGTTTTTTCGTTTGGGAGACCGGTTCTGGTATAAAGCTGCATCGTTTGCGGCCGAACCGTCGTCCCAGACACCTGTCCAAACTTTCCACCCCGTTGCAAGGTAATGTCCATGAGCGAACGCCCCGAAGAGCCAAACCAGGCTTCTGACGCCGAAAGCCTGCTGCCCATCGATGAACATGTCGAGGAGGGCCATGACGCTGAAGGTCGTAAAGTCCGGCATCGTGGTATCTATCTTCTGCCGAACCTGTTTACCACTGCGAACCTGTTCGCAGGGTTTTACTCCATCATCAACTCGATGAGCGCCCAGGCGGCCCTGAGTGCGGGTGACTCGGCCAATGCGAGCAAGTATTTCGCGTTTGCGGCCATCGCCATCTTCGTTGCGATGGTGCTCGATGGCCTTGATGGCCGCGTGGCCCGTATGACCAATACCCAGAGTGCCTTTGGTGCCGAGTATGACTCGCTGTCGGACATGGTTGCCTTTGGTGTTGCACCGGCATTGCTGGCCTTCGGTTGGGCACTGGGTGACATGGGCAAGGTTGGCTGGATGGTCGCCTTCGTTTATG
This sequence comes from Pseudomonas sp. PDM28, assembly GCF_019219115.1. Taxonomy (NCBI): domain Bacteria; kingdom Pseudomonadati; phylum Pseudomonadota; class Gammaproteobacteria; order Pseudomonadales; family Pseudomonadaceae; genus Pseudomonas; species Pseudomonas sp. PDM28. Next base: position 300,960 of record NZ_JAHUWG010000012.1, read on the forward strand.
TCGCGGGTGCGGCGCTGCGTCTCGCACGTTTCAACACTCAGGTCGGTACGGCGGACAAGCGCTACTTTATCGGCCTGGCCAGCCCGGCGGCGGCGGGTGTTGTTGCAGGCATCGTCTGGGCGTTCAGCGATTACGGCATTCAGGGCTCGAAGATGTCCTTCCTGGTTGCGCTGATGGTGGCTGCGGCCGGCATGCTGATGGTCAGCAACATCAAGTACAACAGCTTCAAGGAGCTGGACCTGAAAGGGCGCGTGCCGTTCGTGGCGATTCTCGCGGTGGTGCTGGTGTTTGCCGTGGTGTTCAGTGATCCGCCGCGCATCCTGCTGCTGGTGTTTCTCGCCTATGCAGCCTCCGGTCCGGTTCAATACCTGTTACGTCTTCGCCGTAACAAGAGCGCGTAATTTCCCTCATACTCCGCAGTCTATGGGTGCACCTGTCCTCCAGAGCTGCGGAGTAACCATGCTGATCAAAGTCACCAGAACATCCGACTGCCATGAGTCGGACGTCACGCCTGAATCCCTCTATCTGTCTCGACGCAAAGTGCTCGGTGCCACGGTTGCCGGTTTCGCCCTGGGCAGCCTGCCGCAATGGGCCAGCGCTGGCGATGCTGCGCGTTACCCGGATGTCGAACCCGGCAAGGCGCCTTCCTGGTTCAGCGAAAAACTTCCTGCTACCCAGTGGGGTGCGGTCAACGTCAAGGATGAGGCGATCACGCCGTTCAAGGATGCGACCCACTACAACAACTTCTACGAGTTCGGCACCGACAAGGGTGATCCGGCCGCCAATGCCGGCACGCTGAAGACTGAGCCGTGGTCGGTGGTCGTGGACGGGGAGGTGGGCAAGCCAGGGCGGTATGCGCTGGAGGACTTCATGAAGCCGTACCAGCTTGAGGAGCGAATCTACCGACTGCGTTGCGTGGAAGCCTGGTCGATGGTCATTCCCTGGATCGGCTTTCCCCTCTCGGCGTTGCTCAAGGAAGTAGAGCCGACCTCGAAAGCCAGATTCATCCGCTTCGAAACCCTGCAGGACCCCAAAAGCATGCCGGGCCAGCGCTCCGGTTTTGCCTTGATCGACTGGCCCTATATAGAAGGGCTGCGTCTGGATGAGGCGATGAACCCCTTGGCGATTCTTGCGGTAGGCATGTACGGGCGTGAGTTGCCTAATCAAAACGGCGCGCCGTTGCGTTTGGTGGTGCCCTGGAAGTACGGCTTCAAGAGCATCAAGTCCATCGTGCGCATCAGTCTGGTCAGCGAGCAGCCGAAAACCACCTGGCAGAGTATTGCTCCGGATGAGTATGGGTTTTATGCGAACGTGAATCCCACGGTTGATCATCCTCGCTGGACTCAGGCTCGTGAACGCCGCCTGCCGAGCGGTTTGTTCAAGCCCAATGTGCGCGACACGCAAATGTTCAACGGCTATTCAGAGGAAGTTGCCTCTCTATATGCGGGGCTCGACCTGAGGAAGAACTACTGATGCGCTCTCCGTTTTGGCGTATCGATGTCTTTGTCGTGGTGCTGGTGTGGCCGCTGCTGTGGTTGTATCAGGCTTGGGAGGATACCCTCGGGCCGGATCCGGGCAAGGTACTGGTCGATCGATTGGGGTTGGGGGCGCTTGTTCTGCTGCTCGTGACTTTGAGTATGACGCCTTTGCAGAAGCTCACCGGTTGGCCGGGGTGGATTGTTGTGCGGCGACAGTTGGGGTTGTGGTGTTTTGCCTATGTAGTGCTCCACCTCAGTAGCTATGCCGCATTCATTCTTGGTTTTGACTGGTCGCAATTGGGCGTTGAGTTGCGCAAGCGGCCTTACATTATTGTCGGGGCGCTGGGCTTTCTTGGTTTGCTGGCATTGGCGGTGACGTCCAATCGATACAGTCAGCGGCGATTGCGGGCGAGTTGGAAGAAGTTGCATCGCCTGGCTTACGTCATTCTCGGGCTTGGATTGCTGCATATGCTCTGGATCGTGCGTGCCGACCTCAAGGAATGGGTGATCTATGCGTCTATAGGTGCGTTGTTGTTAGTGCTGCGGCTACCGCCCGTAGCTCGTCGAATCCCTCGTTTAACGGCTAAAAAGGCCTCTTCTGCCAAATAGGCGTAAATAGGTGTTGACGGCAGATTCTGGAGGCCTATAATTCGCCCCACTTCCGGCGCAGTCGAAACGGAAAACTCCTTGGTAAACAAAGAGTTACGCAGTTTTCGGCAGCAGGTTGCTTCAGGTCATCGAAGCCGAAAGGAAGTTGAAAAAGAGGTGTTGACAGCAGCGAGTAACGCTGTAGAATTCGCCTCCCGCTGACGAGAGAT
>NZ_JAHUWG010000013.1:0-161967 GCF_019219115.1 Pseudomonas sp. PDM28
AAGCTCGCTCCCACAGGTATTCGGTACATCTGCAAGATTTCGATCGGCTGGCAGGCCGTCATCGCGAGCAAGCTCGCTCCCACAGGTATTCGGTACATCTGCAAGATTTCGATCGGCTGGCAGGCCGTCATCGCGAGCAAGCTCGCTCCCACAGGTATTCGGTACATCTGCAAGATTTCGATCGGCTGGCAGGCCGTCATCGCGAGCAGGCTCGCTCCTACAGTTTTGAATTGAGCACGGTCAGGAAAACCAGGCCGGCCGGTAGGCCGCCTCGGCTGCTTTTGATCTGCCCGCCCCTTCGGAAGGCTGAGTGGAGGTGTTCATCCGGGGATGGGCGCGCAGCGCCGTTCGACGCAGTCGAACTCATTGCATGTAGGTCGAAGCGAAGCCGACCGGAGGGCAATGCCCCCGGATGAATACCGCAGCGAAGGTACCCCGAGCCTCAGCGAGGGGCCGTACGTTCGGGGCGAGCGTTTTTTGCTTCCTTTTTTAGGCGCTTGTAAAAAAGGGAGTCGCCGTAAGGGCGAAACCGCCAGCCGCCGTTACCTAAATAACGGATATGTACTCAACCAAAAAACCAAAACTACACCCCCAGACGAAACTGCTTGGGCGTAACCCCAAACCGCTTACGAAACGCCCGAATAAAATTACTGGCCTGCCGATACCCCAACCGCTCGGCTATCCGCTCAATCGGCTGATCCCCTGCCGTCAACCAATGCCGCGCCAACTCCAGACTGTCGCTACGACTATCTTGCGCCGCCGCAGTCTGCCAATGCCGCAACATGCTCTGATGCAAAAACGCATTAGCCCCCAGCAACGGTTCATCAAGGCTAACCGCTGGCAGGCTCAAACACGGATGTGCCCCCTCCAGCACCTCGATGCCCACGCTACGCAACCACTGCCCGGCTGCCTGCTGCGGCGTCAGGTGAACGCAGACAAACACCTCCGCCGGCGCCCGTCCCAAACGTCGGGCAATGTTGCGCACAAGCGTCAGGGTCGCCGCATCGAGGCCGAAAAAATGCGCCTGCCGGTCAGCGTTGCGCAGGTGCAGGCGGGCCTGCCCGTCACCCTCCTCCAGTTCCGCCACCACATAGTTGGTCACCCGTGGCAGGAAATCAGTGAAGCACGCCAGGCTCGCGCGCAAGGTGGCGGCGGAGTCCAGCAGGATGTTCAACCCCCGCAACGTGGTGGTCGCCATGCCATTGACCAGCTCACAGCCAAACGACACCCCCGCGCCCGCACGTTCGCATTCGTTCCACAAGCGCTCGACCAGGTGCGCAGGCACCTGCAGATCCTGCCCTTCGAGCAACGAAAGACAGATGCCGGCCCGTTGCAGCAGTTGGTCCTGACACAGGCCGGACTGCCGGGCATGGCTGAGAATGGTGCGGGTGAAGGCGCTGGAAATGAACGGTTGGCTGGTCATGGCACGTTACGGCGAGAAGACAGGCGTGTACTTATGCCAGCCTCTGTGTTATCGATCCAATGCATTAAAAGTATTCGCAAAATGCAGGAGACGCATGATGGATCTACGACAACTCCGCCACCTTGTCGCTCTGGCCGATTACCGCAATTTCGGGCGTGCCGCCGAGGCGATCAACCTCAGCCAACCGGCCTTCAGCCGCAGCATCCAGACCCTGGAGCGCGACCTCGACTGCGCGCTGGTGGAGCGCAGCAGCCGCGAATTCCGCCTGACGGGCCAGGGTGAACTGGTGCTGCAACATGCCCGGCGCCTGCTCGCCGGTAGCCAGGCCCTGCACAACGAACTGACGCAATACAACGGCCTGACCGGTGGCGAGTTGCACTTCGGCTGTGGTCCGTATCCGGCACAGTTGCTGGTGCCCGAGGCGCTGGCGGAATTCATCCAGGCGCACCCGGCGATCCGCATCAGTTTCCACCAGGGCGACTGGGAACAACTGGCGGTCTGGCTGCGTGAACAGCAGATCGAATTCCTCGTGGCCGACGCGCGGTACTTCACCGGCGACCCGCAATACCAGGTGCAGCTGTTGCGCCCCCGGCGCGGGCGGTTCTTTTGCCGTGTCGGTCATCCCCTGGCGCACCAGCAGGACCTGTCCCTGCGCGCCCTGCTCGACTACGCGGTGGTCGGCACGCGAATACCGCCGATGATTCGCAAGATCCTCGCCGACGCGCAGGGCGAGGCGGACTTCAACCCGAGCGTGGAATGCGCGCAGTTCGATGCCATCCGCCGCGTGGTGATGCGCTCCGACGCGGTGGGCATCGCGACCATCGAGGCCCTGGCCGAACTGGCCGACCAGGGCCTGATCCGCCTGCTGGAGTTTGCCGATGTGCCCAAGGACGACCCCGGCCTGCAATTGCACTACGGCATCGTCAGCCGCGCGGGGCACTCCCTGACACCGGCGGCGCTGGCGATGGTCGAGGCGGTGCTGACGGTTGACCGGCGTTTGTTGGCGTCGAACTAAGGCTTGCCTGCAACGCCGCAATCCTTGTGGGAGCGAGCTTGCTCGCGATAGCGGTTTGTCATTCAACAATGATGTCGGCTGACACGGCCCAATCGCGAGCAAGCTCGCTCCCACAGGGTTCGCCGTTGCCTTGATGTCACGCCCGCCGCGCCAGCGCCTGCAATGCCCGGGGCTCACCAAGGGCGCGCAGCAGGCAATGCATCGCTTCCTCGCGGCTGCGCTCGAAGCGATAGCGGGACTCGATGTACAGCGCCAGTTTCAACTCCACGGGTTCGTCCAGGGGCAGCGGCACCTGTTGCAGGCCCAGCACACTGGCGACCCGGCTTGGCAGGCTGATGCCCAACGGCTGTCGGTCGGCGATCAGTTTCGCGGCCAGGGTGCTCTGGGTGCTCATCGCGATATGGCGGCGCAGGCCTTTCAAGCCCAGTTGCAAGTCCACCGGGCTGAGTCCGTCGCGGCGGCTCGACACCTGAATCTGCGGTTGCTCCAGATATTCCTGCAGGGTGCGCGGCGGCGCCTTGAGCGCGGCGCCATAGGCGAACACGTAATGGTCGGCGGGCAATACCTGCTTGTGCAGGCCGGCAAGCCCGGCCAGCGGCTGGTCGAGGTCGATCAGGATATCCAGCTTGCCGCTGGCCAGGTCCTGCAAGGCGTCACGGCGCCGGGGCTGGAAATAACGCACCTGCCAATCGGCATGGGGCGATTCGAGCAAGGCATCGAGCAGCACCGGTTGCAGGCAATCCAGACAACTGATGCGCAGCAGCGGATTGTTCTGCCGCGCGGCGGGGATCATGCGCAAGCCATCGCGCAATGACTCGAGCGCCGCACGCACGTAGTCGGCCAGACGATGGGCGACCAGTGTCGGCGTCACGCCCAGGCGACTTTTGATGAACAGCGGATCGCCGCACAACTCGCGCAGGCGACGCAACGCGTTGCTCATGGCCGGTTGCGACAGGCACATCACCTCGGCGGCACGGGTGACGCTGCGCTGCTGGTAAATCGCATCGAAGGCGAGCAACAGGTTCAAATCGAGCTGGCGTAAATCAAGCATGGTCTTGCTCCGGCAAATCGCTTAACGTCGGGCAGCCTAACCAGTGTTCCGGAACAAGCTGTGAGCCCTACATGACAAAAAGCGATCAGCCAATGCACGATCAAGCCATACCCAATGCGTTCTACGCGCCGACCCTGCTGCCGGCCATCGAAGAGCTGCTGGCACGCGGTGTGGACCGCGAACACATCGAAGGCCTGTTTCGTCGCAGCCTGTTCGAGTTGCGCACACCCTTCATGCGCGTTCCGCTGTTCATGTCGCGGCGCTTCTGGGCGTTTGCCCTGGAACAGAGCGGCGACCCGCTGATCGGCCTGGCGGCCGGTCGGCGCTTCGTTTCCACCGCCACCAATGGCCTGACGTACCTGTTCGACGTGGCCGAATCACTGGACAGCGCCTGCCAGTATTTCGTGCGCTTCTTTCCGTTTTTCAACGGGCATTTCAAGGCGCAGATCCTGCGCGGCGGCGACACCGTCGAACTGCGTCTGCTCGATTGCGGCAGCGTGAAAGCCAGCGCAGCCACCGCCGATTACATCCTCATCAGCCTGTGCAGCATGTTGCGGCGCAAGTTCCTCGCCAGCGGCCTGGGGCGCGATCCGGTGCTGGGCATCGGGCTGACCGGGCCCTGCACCGCCAACCCGCAGGATCACGAGCAAGCCTTTCGCGCCCCTGTGCAATGGCAACAGGCACAACACTCGATCCGCCTCGATCCACAACTGTTCGTCATCCCGTTGACGCCCGGCAATCATGAACTGGAGCAGACACTGGTCGAACTGCTGGAGCAGACCCGACGCAACAGTGAACCGACCTTGCTGGAGCAAGTCTGCGACCATTTGATCGTCGACCTCGCACAAGCCAACTGGCAGCAATGGTGTAGCGCCCAGCATCTGCTCGAGCGCACCGCAGCCCGACGCTTGAAGGCGTTGGGCTGGAGTTTTTCCGAGTTGCTCGACGAGTACCGCCGCTACCGGACCGAAGACTTTCTGCAGGGGACAGACCTGGAGCTGGTGGAGATTTCCGACCGCCTGGGCTACAGCGATGTACAAAGTTTCAACCGCGCCTGCCTGCGGTGGCTGGGGTGCGCGCCGGGCGCCTGGCGAGCCCGGCTCCTGCAAGGGACCATGCCCACGCTGAAACTGTAGGAGCCAGCCTGCTGGCGATGGACTCTAATGCGCCGCGTTCATCCAGCTCACCCGCGTTATCGTTGACGACCATCGCTGGCAAGCCAGCTCCCACAAGGGACAGTGAAAGCCACAAAAAAACCAGGCTCGTGCGTCACGGGTGTCATCGGTTTTTTGCGTCCCCCCGGTTTCCAGCTACAAATGATGGGTGGGTTGAGTGTCCGCAATCCTGACAGCGATTGTCACGGGTCGGACGACGAGGGATGGCTGCGGTTTTAGGGATGGTCAGGCGCATGGCTCAAGGCAAGTATCGCTCCGACATTGATGGGCTGCGCGCTGTCGCGGTGATTGCAGTGCTGCTGCATCACCTCAAGGCCGGCCTGTTGCCCGGCGGCTACGTGGGCGTCGACATCTTCTTCGTCATCTCGGGGTTCCTCATCACTTCCCAGGTGTTTTCCGAGGTCAAGCGCAATGCGTTCTCGCTCAAGGGCTTTTATCAGCGGCGCATCAACCGCATCGTACCGGCGCTGGCGACGGTGTTGCTGGCGACCGTGATCGCCGGCGCCTTCATCCTGTCTCCGGTCGACCTGGTCCGGCTCAATGTCAGCGCCCTGCTCTCGCTGCTGGGCGTCTCGAACATCTACATCTGGGTCAAGTACGGTAACTACTTCGCCGCCGATGCCAGCGAAGCGCCTTTGCTGCACACCTGGTCGCTGGGTATCGAAGAACAGTTCTACGTCATCTGGCCGCTGTTCATCGTGTTGCTGTATCGCCTGGCGCCGCGTTACGTGTTGCCCGTGCTGGCCATCGGCGTGGTGCTGGCGGTGGGGGTTTCCGAGTACGCGACGGGGGTCTTCGCCACGGCCGCCTACTACCTGCTGCCCACGCGTTTTTTCGAACTGATGCTGGGCGGGCTGTTGGCGATCTACCTCCATTCACCGCGCGTGATCGGCAAACGGGCGGCCCATGGCTATGCACTGGCGGGCTACCTGCTGATCGGTTTCTCGCTGTTTGCCTTGAATCCCAACTCCACCTTTCCCGGGATCAACGCCTTGATTCCATGCCTGGGCGCCGCCTTGCTGATCCTGGCCGGCAGCGGTGAACGCCATTCACGCTTGCTCACCAGCCGGCCCATGGTGTTTGTCGGCCTGATCTCCTACTCGCTGTATTTGTGGCACTGGCCGCTGATTGCCTTCCTGAACTACGTGGAAATCCCCATCGACCTGCCCGTGGGCGCGCTGCTGATTGCCGCCGCTGTCCTGCTGTCGTGGCTGTCCTGGCGGTACGTCGAAGTGCCGTTTCGCCGTACCGGGACCAGCCTGCACTTTGCCCGGGTGTTCACCCGCCGGTTTGCCCTTCCGGCGTTGGGGCTGGCTGTGCTGGCGGGGCTGAGCCTGCAGTTCAACGGTTTTCCACAACGCTTCAACGCCGGCGTTTCGGCACTTGAAGCGATGACCCTGAACAAGCCTGCCGAGGTCCGCCGCGGCTGCCATGTGCCCAATGCGCTGTACAAGACCGAACCTAACGAGCACTGCCGGCTGGGCGCAACCAAGGATGAACTGGACGGCATCATGATCGGCGACTCGTTTGCCAATCACTTCACCGGCATGGTCGACATCCTGGCCAGGCCCAACAACATCATGCTCATGGACTACACCATGGACTCCTGCCCGCCGATCCTCGGCTACACCGCCGAAATGCCTGCGGTGTATGCGGCCCATTGTGCCAAACGCAACGAGCGGGTGTTCAGCCTGATCGAGCAGAACAAGTATCGCTACGTGGTACTGGCGGCGATCTGGCCCAAGGATGACCGGGCCAGGGATCTGGTCGAGGCGAGCCTGCGGCGGGTGGTGGAGAACAGTGGCCAGGTGATCGTCATCCTGAGCAACCAGCACATCGAAAAGGCCGCGAGCTGCCCGATTCGCCGGCTGATGTTCGGCACCGGGCGCAACTGCTCGGTCGCCCAGAGCGTTCTGCCGCCCTATTGGGCGGACGTGCAGGCCCGGTTCCCGCAGATACGCTTCATCGACCCCAATCAGGTGATATGCCCGGCCGGCGTGTGCAGCCCGATCATCGAGGGTCAGTTGCTGTACCTGGACGACTCACACTTGAACGAAGTGGGCTCGCGGTTTATCGGCCACACCTTGCTCGATCGTGGCTTCTCCCTGCTGCACGACCCCAAGGCCATCCCGCAAACCGCCGACGCCAGGTTGGGTGCCAGCGTGGTCAATTGACACCACCTCCACCCGCTCACGGGCGCCCGGCAGAAGGTGCGCCCGGCTCATGAAACCGCCAATGGCCAGCCTCTCTGTCGATCTGTCGGATCGTTGAATTTGCCATGCCCCGGCAGGCACCTGCCAATAGTTTGTCGGTTGATCCTTGACGATAGCATTGCGCCATACGTGCGCAAAAACTGCTGCACTTTGGGGAAAAGCGTCAAGAAACCGGTGACTCAAATCTGACACACTCAAGCTGCTACAACCCTTGTATTTCGCGGCTTACGACCGTTTATCGCTTTCTTTGGGCTTTCGCCAATCGCCCAAAATCGGGGGCAAACCCAACAGTGGTGCGAGGTTGATGGCAATTGGCCCCCCGAGTTTGGGGGTGTCTTGCCCATTTAACATGCCGGATGGCTGACGCGGTTTACCGAGGCTGGTCTATACCCCTTTTGACAGTTTTACTTCGCGACTCTCCACCGTCTTACGAGGCACGCCAATATGGACGTGAGCGTATTTGGTACGGGCTATGTTGGCCTGATACAAGCAGCGGCACTGGCCGATGTCGGGCATCGTGTCCTGTGTGTCGACATCGACCCGAACAAGATCCGGCAACTGCAACAGGCCGTGCCACCGATCAGTGAGCCAGGGCTTAGCGCCACCCTTGAAGAAAACATCAAGGCCGGTCGCCTGCTCTTCACCACCCAGGCCAGCGATGCGGTGGAGCATGCCGATCTGATCTTCATCGCCGTCGGTACGCCCGCCGACGAAGACGGTTCCGCCGACCTCAGCCATGTGCTGAACGTGGCCCGGCAGATTGCCAGTTTCATGGAGGCCGACCGCACCCTGATCATCAAGTCCACGGTGCCGGTCGGCACGGCGGACCAGGTCAGTGCCACCGCTGTCGAAGAGTTGCAGCGCCGCGGCAAAGGCTCGTTGAAGGTTCGGGTGGTGTCCAACCCGGAGTTTCTCAAGGAAGGCAGTGCCCTGGCCGATTGCATGCGCCCGGACCGGATCATCGTCGGTACCGCTGACGATGAAGCCCGCAGCCAGATGAGCGACCTCTACGCACCGTTCTGCCGCAACCGCGAAAAACTGATGTTCATGGACAATCGCAGTGCCGAGCTGACCAAGTACGCGGCGAACGCGATGCTGGCCACGCGCATCAGCTTCATGAACGAACTGGCCAACCTCACCGAGTTGCTGGGCGCCGATATCGAAGCGGTGCGCAAGGGCATCGGTTCGGACCCGCGCATCGGTTACCACTTCATCTACCCCGGTTGCGGCTTCGGCGGTTCCTGCTTCCCCAAGGACCTGCGCGCCCTCCTGCACACCGCCGAGCAAAGCGGCATGCCCTTGCGTCTGCTGCGCAGCGTGACCGAGGTCAACGACCGCCAGCGCCATATTCTGTTCAGCAAACTCAAGGCGCAATTCCCCGGCGGGCTGGCCGGCAAATCCATCGCCGTGTGGGGCCTGGCGTTCAAACCCAACACCGATGACATGCGCGAAGCCCCCAGCCGTTATCTGATGGAGGCACTCTGGGCCGAAGGCGCGAGCGTGCAGGCCTACGACCCGGAAGCCATGTCCGAATGCCGGCGCCTCTACGGCTACCGCGACGACCTGCATCTGTGCGCCACCCGCGATGACACACTCGAAGACGCCGATGCCCTGGTGATCTGCACCGAGTGGAAGAACTTCCGCGTGGTCGACTACGACCTGCTGGCGAGCAAACTGCGCTGCCGGGTGATCGTCGACGGGCGCAACCTCTACAACCCGGAACAGGTGGCAGCTGCCGGCCTGCACTACAGCGGCATCGGCTTGCGCCACATCGTGCCCGAGGCCGTACGGCCATGAAGATTCTCGTCACCGGAGCGGCCGGTTTCATTGGTGCCCATTGCGTGCTGCGACTGTTGCGCGACGGCCACCAGGTGTTCGGCCTGGACAACTTCAACAGCTACTACGACCCGCAACTCAAGCACGATCGCGTGCGCTGGGTGCAGGAGCAGGCACGCCCTTTCCCGCTATCAACGATTGACCTGGCCGATGCCACGGCCATCGAGACGCTGTTTGCCGAGGAACACCCTGAAGTGGTGATCCACCTCGCGGCCCAGGCCGGTGTGCGCTACTCCCTGGAAAATCCCCGGGCGTACCTGGACAGCAACTTGAGCGGTTTCCTGAACATCCTCGAAAGCTGCCGCAACCACCCGGTCAAACACTTGATCTACGCCTCGTCCAGCTCGGTGTATGGCGCCAACCAGCACACACCCTACTCGGTGCGCGATGGTGTCGATCATCCGCTCTCGCTGTATGCCGCGACCAAGAAGTCCAACGAGTTGATGGCCCACAGCTACAGCCACCTGTTCGGCATTCCCTGCACCGGGCTGCGCTTCTTCACGGTATACGGCCCCTGGGGACGGCCTGACATGTCGCCGATCCAGTTCGCCCGGGCCATCGCCGAAGAGCAGCCACTGAAGCTGTTCAACTACGGCGAGCACCAGCGCGACTTCACCTACATCGACGACATCATCGAAAGCATCACGCGCCTGATCGAGTGCCCACCGCAAGCCGATGACCAATGGGACCGCGAACACCCGGACCCGGCCACGAGCATGGCGCCCTGGCGGATTTTCAATATCGGCGGCCAGCACCCGGTAGCGCTCAAGGATTACCTGGCGCTGCTGGAAAAACACATGGGGCAAAAAGCCCGGGTCGAGCTACTGCCGCTGCAGCCCGGCGATGTCCTCAACACCTGCGCCGATGCCAGCGACCTGGCTCGCGCGACCGATTTCCAGCCGCGCATCGAGCTGGATGAGGGACTTGGGCGCTTCGTCGCCTGGTTCCGCGCTTACTACTAACCCAATAATTAGAACTAACTAAGTAACTATATAATTAGCACTAACCAAGTAATTAACTGATTAACACTAATCAACTAATTAATTAGTGATTAATACTAACTAACTGCCTATCGCCCACGCCGCACGCGGCTGAACTTTGCGGAGGAATTATGACTGGTCATGAGAAAAGTGTGCCCCTGGACACAATGCGCAGGGACAAGCGCATGGACCCCGAGCACCGCATGCGCATGGACGCCGCCATTCACATGCAGGGACGTGGCTGGATGACCGGTCGCGACGGTGGCCGACCCTGGACCCTGTCGCGCACCAACCGCGTGTTGGCCAGCTGCGGTGCGCTGCTGATCCTGGTGCTGATTGCGCCGGTGCTGCTGGGCCTGGCGCTGGCCATCAAATGTACAAGCCCGGGGCCGGTGATGTTCGTGCAGAAACGCACCGGTTACCGCGGCCGCCTGTTCGGCATGTACAAGTTCCGCACCATGGTCATCAACGCCGAGGAGCTCAAGGAGTCCCTGCGGCACCTGAACAAGCACGGCGCCGACGCCATCGATTTCAAGATCGACAAAGACCCACGCATCACCGGCATCGGCGGCTTTCTGCGGCGCACCAGCCTCGATGAACTGCCGAACCTGTTCAACGTCGTGACCGGCGACATGCGTCTTGTCGGCCCCCGGCCCACTTCGTTCAACGCCTACCGCTACAAGGACAAACACCTCGTTCGCCTGAGCATCTACCCCGGCATGACCGGCCTGTGGCAGATATCCGGGCGCAGCAATATCGATTTCGACCAGCGCGTTGAGCTGGATCTGCGTTACATCGCCCAACAGAGCCTGCTGCTTGATTTGAAGATTCTGTTGAAAACCCCTTTCAAAGTATTCAGCGGCCACGGAGCGAGTTAAATGGACGGTTCAACTGCTAAAAGCCTCAGCATTGCCAGCCCGAGCGAGTCCAACCTGACATCGACCGTGCTGGACCAGGACCTGCGGATCCTGTTCCTGACCGCCGCCAACCCCGGCGCGGGCACCACCACCAGCGCCCTGGCGCTGGCCAGCCAACTGGCGCAGATGAGCAGCGGCCTGGTGCTGCTGGTGGACGCCAGCCAGTCGGCGACCAACCTCACGCAACAGTTGGGGCTGACCAGGGAACGGGGGTTTCACGACTTGCTGTTCAACACCCAGAACCCGCCCTTGTTGCAGGACTGTGTGGTGAACGTGTCCAGCCTGCCGTTCCACGTCCTGCCGTTCGGCCGCCAGCCCCGGGGTAACGAACACATGACACCTGAACGCCTGGGCCCGCTGCTCGATCAACTCGGCAGTCAGTACCGCTTCGTGGTGATCGACGGCGATGCCGTGTATTCGGATTCCGACACCCTGGCCATCAGCACCCAGGCGGACGGCGTGGTCATGGTCGTGCGCTCTGAAGACACTCGCTGGGAAGTGGCCCAGGCCGCGGCCCAGCGCCTGAGCCAGGCTGGCGCGAAACTGGTCGGCAGCGTGTTCAACCGACGCAAGTACTACATGCCCAAGTGGCTGTACAAAAACCTGTGAGCCACCAGATAAGGATGACGCCATGAACGCCAAGATGCTTGTCCTGCTGTTGCTGCCGCTTGCAGGTTGCTCCAGCACTTCCTCCGACCAGTCCCAAAGCATGCCGGTGCAGATCCTCACGGCCCCGCCGGCCAATGCCCAGGCCACCGACGTGCCCAAGGTCGAGCAGACCTTGCGGCCACAAGATGTACTGGACGTGATTTTCCACATCAGCACCAGTGGTTCCGACGCCTATCGCGTGCAGTCCGGGGACATGATCTCGCTGAACTTCACCGCCGCCAGCCAGCTCAACGGCAACCAGCTGGTGCTGCCCGATGGCACCATCGAACTGCCCGGGGCCAACACCTCGGTGAAAATCGAGGGACTGACCCGCGATCAGGCTCGTGATGCGATTCAGCGCGCCTACGACCGCAAACAGCTGTTCCAGCCCAACCGCAATCAACTGTCGGTGAACCTGGTGAGCCCGCTGACCAATGAACAGAACCTCAAGTCCGTGCTCAACCACCCCGGCACCGGCATGAGCCGGGAAATCACCGTGGGCACCGACGGCTACGCCAGTTTCCCGGAAATCGGCGCCGTGCCGCTGCAAGGCATGACCGTCAACCAACTGGAGGCCTTCCTCAATAAACGCTACGCCACCTTGCCGGGGCGCATGACCGTGGACGTGCTGCTCAAGTCCACCGCCGGCAATGAGATTTTTGTGCTGGGTGAAGTCGGCCAGCCGGGCTCCTACCCGATCCGCCGCCCGGTGTCGGTGCTTGAGGCCCTGACCATGGCACGCGGCTCCAACGTCAAGGCGCGCCTGGACTCGGTGATGATCATGCGGCGCAACGGCAACCAGGTGGTCGCGCATCGTTATGACGTGGAGAAAGCCTTGTCCGGCGATGCCTCGCAGATCGCCTACCTGCAGGCGGACGACATGCTGTACGTGCCCAAGACCAAACTGGCCAGCGCCGGCGAGCTCGCCCGGCAACTGGCGGACGTGGTGTTGTTCCAGGGCGTGGGCATGAGCTTCAGCTATCGCGTCGACAACAAAGACAGCAACGACTAACTCTCAGGTGACCGCCATGAATCCAAAGGAAAACTACCTGCACGAGTTCTTCAGGATCTTTTTCGCCAACAAGCAGTTGGTGAAACGAGTATTCCTGGTCTTTGCAGTGATCGCCGTGGTCTTGCCGCTGATGCTCAAGCAGAGCTTCGATATCACCGCCCAGGTGATCGTGCAGTCCAAGAAACTCTCCCAGGGGGATGCCACCAGCACCCTCAATCAGGAGAACGCGTCCTTCATTCCGCCGTCGCTGGCGGACATGGAGACCGAGAGCAATATCTTGCGTTCGCCGGCCTTGATCCGCCAGACCATCGGCCAGTTGCGCGAAAAGGGTGAGTACACACCGCCCGTGAGCGTCTTCAACAAACTGCTGGTGCAGCCGTTCAAACGGTATGTCAGCAATCCCGTTCGCGAGCAGGTGATCAACCCGCTTCGCAGCATGCTGGGGCTGCAGACCGATCCGGTACGCGACACCGAACTCGATGTCCTCACGCAGGAAGCGTCCGACGCCCTCAAGGTTGAAACCTTGCCAGGCTCCAACGTGATCTCGATTGTCTACAGCTTCCCTGACCCGGCCCAGGGCACCCGCTTCGTCTCCGCCCTGCTGCAGAACTACCTGGTCAACCGCCAGGAAATGCAATCGATCGACCTGCCGCAGAGCTTCTACGAAACCAAGAAGTTGCAGTACCAGGTGCGTCTCGATGGCCTGGAAGCCAACCGCCTGGCCTTGCTCGAAAAGATCGGCTCGTCCGATCCCAAGGAAGAAATCACCTTTCGCCTCAACGCGATCAACACCGAGGAGCAGGCGCTCAACCTGTATCAGGACCGGTTGCTGCAAAGCCAGCGCTGGCTCGAATACCTGAAAACCAACCTGGCCACCGCCAACAACGCCCGGTTCAACGACTACACCTTCCCCTACACCTTCACCACCACGGTCGACAACGTCGCTTTCGAAGACCGCGAGATCAAGCAACTGGGTGAGCAACTGACGACCCTGGTCAGCCGCTACATGAGCGACCTGGCGATCTTTCAGCCCAGCAGTGAGCCGATGCTGCTGGCACGAGAGCAAATCACCCGCACCCGTGGGCAGTTCTTGAAGATTGTCAGCAACCGGATTCAGGAGCGCACCAGCGACCTGGCGACGATCAGTTCGGTCATCGACCAGAAAACCGCGCGCATTGCCGAGTTCAAGAACCGCATCCACCAGTTGCAGGAAACCCAGAGCAAGCTGCGGCAGATGGACACCGAGATCGATGCGCTGCATGCGGCGTTCTCCACCTATGCCCAGCGCTTCGCCGAAAGCAGCACCGCGCGCGCGCTGGACAACGACCTGTCCAACGCCCGGGTGCTCAGCCCGCCGTTCGAACCGACTGAAGCTGCGTTCCCCAAACCGCTGCTGATCATTCCGTTCGGGCTGTTCACCGGTCTGCTGCTGGCGATTGCCCTGGTCTACGTGCGTGAGTTCTTCGACCACCGCTTCAAGCACCCTGCGCAAATCAGCCATGAACTGGGCTTGCCGGTGCTGCTGGTGCTCAACGATCAAAGCACCCTGCCGCACAATCCGCACAAGAACTGGAGCGTTCCGGCCCTCGTGCATTGGGTGCGCAATTGAACGCGGCGCTCGGCACCACCCGCGACCTGCCGATCATTCATTTGCTCAGCAGTGGCGGTTTCTATGGCGCCGAGCGGATGCTGCTGGACCATTGTCTGGCGACGCCGGGGCAGCACCAGGTGCTGTTTCTCGATGCGCCGCCAGAGCTGATCGCGCGTTTTCGCGAAGCAGGCGTCGATTGCCTCGGCTGCACAGGCCTGGGCGGGTTGCTGGGGCATTTGCGCCAGCGTCGGGACTCGCGGCCACTGATCAATACGCACAACTTCAAGGGCCTGCTGTTCGGCTGGGTCGGCGCCACGCTGTTGCGCCTGCCCCTGGTGATCACCCAGCACGGCTTCACCCCGCGCAGCCGCAAGCAGAAGTTCTACACCTGGCTGAGCCTGCAACTGTGCCGCACGGCTTCGGTGGACCGGGTGGTGTGTGTCGCCGAAAGCATTGCGGCGCTGCATCGCCAGGCCAACGTGCGCATGGACAAGTTGCAGGTGATCCCCAACGGCCTGCCGGCGGCCAACGACCTGCTGCCGCACAGTGGCGCACGTCAACGCTGGCTGGCCGGTTACGTCGGGCGCCTGAGCAGTGAAAAAGGCCCTGACCTGTTTCTCGATGCGCTGATCCCGTTGTGTCAGCAGTATCCGCAACTGGATGCGGTGATGCTCGGCGACGGGCCGGAGCGGGAAAGCCTGCAGGCGCGCATCGACGAGGCGGGCATGCAGGCACGCATCACGTTGCCGGGTTACCAGACCGACATGCGCGCCTGGTGGCGGCAACTCGATGCGCTGGTGATCAGCTCGCGTACCGAAGGCACGCCGATGATTCTGCTCGAAGCGATGCAGGCCGGCGTGCCGGTGGTGGCCTTTGGCGTCGGCGGGATTCCCGATGTCCTGCAGGACCGCCACAACGGCCTGCTCGCAGCGCCCACCGACAGCGCCGCCCTCGCCCGACAAATCGGCACGCTGGTGCGAGACCCGGCACTGGCCGGCGAGTTGATCGACAACGCAAAACGTACGCAACGGGATCGCTACGACCTCAAGGCCCTGGCCGAACGCTGGTCGCAGCTTTACATCCGCACTGCACGGGAGGCACGCGCGTGATTTTTCCACTCTCGATCGTCAGTTTGCTCGGCCTGGTCTGCCTCGGTTTGCTGGCCAGCCCCTATCCGTACCTGGCGCCAGGCGCGGTGCTGGGCCTGGTGGGTGTCGCGGTGCTGTACCGCAAGCCGGCCTGGGGCCTGCTGGGCATTGTCGCCATCCTGCCGTTCGAGGGGTTGTTCAAGGACAACGCGTTATCGGGCTCCAAGTTCCTGGGGGCCTCGCTGGCGCTGGTCCTGATGCTGCAACTGGCGATTCGGCAACTGCCGGCGGATCGCCTGCGCAGCAATATCTGGCACTTGCTGGTCGGTTTCATGCTGCTGTACCTGCTGAGCCTGTTGAACACCGACGACATGGGCATCTCCCTGGGCCACCTGCGCGAATTGAGCGTCGGCCTGATTCTGTTTGTCATCACCCTGCTGGTGGCGCGTGAGTTGAACCTCGACATGTTCGCCCGGCTGGTCGCCATCAGTGTCGCGGTGACCTGCGCCATGGCCATGTTCTCCACCAAATACCAGGACGCGGGGCGCGCCTCCGGGCTGCTCAAGGACCCGAACAACTTTGCCCTGCTGATCGCCTTCGCCGTGCCCATGGCGTTGTTGCTGGTGGTGCGTAGCCCAAACCTGTTGCACCGGTTGTTCTGGGGGGGCTGCACCCTCCTGTTGCTGGGCGGCATGACCAAGACCGATTCCCGTTCGGGGCTGGTGGTGTTGTTCCTCAGCCTGTTGATCGGTGCGTGGCATTACCGTGCGCAGTTGCCACGCATTCGCCCGCGCCACCTGGGCTTTGCCATGCTCGGCCTGGCGATTGTGATTCCGCTGGGGCTCTATGCGATGCCGGCCGGTTACGTGGCGCGTATCCAGTCGCTGAGCATCCTCAGTTCCGGGGCCAAGAGCCAGGACCCGTCCCTGGGTCGTCGCGCCTCCTACATTGTGGTCGGCAGCGCGATGATCGCCGAGAACCCCTTGCTCGGCACCGGCCCCGGCACGTTCCCGCTGCACTACGCCACCACCGGTTACGCCAAGGCTTTTTCCATCAAGGGCGAGACGCAAGACCTGTACCGGCGCGCCCACAACACCTACCTGGAAATCTTCAGTGAACTGGGGATTCCCGCCGGCCTGATGTTCGTCGGCATGCTCGCCCTGGGCTTGTACAACCTGCTTCGCGCCCGCCGGGCCTGGCTGTTGCGCGGGGACGCAGCGCGGGCCGATGTGATGACCCACCTGAGCATGAGTTTTCTGTCGTTGACCTTGTTCCTGATGTTCCTCAGCGCGCCGAACCACAAGTACCTGTGGATCATGCTCGCGTTGACCAGCGTGCTGCGCACCAAAGCCGAAGAAGCCCCGTTGACGGAGGTCAGGGCATGAACCGCATCAGTATCGTCATCCCGATGTACAACGAAGCCCGGCACATCGCCCGGACCCTGTTTGCGGCACAACATGCCGCCGATGCGGCCAGGGTGGAATGCGAGTTGATCGTGGTCGACAACGGCTCCGACGACCAGGGCCCGCACATCGCCCGGCAGTTCGGCGCCCAGGTGCTGGTCCTGCCAGGCCTGCTCATCGGCGCATTGCGCAATCGCGGCGCGGCGATCGCCCGGGGTGAATGGCTGGCCTTTATCGATGCCGACGTCGAGATGCCCGAGAACTGGTTCGAGTTGCTGTTCGACCTCGAATCCGCCGGCCAGGCCGATGTCATGGGGCTTGACCTGCACACCCCGGCCGAAGCGCCGTGGTACGCCGATGCCTGGCAGCGCCGCACCTTGCGCCCCGATTCGCAGCCGTTGCATGTCGTGCAATGGCTGCCCAGTTCCAACCTGCTGATGCGCCGTCGCTGGTTCGACAAGGTTGGCGGTTTCAATGAACAGCTGCGCACCGGCGAGGACAAGGAACTGACCATGCGCCTGGCCGATGCGGGCGCCAGGCTGCGCTCGGTGAACCAGAGCGTGGCACTGCACTGGGGCTACGAAGGCAGTTGGCGCGAATGGATGGGCAAGGAGCTGTGGCGCCAGGGCAGTCATCTGCAACTGCTGCGCACCCACGGCCCAAGCCTGCGCTTGCTGCGTTTTCCGCTGCTGTCGATGGCCGCCTGGGGGATCGACTTCCTGGCCATTTCCGCCCTGCTCGACGGCTTCCCCCACCATGGGCTGCTGATGCTGTTGCTGACCGTCCTGCCCGCCCTGGGCCTGAGCCTGCGCCAGAGTGCCAAACACCACGACATGCGCCTGACCCTGCAACTCTGGGGGCTGCACTGGGTGCGCCTGCACCTGGCGGGTGCCGGATTCATCCTCAGCCTTTGTCATTGGAATGCCAGGAGGCCCGCCCGTGGCTGAATTCATTTTCTGGTTGTGCCTGTTGCTACCGGTCTACGCCTACCTCGGCTATCCCCTGTTACTGACGTTGCTGGCACCCTTTTATCGGG
This sequence comes from Pseudomonas sp. PDM28, assembly GCF_019219115.1. Lineage (NCBI taxonomy): Bacteria > Pseudomonadati > Pseudomonadota > Gammaproteobacteria > Pseudomonadales > Pseudomonadaceae > Pseudomonas > Pseudomonas sp. PDM28. The sequence continues at coordinate 17,389 of NZ_JAHUWG010000013.1, forward strand.
CACCGCGTCATGGGCCGGCTCAACCGATGGACGTGAGCATCGTGATTGCCGCACACAACGAGGCGCGGCATATCGAGGAAAAACTGCGTACCGTGCTGGCCCAGGATTACCAGGCCCGCTCGCTGCACATCATCCTCGCCAGTGACGGTTCGACCGACGACACCGTGGCCTGCGCCCGCAGGGTCGATGACCCGCGCATCAGCGTGCTCGACCTGACCCGCCAGGGCAAGGCGGCGACGCTCAATGCCGGGGTCGCGATCAGCAGCGGCGAGATCCTGGTGTTCACCGACGCCGACAACCAATGGTCCGGCGACACCCTCGGCCATCTGCTCGCACCACTCAACGACCCGCAGGTCGGTGGCTGCGCCGGGCACATGGTGATCCCGGTGACCGGCAAGGGCCTGAGCATTGGCGACAGCCTGTATCGGCATTACGAAGGCTGGCTGCGCTACGTGGAAAATCGCACCGGTTGCATGGTCTCCGCCGACGGCGCATTGCTTGCCCTGCGCCGCGAGTTGTTCCAGAACGTGCCGGCGGAGGTCAACGACGACTTCTTTATCAGCACCTGCGCCCCGGCGGCCTTCAAAAAGATTGTCTACGTGCCCCAGGCCCGGGTGATCGACCAGGGCGTGGACGAAGCCGACAAGCAGTTCCGCCGCCGTCAGCGGGTCACGGTCGGCGGCCTGCAAAGCCTGGCCCAGCGCCGCGAGCTGCTCAATCCGCTGACCCACGGCCTGTATGCGATTGCCCTGATCAGCCACAAGCTGATCCGGCGACTGGCGCCGATCCTGTTGCTGCCGTTGCTGCTGAGCAATTTCTGGCTGTGGGAAGAGCACGACTTCTATCGCCTGAGCCTGATCGCGCAACTGCTCGGCTACACGGTGGCCATTGCCGGCCTGCTGGATTCGCAACACCGCTTGCCCAAACCCTTTCGCCTCGCCGCGTTCCTTCTGGTGACCCTTGCCGGGATGAGCATTGGCCTGTGGCAGTTCCTGCGCGGTCAGCGTTACGCCCAATGGAACCCCGAGCAAAATCGATGAGAGGCGCGTGCCATGGCGATCAAGCAACTGTTAAAACGCACCAGTGGCTGGCTGTACCTCAATTCCCCGGTCGGGCGCAATCAACTGCACGGCGCCGGGGTGATCCTGATGCTGCACCGGGTGCTGGCCAGCGACCGGGCCGCCGCACTGCCCCATCGCAATGAACTGTGCGTCGGGCCAAAGGCATTTGAACACCTGCTGCTGTGGTTGAAGAAACACTTCGACTGCGTGCCGCTGATGGACATTCTGCAACCCGGCACGCCGCGCTCGGAGCGGCCGAAAGTGACGCTGACCTTCGATGACGGCTGGCGCGACAACGCGGTGAATGCCTTCCCGTTGCTGCAGCAATACCAGGTGCCGGCGAGCATTTTCCTGTCCACCGATTTCATCGGCAGCCGCCAGCGGTTCTGGTGGGAAAGCATCGGCGAAACCCTGTGGAACAGCCATGGCGAACAAGCACGCCGGCATCTGATCGAACGCTTGCAGCTCGCGGGGCGTCCGCTGCCGACACTGTGCGATGACCCGCACGAGCAGCGCCGCAGCCTGGCGTTGCTGAATTTCCTGCAGAGCCTGAAGACCCTGGCGCCGCCGGACCTCCATCGCCTGACCGACGACTGCGCGCAGGAGTCGTTGCCCCAGGCGCTGGACTGGCAGCAGGTGCGTACGCTCGAAGCGTCCGGCCTGGTGCGCTTCGGCCCCCACGGTGCCAGCCACGCGATCCTCACCGGTCTCGACGATCAACGCCTGGACGAAGAACTGAGCCGCAGTCGCGACGCGCTCCTGCACGGTTGCAACCGGCCGTTGCCGGTCTATTGCTACCCCAATGGCGACAACGATGCGCGGGTGCGTCAACAGGTGGCCAGGCAAGGCTTCCCGTTTGCCCTGGGCACCGGCACCGGCCTTTATCGCGGGGCCGAAGATCCGCTGGCCCTGCCGCGCTTCGGCGTCAGCCAGCGTACCGCGCGCAATCCCGAGTTGCTGTCCTGGCGTATCTACCGTGGGGCACGTCCATGAGTCGCAGCCACTACCTCAAGCATCTGGCCCTGAGCATGGGCACCAAACTGGCGATGATCGCTTTGCGCCTGCTGCGCAACGTGCTGCTGGCGCGGATTCTCGGCCCCAGCGAACGCGGCCTGTTTGCCTTGCTCAGCACCCTGCCCGACCTGATCAGCGCGGCCACCAGCGGCGGCTTGAACTCCGCGGTGGGTTATCAGGCGGCCAAGCAGCGACCGATGGGATTGCTGCTCAGCCAGGTGCTGGTGTTCGGTTGCCTGCTGGCGGCGTTGCTGACCCTGCTGGTGGTGGCGCTGACCCGCGAGTTCGGCAGTGAACTGGACATCACCACGCAATTGGGCCTGCTCGCCTGGCTGTTGCTGCTGGCGGTGCCGCTGACGGTGCTCAAAAGCGGTTTGCTGACCTTGCACAACGCCTCCGGCGGCGTAGTCGCCTTCAATGCCTTGCGCCTGATCGAATCGCTGGTGCCGCTGTTGCTGTTCCTCGCCTTGTTCTGGATGTGGCAAAGCGCGGCGCTGGAAGCGGCGCTGATCAGTTGGCTGGCGGGCATCAGCCTGGTGGTGCTGGTCGGTTGGGTGTGGCTCAAGCGCAACCAGCCACTGACCCTGCAATGGGACCGCGCCAGCCAGAACGAACTGCTGCGCTACAGCGCCCGCAGCCATCCGGACCTGCTGTTCCAGCAAGTGATCCTGCGCTCCGACTACCTGTTCATCGGCGCCCTGCTCGGCAGCACCGCGCTGGGTCACTACGCCATGGCCAGCGCCGCCGCCGAGTTGTTGCTGATCGTCCCGGAAGCGGTGACCACGCCGCTGATGAAACGCCTGCTGCAACAGGAAGAAGGCATCGACAAAGTCACGCCGCTGGCCTTGCGCCTGACGGCCACGGTGATGCTCGGCGCCTGCCTGAGCATGGCGCTGATCGGTGAATGGCTGATCGTCACGCTGTTCGGCGTGGCCTACCAACCGGCCTATCCGGCATTGCTCGCCCTGCTGCCGGGCCTGCTCGGGCTGTGCTACGCGAGCATCCTGCGCCTGGACTTGCTGGGCAAGAATCGCCCGGGTTCGATTTCGTTGTTGATGGGCCTCGGTGCCCTGCTCAACCTGGCGTTGAACCTGGTGCTGATCCCGGCCTACGGCATCGTCGGTGCGGCGGCGGCCTCGTCCATCGCCTACCTGGCGGTGACGGTCGCCCTGCTGGTGATGTATTGCCGCCTGAGCCAGGTGCCGTTCTGGCAAACCCTGATCATCCTGCCCAGCGATATCGCGCCGATGCTGCTGGTATTGCAACGGAAGTCGGCATGAAGTATTTCGCGCTGCTGGTGAGCCTTGGCCTGAGCGTCGACGTCTACGCCGGGCCGATGCGCTGGGCCGATATCCGCGACGGCAGCCTGTACCTGCAAACGGATCGCCCCGACACCCTGAGCGTGCAATGGGTGGCGGCGTGGCAGGCCGGGGCCAACGAAGAACATCTGTATCTGCTCGATGGCCAGGGCAAGCTTGCGGGCGAACGGGCGATTGCCGCCGCCGAGACCCAGGGCAGCCAGCGCTGGCCACTGGCACCGGGTGCCAGCAGTTATCGCCTGGAGATTCCGGGCTACAGCTTCCGCCGCTACCGCGTGGAACACGATGAGCGCACGGTAGCGCTGTTCGCTCCGGCCAAGGTGCATTTCAGCGCGGAAACCCGTGACGGCGACGAGCTGTATTTCAAGGTCGCGGCCGGCGAACACGCCGTCCTCGCCGGCAAGTTCCACGATGGCGTCCAAGCCCTGCAAACCCAGCGCGTGGGCGACGGCAAGCAACTGACGTTGCCCCTCAAGCCCTACCGCGCCTATTGGCAATTCGACAAGGCCGAACTGCCGGTCGCCGACAGCGACCAGGTCTGGCGCCTGCGCCTGCAAGGCAGCGGCAAGGCGGCGTTCTGGCTCGATGGCACGGCCAATCTGTTCGCGCAGAATCCGCAACAGCTCAAGCCGCTGCGCGAGGACGATGGCCGGACCCGGTTGACCCTGCACAAGGACCTGCTCGGCAACACACCGAACCTGGGCATCGCCCTGCCCTACGTGATGCCACCGCCCGCCAGCTTTGCCGTGCTCGATGCGCTCAAACCGCAGGCGGCGACTTACTACAGCCTCGTCGACATCATGGCCACGCGGCCGCACTACGAAGACGCGTTCCGTCGCCTGTACCAGGAGCGGTTCGGCATCACCCAGGACATCACCCTGTTGGCTGGCAGCCAGCGCCAGGCCGAACTGCGCGCCGACAGCACCAGCCATGGCGGCCTCGAGGCCTGGCTGGCCGCGACCCGTGCCCTGGGCGGCAAGGGCACGCACTACATCGGTTTTGCCGACGAGCCGAACCTCAATTACCCGGACTACGCCAGTTTCCAGACCCAGTTCAACAGCATGGCCCGGCAGGTTCGCGGCAACCCCGACAATGCCAGGGCCGGCGTGCGCATCGCCATTCCGGCCAGCTCGCGTTTTATCAACGGCCCGTTGTCCGACCACGCCAGCGAGCGGCGTGGTATCGATTGGGCCCGGCGCTTGCTCAAGGACAACGGCGAGCAGATTGACGCCCTGGCCTGGCACGAATGGATGATCCGCGACCTGCTCGCGACCCGCGTCTACCGCGACAGCGTGCGCCGTGCCGCCGAACTGGTGGGGCTCGACGCCCAGGGTCGGCCGCGCAAGGCCTTGTTGCTCGACCAGACCAACATGTCCAGCGGTGCCAGCCTCAGCCCTTACGATCAGGAAACCCACTACGCCTCGCTGTGGTGGGCCTCGGTGGTGATCAACGCGTCCCAGGACGGCCTGCTCGACATGCTCGGCTGGTTCCAGGCCGCGGACGAACCCGAGTACCCCAAGGGCATGCTGCGGGTGCTCGGCGATGATCATTTCGAACTCAAACCCGTCGGCCTGGCCCAGCAGTTCATCCAGCAACACTGGCTGCACCAGGTGGTGCGCCTGGACAACGATGCCTTCGAAGTCGATGCGCTGGCCATGGCCGATGACCTCAAGCGCACGCTGCTGGGGGTGAACAAGGGCACGCGTTTGCAGCGTGTCGACCTCAACGGTGTGGCCTGCCCGCTGGGCAAGGGCGCCCTGCGTTACTTCGGTGCTGACAATCGCAGCCGCGACGCGCCCTTCAACTGCCGGGACGGTCGCGTGAGCTTCGAACTGCCCGGGCAAACCCTGTTCGCCCTCAGCTGGATCGCCTCATGACCGCCCTCTTGTGCTTGGCCGTGTCGGCATTTCGCCGCGCGCAGGAATCACTCCACTCACGGGCAATCCCGTCAGGAGCCAACAACATGAGCGCACTGCACAAACTCAGCGAACACATCAAGCGAAGAGGCCTGAGCGCCACCCTGAAAAAAATCTGGAAGCACTTCGTGTTTTCCCACCACGAACTGCTGTGGATGGAGCGTGACCTGGTCAGCCCGGTGCCACCGCACAAACTCAAGGCCTACCCGCCGCTGCGGGTCGTCAGCATCACCCCGGAGAACGCCGTGGCCTTCACCCGTCACTTTGGCGACCGGGTAGAGACCATGGCCGAACTGGCCCGCGAGGGTTACACCGGGCAAATGCACCTGGACGACAAGGGTGACGCGGTGGCGTTCATCTGGGGGGCCGCCCGCAACTATCACGACAAGCACTACTACGGTTGCTGGTTCCCGGTGAAGCCAGGGGAGTTCTTCGAGTTCGGTGGCGAACTGGCCAGGCCCTACTGGGGTACCCGGCTGTCGATGGACCTGCAAACCGAGCTGTGGAAAGCCATGCACGCCCAGGGCTGCAACAAGGTGGTGGACGTGTGCGAGTGGCACAACATCCCGGCACTCAAGCTGCATATACGCACCGGCTACAGCGAACAGGGACGGATCATGAACATCTACAAACTGTTTGGCCGCTGGCGCTTCTTCCGCGAAACACGCTACACCGGCTCGCGCCTGGAAACCTTGCGCAAACCGGTGCGTGAACCTGCCACTGCCGAGGCGACGTGATCCCATGACGCTACGATTCGAATGGCACACGTCGCTGTGCACCCACGACTTTCCCGCGGCGGCTTACGAAACGTTGCGCCAGTGCGTGACGGACCACACGCCGTTCAACACCCTGGCCTGGCTATGCGCATCGGAACAGGCACTCAAACCCGGCGAGCAGTTGCACGTGCTGCTCGGCTGGCAGGGTGACGAACTGGCGCTGTGCCTGCCGCTGGTGGCGTCCGTGGAGCGCTTTGCGCGTGTGCCATTTCGTGTCCTGCATCATTTGGGCTATCCCCTCGCCGACCGCCTCGCGCTGCTGACCTGGCTGGACGGCGACGCTTTAGGCAAGGCACTGACGCAGATCCGCCAGCGCCTGCCCCATGCCTTGCTGCAATTGAACGAACTGGCCGGTGCCACGGCCCAGGCCCTGGCACCGTGGCAGGCGCTGAGTTCGACCGCCGAACAACGCCTAGGCTGTCGAGTGCCGGTGCACCTGATCAGCGAAGCCGACCATCAGGAAGTCTCCGGCGATCCGCGCTACAAACTGCGCCGCGCACGCAAACGCATCGCCGCCTGTGGCGCCCGGGTGCGGCGGATTACCCCCGACGCGTTGACCATGGGGCCGCTGTTGCAGGAAATCAGTGAAGTCGAAGCCGTGAGCTGGAAAGGCGATGAAGGGGTCGGGATCTTTTCCGATGCACGCCATCGCCAGTGGATGGACCGCGCCTTCACCGCACTGGCCGCCCGCGGCCTGGTACGCGTGGTGGTGCTGGAACTTGAGGGGCGCTGCATCAGCTATCGCCTCGGCTTGCTGGAACAGGGTCGGCTGTACGACTACAACCTGGCGTTCCTGCCGCAATATGCCGACCTGGGCAGCGGCCGGGTGCTGCTCGAAGAGTGGATTCGCTGGGGCCTGGAAGACCACTGGGAGTGGATCGATGCGTCACGGGTCAGCCTGGAAAACTCCAGCCATCAACTGCACGAACGCATGACCGGGCAACTGGAACACTGGCGCTGGAGTTTTTACTCCTGGCGCCCGAGCGGTCTGGTGCTGGGGCTGGCCTTGCGGGTCTGGCAACGCTTCAAACCCCGATTGCAGCAATGGCGTGCCCGGCAAGCAGCGGCTGCAGTCGCCACCCCGGCGCCCGTCGCGACACCGGCTGTCAAAACACCTGCGCCTACGGAAAAACTCAAGGAGGCTGAACATGCCCCGGCAAGTGATAGTCAACGCTGACGACTTCGGCCTCAGCGCCTGCGAAAACGCGGTGATCCTCGGCGCGTTCCAGGCCGGGCTCATCAGCTCCGCCACCGCCATGGCCAACATGCCGGCGTTCGAAGCGGCCTGCGTCCTGGCCCGGCACCCGTTGCTCGAAGGCCGCATCGGCCTGCACTTCAACCTGACCTACGGCCGCCCGTTGAGTCAGAGCATTGTGCAGCGCCCGACCTTTTGCGACGGTGCCGGCGAGTTCGACCTCAACCTGCGCCGCACCCGCCTCTGGCTCGGGCGCCGGGATCGCCACGCCGTGCTCGAAGAACTCCAAGCGCAGTGGCAACGCTGCCTGGACAACGGCTTGCGCCCCAGTCACCTGGACTCCCATCAACACGTGCACAACATCTGGCCGATCGGCGAAATCGTCGCGCGCTTCGCCGCCCGCCAGGGGGTGCCCGTGCGTCTGGCGCGCAACCTGGGGCAAAACCTCAGCCTGCCCAAGCGCGTGTTCAAGGACCTGCTCAACCGTCGCCTGAGCCATCTGGCCGGCACCACCGCCGACTACGTGTGCACCCCGGTGGATCTGCGCAACGGCGAGCCGCCGCCCGACGGACTGCTGGAAATCGTCGCCCACCCGAACCGGCTCGGCGCCGACTTCGGCGATGCCTACCTGGAACCGGGAGAGTCCTTGAGTGCGTTGCTGGAACAGCGTTTGCCGGGTGTGCCGCGGGTGGCCTATACCGCTCTGGAGTAACACCGACCCCCTGTGGGAGCGGGCTTGCTCGCGAAGGCGTCAGTTCAGGCACCCATGATGTTGCCTGACACTGCGCCTTCGCGAGCAAGCCCGCTCCCACAGGTTGTACACCTTGCAGTCGGCTGTTTTCCTCGCGAATACGTCCGGGATGAGCAGCTTTTTGACGCCTGAAAACTGTGTCAAGACTGACACACAACTTGAAATACATTGCTGACAAGGACATAGCCATGCAATTGCCATTAGTGATCTATACCCATCACTACCTTCACTACACCCCACCAATCCTCGGTTAAAGGAGGGATTCATGAGCGTACTCGACAAGCTTCACGAACACATCAAGCGCAAGGGCCTGGGTCGCACGTTCAGTACGCTGTGGAAGCGCTATGTGTTCTTCCACTGGGAGTTGCTGTGGATGGAGCGCGACCTGGTCAGCCCGGTACCGCCGCACAAGCTGCGTCCCTATTCTCCCGTGCGCCAGGTGACCATCACCCCGCAGAACGCCACGGCGTTTGCCAAGCACTTCGGCGACCGCGTCGGGACCATGGCCGAGCTCGCCGCGGAAGGTCATACCGGGCATATGTACCTGGATGACGAAGGCCATGCGATCGGTTTCATCTGGGGCAGCACCCGGGATTATTTCGACCGTCACTATTACGGCTGCTGGTTCCCGGTCAAGGAAGGCGAGTTCTTCGAGTTCGGCGGCGAAATGACCCGCGCCTACTTCGGCACCCGCCTGTCCGTGGATGTCCAGGTGGCTCTCTGGGAAGCCATGGCGCTGCAAGGCTGCAACAAGGTGGTAGACGTCTGCGAGACCCACAATATCCCGGCGCTGAAACTGCACATCCGCATGGGCTACCAGGAACAGGGCCGCGTCACACACGTCTACGGCCTGTTCGGGCGCTGGCGCTTCTTCCGCGAAACCCGCTACAGCGGCTCACGCCTGGATCCGCTGCGCAAACCGGGGCGGCCGGTGGTGACGCAGGCGCAGGCGCAGGCTTGATTCCGGGGTTATCCGCTTTAGCGCGTCGCCCCCTTCGCGAGCAAGCCCGCTCCCACACTGGATTTGTGAACGACACAGATCAAATGTGGGAGCGGGCTTGCTCGCGAAGGGGACCAACAGCAACAGCACGCTATAGAGTTCCGGACATCAGCCCTTCACCACCACCCAGGTAAAACACAACGGCAACTGCGCCACCTGCTGCTGATAGCGGTCATACAGTTCTTCGCGGTTGGAGTGCGGGTATTCCTTGAAGTGACGGATCTGCAGGCCTGCGGCAATGGCGGCGCCGAAGAGGTCGCCCAGGGTGTGGGCGAACCAGTAGGACGGCGCGGCCGGCTGTTCGACCTTGCCCTCGTAGACGATCGGTTCGTGCTGCACGAAGGGTTCGCGACGGAAGTATGAACTGGTCGGGCGAAAAGGATCGGCGTCCTCGGGGTCGAACATTTCCAGGAACGGGTGGGTTTCGTAGACCACCAGCGCGCCACCCGGCTTCAGCGTACGCGCCACATGGCGGAAGAATTCGCCGATGTCCGGCATCCAGTTCAAGACCCCGATGGTGATCAGCGCCAGGTCGAAGCGCTCCTGCAGTGGCGCAGGCAAGTGGTGAATGTCCGCTTCGATGAATTGCGGCGCATGGGGCGAGCGGGAAGCCAGTTCCCGTGCCTGCTCGAGAAATGCGCCGGACTGGTCGACGCCCACCACGCTGCGCGCGCCCAGGGCGAACAGCGACAGGCTTTCGCGGCCGTTGTTGCAGCCCAGTTGCAGCACCTCCTTGCCGTCGACACCGGTCTGGGCCAGCAGCGCGGTCAGGGTGTCATCCAGGCAGGAAAAATCCGCCTGTTCCACGCCCTTCAACAAGGCTTGCCATTCGCTGGAGTCTTTGTGGTGACGGGCGGAGTCATTCCAGGCCTCGCGGTTGCTGGCGATGGCTTGTTCTTTTGTCGGCAGTTCCATTGCACGCTCCAGGGTTCGGGTTGTCGATTTGACCGGCCGGAGTCTAGATCAAGCCCATCCTGACAGATGTTGCGAACTTGTAATCCGCACAGCGCCGACGGCCGCCCCCGGCGCCAGCTATAGTTAATGACCTTGGAAGAAATGTGGTTAAACCGATTTAGCAGGTGTTGCCATGAAAAAGACCGACCTGACGCTTTTGTTCGCCTTCTGCCTGAGCCTGTCCGCTGCGGCCCACGCTGACGACTTTCCCAACACCACCGACTACAGCAGTGAATTCAACTATTACGGCGCCGACCAACCCTTCGCCCACCCCGCACCACCGTCCATGAACATCATCCCGCCGGGCTCATACATCCCGACCGCGCCCGGGGATTTCATTCCGGTTTCAAGCCAGCACGTGTTTACCGACTCGCGCCTGCCAACCGTGGCCGATGCCACGGTCCGGGTGTTTATCCGCTCCTACGATCCGGAGCGTGGCGTCTACGTGAACCAGGAAGTCGAGAATCCCGGTTGCTTGATGTCCTGCCTCAGACAGGGTCCGATGTTGCAGTGATTACCACTGGCGCTTGTCCGGACGGGCGAGGCCGAGCTTCTCGATCCGGTAGCGCAACATGTCACGGCTAAGGCCCAGCAGGCGTGCCGATTTGGTGACGTTCCAGTCAGTCTTGTCGAGCATCTTGCGCACCATGTCGCGCTCCACTTCCGGCAGGTTCATGGACTCGCCGCCGTTGTAGGACGGACGCTGTTCGCTGAAATGCTGCGGCTCGTGATGAAACATCGGTGGCTCATCCACCAGGCTCAGGCAGACGTTCAATTGATGGGCGGCGATGGTGTCGCTTTGCGCCAGCAACACGGTTTGCTCGAGCATGTTGCGCAATTCGCGTACGTTGCCTGGCCAGCTGTAGCTGAGCAGCAACTCTTCGGCCTGGTTGCTGAAATACAGGTTCGGCTTGCCGTAGCGTTTGCCATGCAGCCCCAGGAAGTGCCGGGCCAGCAGCAGGATATCGGCGCCACGGGCGTACAGGCGCGGTACCTTGATTGAAATGATGCGCAGGCGGAAAAACAGGTCGCGGCGGAATTTGCCTTGCTGGACCATCTGTTCGAGATTGCAGTTGGTGGCGCTGATGACCCGCAGATCGACCTTGCGCTCCTTCACCGAGCCGACCCGGCGAATGGTCCGGTCTTCCAACAGTTTGAGAAGCTTGGCTTGCAACAGCAGGTCCATTTCACCGATTTCATCGAGGAACAGCGTGCCGCCATCGGCCGCTTCCACCAGCCCCATGCGACGGTCCTTGGCGTCGGTGAAGGCACCTTTCTCGTGGCCGAACAGCTCTGATTCCACCAGGTTGGAAGGGATCGAGGCGCAGTTGAATTCAATGAACGGGCCTTTGCTGCGCGGGCCGTCGAAGTGCAATGCCCGGGCTACCAGTTCCTTGCCGGTACCGGTCTCGCCTTCCACCAGAACCGGCGGCAAATCGCTGTTGGCCATCCGCCGTTCGGCGTCGAGCAACTGGCTGATGGTGCCCTTGAGATACACCATCGGTGCCGACTCGCCAATCAGTGCCTGCACCCCCGACTTCTGGGCCTCACGCTCCTGGTAAAAGGACAGCGTGCGCTCCATGCGGTCGGTCGCCAGGGCCTTGTCCAGCAGCAGCTTGAGTTCCGGCAGGGCCACCGGTTTGGTGACGTAGTGAAAGGCGCCCTCTTTCATTGCCACCACGGCGTCTTCGACGTTGCCATAACCGGTCATCATGATCACTTTCAGATCCGGCGCGCTGATGCGCAGCTTCTGGATCAGGTCGTGACCACTCATGCCCGGCAACGAGTTGTCGGTCAGTACCACGTCAGGTGCGAAAGAACCCAATTGCTCCAGTGCATCTTCAGCCGAGTGGCAGACGGTCACCTCGAAGTCCTTGCGCTCCAGGTAAGTCTGAATATTCTCGGCGAGGATCTCGTCATCCTCGACCAGCAGAATGCTGTGCTCCATATACCCCTCCCGTTGCCACTTTGAAATTGAGACAAACACGGGTTCCTTCCTGCTCCCGGCTGGTCAGATCGACCGAGCCGTCAAACCGCTCCATTATTCTTTTGACCAGGGCCAGCCCCACACCCAATCCACCTTGTTTGGTGGTGAAAAACGGCTTGAAGACCATTTGCTGTTGTTGTTTGGACATCCCCTTGCCGGTGTCGGTCAGGATCATGCTCAAGTAGCCGGGCACCGGGGAATCGATCTCGATCGTCAGCATGCCCCCCTTGGGCATGGCTTCCAGTGCGTTGGCAAACAGGCTATTGAGTATTTGCGTCAGTAGCACCTGGTGGCTGACGACCGGTGGCACGCTGGCGGGAGCGAAACGCACTTCGACGTTCGAACGCTTGATCAGGGACTCGAAGGCACTCAGGGTGTCTTCGATGGCGAGCACCAGGTCGACCGTTTCAAAGTCGTCATTCATCGGCCGCAACGACACCAGCAACTCGCGCACCCAACGCGACATGCGGTCGACCTGATTGATGATATCGCCAATGTTTTTCTGTGCCGGCTGGCTGGCGATGACCTGGGCCAGTTCGGCGCTGGAACGGATATTGGCCAGTGGATTGCGCAAGCTGTGGGCGACCGCCGAGGACATCTCACCCAGGGCGACAAAGGTTTCATTGGCGATCAGCTGTTTTTGCTGGCTTTGCAACAGCATCGCTGCACGCCGCACGATCCAGAACAACCCCAGGTAGATCGCCGCCCCGCCAATCAGGGTCGCCAGCCAGATCGCCTTGAAGCCACGCTGGATGCGGCCCACCAGGTCCACCGGTTCCTTGTAGATCTCCACCATGGCAATCACTTTGCTTTTGTCGGCGTTGAACATCGGGATGTAGTTCTCGACGAACAGGTATTCCGGTTCACGCAACAGGCGCTGCTCGGGACGCTCTTCATCGATCTCGTGGTAGCTGGTGGACACCGGCGATTTCATTTCGAAGGATTCATCCAGCTCATCGTCGCCTTCGATGCGCACGCCGATCAACTCGGAGTTGGTCGACCAGACCACGGTGCGGTCCTGGGCATACACCGTCGCCAGCAGGATGTCCGGCAGATGTTTCACATGGTCGAGAAACTCGGAGCGTACGGTGGCCCGGGATTCGGGAGGGACGTCGGCATAGGCATGGTCCAGTCGCGGGTCGAGCATTTCGCCCATGGTCCTGCCCGGCGAAATCCCGGCATGACGGACTTCGGCCTCGCCAATGGCGTGGATGAACTGCGCGGTCAGCATCGAATCGCGTTCAATGCTTTCATCGACCACAAAGCGCGTGGAGATGTAGCCCAGCCCCAGCGCCACCACGCCAATGATGAAAAAACTGGCCAGGGAGAACCAGCGCAGCAAGTTGAACTGGGGCAGCCACCCCTTGCGCGGAGCGGCCGGGGCCTGCGGCGCAGGTACTTTTTGTTGTTCCAGTATCTGCATGGGGTCTGTCCTGAGTTCTTGAAAACCAGCCTTTGCAGCCATGTATCCAGTCAGTGTAGGTAACATTGATAGCAATTGACCGGCCCACGAAACTATTTCGACGCTATTGCATTTGGGGCACGTTCGGTTGTGCGACTGAGTGATGCTGTTCAGGTTCCTCGCTACCACTGGCCAGTGGCGCCACTGGCGGATGCTGACGGTCGGTTTCTTCTTGCAGGAAGTCGATGATGGACTGGGCGGACTTCTTGTCCAGCCGCAGGTTGGGCATCGAGATCCTGTTGTAGCGTTCGAACAGCTGCATCGCTATCGGGTCCTTTTCCGCCAGCATGCGATCCGGTTCGCGGATCCAGCGGTTGAGCCAGGCCGGATCGCGCTGACGGGTCACGCCGATCAGGTCCGGGCCGATGCTGCGCACACCGATGCCCTGCCCGTCCGTTGGGCCGAGGCTGTGGCAAGACGCGCAGCGGGTGCGGAACAGCTCTTCGCCATTGCTTGGGGGACGGATTTGCGGTGCATCGACGTAGCTTTCTTCCACGCTGGGCTGCTTCCAGTTCTGCAGGGTGTTGGCCAGTTGGTCGGCCAGAATCCACGGATTTTCGAACGGCGAGGCTTTCATCCAGCGGCCCGTTTCCTGGTTGCCGACGATCAGGCTCAGGTTGTGGTCCTTGTTGCGCCCGTTATCGACGCCGTCGATGAACAGGCCCAGTTTCTGCCGCAGCTCGGTGACGTCGGCGAATTCCCCGGTGAGGAATTTCCACCCGGGCCCGACCTGGAAGCGTTGCGCATAGGCCTTGAGCACCTCGGGGGTATCGCTCAAGGGGTCGATGCTGATGGAGTAGAAGAAAATGTCCTTGCCGACCCTGTCGCCCAGCAGTTTCTGCACCTGACGCAGACGCGCGGTTTCCAGGGGGCAGGAGTCGCTGCACGTGGTGAAGATGAAATTGATCACCACCACCTTGCCTTTGATCATGTCATCGAAAAAACGCAGTTGCTTACCGTTCTGGTCGGTCAGCAGGGTGTTGGGGAAATAGTCGCCGCCCCACGGGGTGGCGTCCTCAACGACAGCGGGTTCGGCAGCGGCTGCCGGAGCCGGTGCGGGCGTCGACAATGGCTGGCTGGCGACCAGCAACTGGCTGGCCAGCAAACCGGTCACCAACATCAGCACCAGGTGCATGCCCAAAGCGCGTGAGCGTGGTGAATGCGTCTTCATGTTCATGTCGACACCCTCCCTGTTCAAGTTCAGGACTGAAGCCGTTGCGATTGAGGAAGGTTGGCAGTGCGGCGCAACGGGCCAATGGCCGTCGGTGGAAACGGCAAGGGCGCCGCTGGCGTGGTGGGGTAATCAAAACGGGCCTGCACTGCAGGCAACAGAGCGTTCTGCCCCCGCGCGATGTTGCGTGAGCCTTTGACCCCGTCAGGCAAATCGAAGAATTCTTCGCTGCACTGCGCTTTTTTTTCCATCACCAGCCGCCTTGATGTCGTGAAGGGGGGTGATGGTGGTTTTGCAAGGATCTCGCCAGTTCTGTAACTGTTTTATGCAAAATCATTAACATTTGATAAACAATGGCTTATCAACATCAATGCGCAACGACCGGGGAAATGACTGGGGATTTGACCCGATAACGGGGAAAGTTCATCCCCATTTTCAGGGGGCGAGATTAAATGAAAGCCGGACGGTGGTGCCCTCGCCTTCACGGCTATCGAGGGTCACTGCCCCGCCAAAACGCTCCATGATCCGCTTGACCAGCACCAGCCCGACGCCCAGCCCGCTCTGCTTGGTGGTGAAGAACGGCCGGAAGGCCATGGCGCGCTGTTCTTCGCTCATGCCTATGCCGGTATCGCTGACCGTCACGCTGACACGCTGGGCTTCGCGCGGCTCGATCCGGATGGTCAGCGTTCCGCCGCTGCCCATGGCTTCCAACGCATTGGACAGCAGGCTATTGAGGATCTGGGTCAATTGCACGTGCTGGCTCAGGACCATGGGCGTCTGGTCCGGCTCGAACACCACGTTGACCCTGGCCTTGCCGATCTGCTGCTCGTAAGCCAGCAGGCTGTCGTGCAGTGCAGCCACCAGGTTCACCGGTTCAGCCTCGTCATTGAGCGGTCGCAGGGACTGGAGCAACTCCCGTACCCAATTCGACATGCGATCGACCTGTCCAATGATGTCGTTGATATTGCCGTGTGCCGGACCGTCGTCGAACTCTATCGCCAGCTCGGCGCTTGAACGGATGTTCGCCAACGGATTGCGCAGACTGTGGGCGACCGCCGAGGACATCTCCCCCAGCGCGACGAAGGTTTCGTTGGTGATCAATTGCTTCTGCTGCGTCACCAGCAGGATCGCCGCACGCCGCACGATCCAGAACAGGCCCAGGTAAATCAGAGCGCCGCCCAGGGCGGTCGCCAGCCAGATCAGCACCAGACCGCGCTCCATGCGGTTGATCAGGTCCTGCGGCTCCTTGTAGATCTCGACCATCGCCGTGACGGTGGTGCCATCGGCGTCGAACAGGGGAATGTAATTCTCGAGGAAGATGAATTTGGGGGGCACCACGAACTTCTGCTCCATGCGGGATTTGTCCACATCGTGGTAACTGGCCGACACGGAAATCCTGGAGTTGAATGCCCGTTCGAGGTCTTCATTGTCATGAATCGTGGTGCCCATCAAGGACGGATTGGTGGACCAGATCACCATGCGGTCGGGGGCATAGATATTGGCCAGGATCACGTCCGGCAGCTTTTCGATATGGTCGAGGAATTCACCACGGGCACTGGCCCGGGCCAGCGGGTCGACGTCGGGAAAGTCCTTGTCTGTTCGTGGGTCGAGCAACTCGCCCATGGTCCGCACGTTGGGAATCGATACATGACGTACCTCGGCCAAGGCAATCGACTGAACGAACTGTGAGGTCAACAGCGCATCGCGCTGCACGCTTTCGGTAATCACGAACCGCGTGGACACCGCCCCCAGCGCCACCACCACCGTGCCGATCACCGCCATGCTGATCAGCGAGAACCAGCGCAGCAGATCGAACGGCTGCTTGCGCGTTCTCAAGCGGACTTCGCTTTCGCTCGCAAGCACTTTAGCGATTGTGGTCATGGACACCTTCCCGGTAACCCCCCATTGGTTTATAGCCCACCCAAGGCAAATTGCCCGAACCTGGGGGTTGTGATTCCCCGCCCGCCCCTACGCCCCATCACCCCCAATATTGGGGGCACCCGCCCGTTTGAGCCCTTCCCGGTCTCTCGGCCGCGACTGCGTCAATGCCTTTACTCCGGGCCTCTCCCGGGCGTTTTCGCTGATTGGTATGGAAGTTGCCATCCTCCCTGCCAACTGGCCCATCCCCAAGGGGCAGGTACTTCGATAGAGGGAATACTCATGCACCCTTTACTGTGCAAAACCGCGACTGCACTGGTCGTGACCGCTCTGGCCCAAGGCATCGCCCAGGCAGCGCTGTTTGCCGTAGACCCGGGACCCTACCTGCCAGCCAATGGCAATTTCGCCGCCTGGTATCAAGATTCCCACGGCCGAACACTTGACCTGTGCCTGTCAAAGGCTGTCAGTTCCAGGGTTGCCAGCGCACCTGGAGCCCCGACTTACATGTGCTCGTTGATCCCGAACCCCGGGATTTTCGATGACACCCAACCGTTGGTCTTCCCGACCAACTTCCCCGACGAAGCGTTCTGGGCGACCGGCGAAACGACCATCGTCGACGCCGCCCGAGGCATCGACCTGACCTATGTCTCGGCGCTCGAAGCCGCCTTCAGCGGGGGTGATCCGCTGGAGGGCGATCAGATCAGTTTCGCCCGTATCCGTATCCGCGTCGACGTGCCCGTCGCCGGCACCTATGTCATCACCCACCCCTATGGCGTCGAGGTATTCAATATCGACACCCCCGGCCGGCGGGCGATCAACATGACCCGGGACATCGGCATCGGCGCGCCAAAAACCTACAACGGCGCGCTCAAGGGTGACGTCGGGCCGTTCCTGCGCAGCGTCAACGGCCCCTACACCGAGACCAACCCGACCACGGGCCAGGCGGAAAAATTCGTCGGCGACCCAAACCTCAACGAAGCCGTGACCGGCAGCCCGTTCAATACCAACTACGTGCGCATCGAAGGCCCCAATGGCCTGGACTTGCGCACCACCCTCTTCGCCGTTTCCGGCAAGTTGTCGTCGGTGGTCCGGCCGACTCCGGTGATCGCCGAACGCAGCACCTACTCGCGACATGCCGGCGCCAGCGCACCGGTGGCCCAGCAGGATGTGTTCGTGATGGCCCCGCCGCCACCGGCCAGCGTGACCCTGACCAGCAACAACCCGGTGCTGAACTTCTCCGAAGCGGACACCACCGGCCACTGGTATGCGCAGTCGCCGAGCAATCCGGCCCTGCCGAGCACCTTGCAGGTGACCGCCGACAACCACCTGGCGATCCCAAGCAGCACGCCGACCGTCTTGCCCATGCCGCTGACCGACCTGGTGACGATCTCACGTGCCGAGTACAGCCTGAACACCGGGCAAATCAGCATCACCGCCTCGACCAGCGATGAAACATCGCCACCGGTGCTCACGGCTACCACCGGCGCCGGTCTTGCCATCGGCGCCCTGAGTGGCGACGGCGCCGTGAAAAGCCTGGCCACCGGCATCACGCCGATTCCGCCAGCCCAGGTTCGCGTGACGTCATCCAATGGCGGCAGCGATACCGAAGAAGTGGTCATCGTGCAATGAACGCTCACATGCCCAGATCCTCATCAGGAGGCATCATGAACAAATGGCCACGCCTGGCGGTCAACGCCCTGGGACTGACTCTATCGCTGTCCGGCAGTGCTTTCGCGCAACTCGCCGCCGTCGATCCCGGCCCTTACACCTTTGCCACCGGGAAATTCCCGATCTGGTATCAGGACCAAAATCAGCTGTCGATGGAGCTGTGCCAGTCCCGCGCCGTCAGCACACGGGTCGCTGCCAGTGTGCCGCCGGCCTACATGTGCACCCTGCTGCCGACACCCGGCATTTTCGACGACACCCAACCGATGGTGTTCCCCGATAACTGGCCGGACGAAGCCTTCTGGTACCTGGCCGAAACCACCATCCCCAACAACGCCGCCGGTTATGGCATGGATGCTTATGTCGCCGGGATCGAGGCTGCATTTGCCGGCGGCAATCCGGTCGACGGCGACCAGATCAGCTTCGCGCGGATTCGCATGCGGATAAATGTTCCCACTGCCGGGACCTACACCATTACCCACCCCTATGGTGTGGAAACGGTCAACGTCACCACTCCCGGACGTCGTGCGATCAACATCACCCGGGACGTCGGCATCGGTGCGCCAGGGGTGTTCACCGGTGCGGTCAACGGCGCGATCGGGCCGTTCCTGCGCAGCGTCAACGGCCCCTACACCGCGGTGAATCCGGACACCGGCGCGGTCGAAACCTTCATCGGTGACCCAAACCTCACCGAGGCCGTGACCGGCAGCCCCAACAACACCAACTTCGTACGCATCCAGGGTCCGGCCGGGACCATCCAGACCAACCTCTTCACCGTGGCCGGCAAGGTGCTCGACAGCCGTGCGCAAACCGCGGTGGACATGAGCCGTGCCACCTACCGGCGCACCGCTGGCACGGGGGGCAACAGCACCCGGGTCGAAGTGTTCGCCAAAGCCGCCAACGGTTCGACCCTGTGCTTTCGCGAAAGCATCGCCCTGGTGCCCGGCCCGCCACCCACGCCTTGCCAGACCAGCATGGTGAGCGATAACAACGGCACGTTCTTCGCCCAGCATCTGCTGGCCAACGGCACCGTGCCTCCGGTCGTGGTGGTGACCGCCACCAACCCGGCCGGCACCACCCGCCCGACCGCGGTGTCGAGCAAGCTGTCGGACGTGGTGAAAATCCAGACCGCTCGGTATAGCTGGAGCAACCACAGCCTGCTGATCGAAGCCACCTCCACAGACGAAGTGGTGGTACCGGACATGGTCGCCCAGGGTTTCGGACGACTGACGAAATCCGGCACCCTGCAACGCCTGACGGTGGCTGACCTGGCCCAACCACCTGCAACCGTCACGGTGAAATCCGCCGCCGGTGGCAGTGACACCGAGCCGGTTGTCGTCGTCGGCACTGCACCGGACACCGGCGCCAACCAGGCACCGATCTCCGTCGCCGATACCGGCAGCACCAGCTTCGGCGTGCCGATCACCCTCAACCTGCTGGCCAACGACAGGGACCCTGATGGCAACACACCGCTGAGCATTACCGCGCTGACCCCACCGGCCACCGGTCAGGGCACCGTGGCATTGAGCGGCACCACGGCGGTGGTCTACACCCCTCCCGCCGTGGTCAACGCGCCGCTGACCGCGACCTTCACCTACAAGGCCCAGGACGTCAAAGGCCTGGCCTCGACGACGGCGGCAACCGTGACCATTACCGTGGCGCCTAACCGGCCTCCGGTGGCAGTCGCCGATGCTGTCACGACCCTGGGTGTGGCGATCCCGATCAACGTGCTGGCCAACGACACCGATCCGGAAGGCAACCTGCCGCTGGCCGTCGCCAGCTTCACTCCGCTACCGACAGGTCGCGGCACCGTCAGCAGTAACGGTACGGTGCTCACCTACACGCCACCGGCCAGCGTCCCCACGGCCTTCACCACGACCTTCACCTACTTCGCCAGGGACAGCTTCGGCGCCGTGTCGACGACGCCGGCCACGGTCACGGTACAGGTCTCGCCAAGGCCTGCTGCGGAAACCTTCGCCGTGACCACCGCAACGGTGAGCGCCCGCTCCAACAACCGCTTCACCTGGAACTTTGCCGGCACCTCATCGGTGACCACCGGCAACACCATCACCGTCAAGGTCACGACCCCTGCCGGGCTGGTCACACTGGGCACCACCTCTGTACCGGTGAATGGACGCTGGAAGTTGACGGTGAACAACACCACCACGGTGGTTCCGTCGGCGAACCCGACCGCCACGATCACCTCGTCCCAAGGCTCCGTGCGTTCGGTGCCGGTGATCGCCAACTGAGCCCACGCCCCATCAGCCACGCGGGTTGATGGGGCCGGCTTCAAACCTAAGGACAGGTCCATGAAAACTTCGACTGCCACCTTGCTCTGCCTGCTTCTGCTGTGCGGCATTACAGGCGTGCACGCCGACGATCTGCTGGAAAACGCGGACCTCGGCCCCGGTGGCGATCTTGGTGAGTTGCCACCACCCACAGGTCAGCACGCGCTGATCGACCAGAACGGCCAGGCCAACGTCGCGATGCTGCAACAGAACGGTCAGTCGTTGCTGGGCACCATCGTCCAGGCGGGAAGCAATCAGGAGGCTTACATCCTGCAACAAGGAAGCGACTTGATGGCAATGATCAATCAGCAAGGCTCCGGTAACGATGCCTCGATTACCCAGACAGGCAGCCACAACCGCGCCCGGATCTCGCAGAACGGCAATGACAACAGCGCCAGCATCGACCAGGCCGGCACGGGGCTGCAAAGCGCCGTGAACCAGTCCGGGAACGGCATGAGCGTTTCGGTCAAACAATATCGTTAAAGCACTGCACCCTATATGGAGATTCAATCATGTTCAAATTGACGCCCCTCACCGCCGCGATCCTCGTCATGGCCAGTGCCCAGGCCATGGCTGAAGACAGCATTTCCAACCAGTTTCAGGACGGCACCGCCAACATCGCCGACGTGAAGCAGATCGCGGCTGCGCTCAGTAGCGCCAATCAACAGCAACAGGGGCTGGCCAACGATGCCGCGGCGGTGCAGGACAGCGCCACCAGCACCATCGACCAGCAACAGTCCGGCCAGTACAACGCCGGATATGCCGAGCAGTTGCACGAAGACGGCAGCACCATCCAGCAGCTGCAATCCGGCACGTACAACAACACCCATGCCAGCCAGTCAATCGGCGTGGGTAGCAGTGAGGCCTTGCAGCAACAGGAAGGTAACGGCAACTTCTCGCTCATCTACCAGAGCAGTCAGGACGGCGCGTCCGCCAAGACCTTCCAGTTCGGTGACAACAACGAAGCCAACGTCGAACAGACGGAGGTGGGCATCGGCAACAAAGCAACGGTCACCCAGCACGGTAACGAGAACTACGGCACCGCCGAACAGGTGTTGCACAACGGCGCCCGGATGGACATCAACCAGAACGGCGACGGCAACTATGCCTATGGCGACCAGCGCAACGGCCAGGGCGGTAACCTGTCCATCAACCAGCAGGGCAACGGCAACGGCACCGAAGTCTGGCAAGAGACTCAGGTCGCCAGCCAGGCCACCATCAACCAATACGGGAACACCAACGAAACCATCGTCGACCAGAGCTTTGGCGATAACAACGTGGCTTCGGTGCTGCAGGTCGGCAACCTCAATGCCATCTATGCCGACCAGTACGAATCCGCCAACTCGACCCTGGCGCTGTATCAACAAGGCAACGGCAACGTGCATTTCACCTATCAAAACGGCACTGACCAGGTGCTCAATGTCACCACCACAGGTGACGGCAACAAGGTCTACGCCAGCAACTGGAAAGGCCCGCAAGCCGGCGGCCAGTTCGGCAAGAACCAGCGTGCGACCATCAACCAGAATGGCTACGACAACGTCGCCAATTTCACCCAGAACGGCACCGGCCATATCGTGACCACTAACCAGACCGGTACCGGCAACAAAACCACCGTCAGCCAGGACAATTTGTATAACGAGCTGTACTTCGACCAGAACGGCACTGACAACATCCTGATCTCCGACCAGCGCGGCGAGACCAACCTGGCCATGGGCAGCACAATGGGTTCGGGCAACAGCACCGAGTTCAATCAGGACGGCAGCAGCAACCGCGCGTACACCCAGCAATTGTCCGGCAGCAGCGACAACATGATCACCGTCAAACAGGCCGATACCATGAACGTGGCGTACGTGACCCAGGGCGGCACCGGCAACATCGCCAACATCGACCAGAGCGGCATGACCCAGACGGCCACCGTGCAACAATATGGTTCGACCAACCAGGCAACCGTGATGCAGCAGTAATCGGGGGGGTTGCGGGGCGGGTTACTTGGAAAAACGGAACACCGCCCGACATGTAGGAGCGAGCTTGCTCGCGATGGAGGTCAACGATGATGCGGGGAGCCTGACACCCCGCGGTGTTCTCAGGTTTATCGCGAGCAAGCTCGCTCCTACAGGGTAGGAGCTGCCGAAGGCTGCTCCTACCGGCGCGGTGTGTTGAATGGGCGGCCTTAGCGCACCAGTCGCTCGGCCAGCGCCTTGGCCTGGCTCGCCACATCGGTGACGGCCGTGCTTTCCCACCACATGCCGCGCAACGGCGGGCCCATGGCAAACAGACGGCTGGCGGGCAGCCCCTCGGCGTTCAGCACCGCGCCATCGACTTCTGCCGCGATGCCCAGGGCCAACGGCCCGGGCCGCACCAGGCCACGGGCGAGCAGTTGCCGGGGCAACGGTCGAGCGACCCGGCGCCAGTCGTATTCGATACCGCTGGAGTTGATCAGGGCAGCACCGCTGACCACACAGGCCTGCGCCTCGCCGCGTCGTCGAAGGCGGATGCTCACCCCGCCATTGATCGAAGGCTCAAGGCCCTGGTAGGACGCTGCGTGAATACGCAGCCGTCCTTCTTTATACAAACGCTCGACCAGTTCGGCACTCAAGGGTGGCGAGCGGTGGTGATGGCTTTCCCACCAGGGCCGCACATGCCGCACGAACTGCCGACGCTGCACATCCGTCGCCTGATGCCACAAGCGGCCAATGTGTGCCCGTACCGTGTCCAGTGGCGCCTGCCAGTCGATGCCCTGGGCGATGGCGTCCCGGCAGTGTCGACGCAATTCGCGCAGCAACTGGCGAGGTGTGCGGATGTCCTGATCCTCGGCGAGAAAATCCACCCAGGCCGGTGGCTGGCGGCGCACATGGGGCAGCAGACCATGGCGGGAAAACACTTCGATCGGCCCGCGATGGCCGGCCTGTTCGAGGGACACCACGGCGTCGACCATGGTCAGGCCCGAGCCGATGATCATGACCGTCGATTGCGCATCGAGCTGCTGCATGGCCGCCACATCCCACGGATCGAGGGCGGCCGCATTCAAGCCGCTGGATTGGGTTTGTGGCGTGCGCGCGGCGGGAAACATCCCGGTGGCCAGTACCGCAAAAGCGCCCTGCAAGCATTGGCCGTCGCTCAAGGTCAAACGCACGGCGTCTGCATCGGTTTGCAAATCGACCACCTCGGCCTGCACATGCTCGACCGTCGAACCGACCAAGGCGCCCACCGCCTGCGCTTCTGCAAGGCGCTGCCGAGCGTACAGGCCGAAGATTCCCCGAGGCGGAAACAATTCGCTGATCGGCACATGCTGCTGGTCCGACTCCGGCCAGCCCCCGCCGGCAATGTAGTCGGTGAGCCATTGGGTCAGGTCGTCGGGGTTGTCCGGGTCGACACTCATCCGCGCCGCGTTGCCGTTGAGCGTGTGGCCCAACTCCACCGCGCTGTAGGCTTCGCCCCGCCCCAACTCGGCCCGGGGTTCGATCACCAGCACCCGACGCCGGCCGGGCAAGCGCATCAACTGCGCCGCCAGCATCGCGCCACTGAGGCCGCCACCGACAATCAGGACATCGGCGTCATTGTTCAAGGTCTGGCCCATCCTGCTCTCCCTGTTCAGATCACCACATTTCGCACAAACCGCGCCGCTACCGTCCCGTCATTGCGATAACAGTGCGGCTGGTTGCTGGCGAACATGAAGAATTCACCCGCCGCAATATTCTGTGGCCGGTCGCCGAGCATAACGGTCAGGCAACCTTCGAAGACATAAATCTGCTCGCTCCAGCCATCGGCGTCCGGCTCCGAGGGATACACCTCGCCCGGTTGCAGGCACCACTCCCACTGCTCGACTTCGCGGCTGGCGCTGGCCTTGGAGAGCAACACCGCCCTACTGCCGGGGATCGTGCCGGTCCAGGCCAGTTCGTTGATACGGCTGGGATCGCGAGCATCGGGGGCCTGGATCAAATCACTGAAGGCGACGTCGAGCGCTTCGGCCACCCGGTCGAGGGTGGTCAGACTGACATTCTTTTCCCCCGCCTCGATCGCCACCAGCATTCGGCGGCTGACACCGGACTTTTCGGCCAGCGCGGTCTGGCTCAGGTCGGCGGCATGACGCAAACGACGAACATTTTGACTGACGTGCTGGAGGACCGAAGCCCGTTGGGTAGAATCTTTGTGCACTATATTGCTCACTGAGTGGGGTTGGGCAGTATACTGCGCAACATTCGGCGCATTGTGCGTCGCCCTCCAATAGCGTGCAAGGTCATGACGTCGGTGAATTCCCCAAAGGCTTCCTCCCGTTTCACAAGGTTCAGCAAGGCCGAATGCGTGCTGGTGCTGATCACGATGGTCTGGGGCGGAACCTTCCTGCTGGTCCAGCATGCGATGACCGTCAGCGGCCCGATGTTTTTCGTCGGCCTGCGCTTTGCCGCCGCCGCGAGCATCGTCGCCCTGTTCTCCTGGCGTCACCTGCGCGACCTGACCCTGTTCGAACTCAAGGCCGGTTCGTTCATCGGCGTGGCGATCATGCTCGGCTACGGCTTGCAGACGGTCGGGTTGCAGAGCATTCCCAGCAGCCAATCGGCATTCATTACCGCGCTTTATGTTCCGTTCGTGCCATTGCTGCAATGGCTGGTGCTGGGGCGGCGTCCGGGGTTGATGCCGAGCATCGGCATCATGCTGGCCTTTACCGGGTTGATGCTGTTGTCCGGGCCGTCCGGTGCTTCGTTCAACTTCAGCCCCGGTGAAATCGCCACCTTGATCAGCGCCGTGGCCATTGCGGCCGAGATCATCCTGATCAGCACCTATGCCGGCCAGGTCGATGTGCGCCGGGTGACGGTGGTGCAACTGGCGGTCACGTCGGTGTTGTCGTTCCTGATGGTGGTGCCGACCAACGAGGCGATTCCGGACTTCTCCTGGCTGCTGTTGTGCAGCGCACTGGGCCTCGGGGCGGCGAGTGCGGCGATTCAGGTGGCGATGAACTGGGCACAGAAAAGCGTGTCTCCGACCCGCGCCACGCTGATCTATGCCGGTGAGCCGGTATGGGCCGGGATTGTCGGGCGCATCGCCGGGGAACGCCTGCCGGCGATTGCCCTGGTCGGGGCCGGGTTGATTGTCGCGGCGGTGATTGTCAGTGAGCTGAAGACCAAGGGTAAGGCGGCTGCTGAGCGGGAACTGGAGCAGGAAACACAGCGATAAACCGCAGGTTTCCGCATCGCCAGATAAATCGCCTTCGCGGGCAAGCCCGCTCCCACAGGTTCAGAGGCGTTCACATAACTTGTGTACGACGCGGACACTGTGGGAGCGGGCTTGCCCGCGAAGGGGCCGGTCCAGACACCCCCCTCTCTGAAACAATGTTAAACAGGGCTTTTCCGTCTACCGTGTAGGATTCTGCGACAGCTTGGCGTTTGGCGATCCGGGAGCTGGCACGTATGATGCCTCACAAACTTCCGCAGATTAGAAGCCTATGTCCCTGATAGTTCTACTGCTTCTGCCATTCATAGGCAGCTGTTTGGCGGCCGTGTTGCCGCACAATGCCCGTAACGCCGAATCCCTGCTGGCTGGCCTGATCGCCCTGATCGGCAGCGTCCAGGTCGCATTCCTGTACCCGCAGATCGCCCATGGCGGCGTCATTCGCGAAGAGTTTTCCTGGCTGCCCAGCCTGGGCCTGAACTTCGTCCTGCGCATGGACGGTTTCGCCTGGCTGTTCTCCCTGCTGGTGCTGGGCATCGGCACCCTGGTGTCGCTGTACGCTCGCTACTACATGTCGCCGAACGATCCGGTGCCGCGCTTCTTCGCGTTTTTCCTGGCCTTCATGGGCGCCATGCTGGGGCTGGTGATCTCCGGCAACCTGATCCAGATCGTGTTTTTCTGGGAGCTGACCAGCCTCTTCTCGTTCCTGCTGATTGGTTACTGGCACCATCGCGCCGATGCCCGGCGCGGTGCCTACATGGCGCTGATGGTGACCGGTGCGGGCGGTTTGTGCCTGCTGGCGGGGGTCATGCTGCTCGGCCATGTGGTCGGCAGCTATGAACTGGACAAGGTCCTGGCCGCCGGCGACCTGATTCGTGCCCATGCCCTCTACCCCATCCTGTTGCCCCTGATCCTGATCGGCGCCTTGAGCAAAAGCGCGCAATTCCCCTTCCACTTCTGGCTGCCCCACGCCATGGCCGCGCCGACGCCCGTGTCGGCGTACCTGCACTCGGCGACCATGGTCAAGGCCGGGGTGTTTCTGCTCGCGCGGCTATGGCCGTCGCTTTCGGGCAGTGAAGAATGGTTCTACATCGTCAGCGGCGCCGGTGCCTGCACCCTGTTGCTCGGGGCGTATTGCGCGATGTTCCAGAACGACCTCAAGGGACTGCTGGCCTACTCGACCATCAGCCACCTCGGCCTGATCACCCTGCTGCTCGGCCTGAACAGCCCGCTGGCCGCCGTCGCCGCGGTGTTCCACATCCTCAACCACGCGACGTTCAAGGCCTCGTTGTTCATGGCCGCGGGCATCATCGACCATGAAAGCGGCACCCGCGATATCCGCAAACTCAGCGGCCTGTACAAGCTGATGCCGTTCACCGCCACCCTGGCCATGGTCGCCAGCGCCTCGATGGCCGGCGTGCCGTTGCTCAACGGCTTCCTCTCCAAAGAGATGTTCTTCGCCGAAACCGTGTTCATCAATGCCACGCGCTGGGTCGAGCTGAGCCTGCCGATCGTGGCAACGATCGCCGGTACCTTCAGCGTGGCCTACTCCCTGCGTTTCACCGTGGATGTGTTCTTCGGTCCGCCCGCGACCGACTTGCCTCACACCCCCCACGAACCACCGCGCTGGATGCGCGCCCCGGTCGAGCTGCTGGTGTTCACTTGCCTGCTGGTGGGGATATTCCCGGCGCAGGTGGTCGGCCCGTTGCTCGCGGCGGCGGCGCAACCGGTGGTTGGCGGCACGCTGCCCGAATACAGCCTGGCGATCTGGCACGGCCTGAACGCGCCG
This sequence comes from Pseudomonas sp. PDM28, assembly GCF_019219115.1. Classification (NCBI taxonomy): domain Bacteria; kingdom Pseudomonadati; phylum Pseudomonadota; class Gammaproteobacteria; order Pseudomonadales; family Pseudomonadaceae; genus Pseudomonas; species Pseudomonas sp. PDM28. The sequence continues at coordinate 44,781 of NZ_JAHUWG010000013.1, forward strand.
ATGATCATGAGCCTGATCGCCTTGTCCTGCGGCACCGTGCTCTACCTGCTGCTGCGCAATCAATTCAAGCGCGGACGCTTCAACCGCCCGCCCGTCATCGGTCGCCTGGACGGCAAGCACCTGTTCGAATGGGCACTGGTCGCCAGCCTGCGCCTGGCCCGTCGTCTGGAATCGCGGATGGGCACCCGGCGCCTGCAGATGCAGTTGTTCCTGGTGGTGCTCGCCGCCGTGCTGGCCGGCTTGATTCCCATGCTGCACAGCAGCCTGCACTGGGGCGACCGGCCGAAGATCCCCGGCTCGATCGTCTTCGTCACCCTGTGGTTGCTGGCCATCGCCTGTGCCCTTGGCGCGGCATACCAGGCCAAGTATCACCGTCTGGCAGCCCTGACCATGGTCAGCGTCTGCGGCCTGATGACCTGCGTCACCTTCGTCTGGTTCTCGGCGCCGGACCTGGCCCTGACCCAACTGGCGGTCGAAGTGGTGACCACGGTGCTGATACTGCTGGGCCTGCGCTGGCTGCCACGACGGATCGAAGAAGTCTCGCCGTTGCCGGGCAGCCTGCGCCGCGCGCGGGTGCGGCGGATACGCGACTTGCTGTTGTCGTCCTCGGTCGGTGTCGGCATGGCGTTGCTGGCCTACGCCATGCTGACGCGCCAGACCCCCAACGACATTTCCTCCTTCTACCTGAGTCGCGCCTTGCCCGAAGGCGGCGGCAGCAACGTGGTCAACGTGATGCTGGTGGATTTCCGTGGTTTCGACACCCTCGGTGAAATCACCGTGCTGGTGGCCGTGGCCCTGACCGTGTACGCCCTGCTGCGTCGCTTCCGCCCGCCGAAAGAAAGCCTGCAACTGCCGGCCCAGCAACGCTTGCTCGCACCGGATGTGGTCACCGACCTGGTCAACCCGCGTCACGCCAGCGACACCGCGCTCGGCTTCATGATGGTGCCGGCGGTGCTGGTGCGCCTGCTGTTGCCAGTGGCGCTGGTGGTGTCGTTCTACCTGTTCATGCGCGGGCACAATCAACCGGGTGGCGGCTTTGTCGCCGGGCTGGTGATGTCGGTGGCGTTCATCCTGCAATACATGGTCGCCGGCACGCAGTGGGTCGAGGCACAAATGAGCCTGCGACCGCTGCGCTGGATGGGCACGGGCCTGATGATTGCCACGGCCACCGGCCTGGGTGCGATGCTGGTCGGCTACCCGTTCCTGACCACCCATACCTGGCATTTTTCGTTGCCGCTGCTGGGTGACATTCACCTGGCCAGCGCGCTGTTCTTCGACATCGGCGTATACGGCGTGGTGGTCGGCTCGACCCTGCTGATCCTCACCGCCCTCGCCCACCAATCGGTGCGCGGTCACAAAACCGCTGCCCAGCCTAAGTCCGTTACCGCCAAGGGAGCCGTCTGATGGAAGAAGTCATCGCAATCGCCATCGGCGTCCTGGCCGCGTCCGGCGTCTGGCTGATCCTGCGCCCACGGACGTTCCAGGTGGTGATGGGGCTGTGCCTGCTGTCCTACGGCGTCAACCTGTTCATTTTCAGCATGGGCAGCCTGTTCATCGGCAAGGAACCGATCATCAAGGACGGCGTGCCGCAGGATCTGTTGCACTACACCGACCCGTTGCCGCAAGCACTGGTACTGACGGCGATCGTCATCAGCTTCGCCATGACCGCGCTGTTCCTGGTGGTGCTGCTGGCGTCCCGAGGCCTGACCGGCACCGACCATGTGGATGGCCGGGAGCCCAGGGAATGATGGCGATGACCCACCTGATCGTCGCGCCCATTCTGCTGCCGTTGCTGACGGCCGCGATCATGCTGATGCTCGGCGAGAAGCACCGGCCGCTCAAGGCCAGGATCAATCTGTTCTCCAGCCTGCTCGGGCTGGGCATTGCCGTGGCGTTGTTGCAATGGACGCAAACCACCGGCGTGCCCGGCTCCATCGGCGTGTACCTGCCGAGCAACTGGCAAGTGCCGTTCGGCCTGGTGCTGGTGGTCGATCGTCTTTCAGCGCTGATGCTGGTGCTGACCGGCATCATCGGCGTCAGTGCCCTGCTGTTCGCCATGGCCCGCTGGGACAGCGCCGGTTCGAGTTTCCACGCGCTGTTCCAGATCCAGTTGATGGGGCTTTACGGCGCATTCCTCACCGCGGACCTGTTCAACCTGTTCGTATTCTTCGAGGTGTTGCTGGCCGCGTCCTACGGCTTGATGCTCCACGGCTCGGGCCGTGCAAGGGTGTCGTCGGGGCTGCATTACATCTCGATCAACCTGCTGGCCTCGTCGCTGTTCCTGATTGGCGCGGCGCTGATCTATGGGGTGACCGGCACGCTGAACATGGCCGATCTGGCGGTAAAGATCCCGCTGGTGTCCGAAGCCGACCGGGGCTTGCTGCACGCCGGCGCGGGGATCCTGGCCGTCGCGTTTCTGGCCAAGGCCGGCATGTGGCCGTTGAACTTCTGGCTGGTGCCGGCCTATTCCTCGGCCAGCGCACCGGTGGCGGCGATGTTCGCGATCATGACCAAGGTCGGCGTCTACACCTTGCTGCGCCTGTGGACGCTGCTGTTCTCCGCCCAGGCCGGGGCATCGGCGTTCTTTGGCGGGGAGTGGCTGATCTACGGCGGCATGGCGACCATCGTCTGCGCCGCCCTGGCGATCCTCGCCGCGCAACGCCTGGAGCGCATGGCCAGCCTGAGCATTCTGGTGTCGGCGGGCATCCTGTTGTCGACCATCGGTTTCGCCCAGCCGAACCTGGTGGGCGCAGCGCTGTTTTATCTGTTCAGCTCGACCCTGGCGTTGAGCGCGCTGTTCCTGCTGGCCGAACTGATCGAGCGTTCGCGCTCGGCCAACGAGATACAGCTCGAGGATGAAGCCGAACTGCTGCCCCGCCCCCTGGAATCCCTGCATCCACCCAAAGGCACCAACCTCGACGACGACCAAAAAGCCGTGGTCGGCCAGGTGATCCCGTGGACCATGGCGTTTCTCGGCCTGAGCTTCATCGCCTGCGCCTTGCTGATCATCGGCATGCCGCCGCTCTCCGGGTTTATCGGCAAACTCGGGTTGATCGGCGCCCTGCTCAGTCCGCTGGGCCTGGGCAACAGCGGCGACGCACCGATTTCCAACGCTGCGTGGGGCCTGCTGGTGCTGTTGATTGTGTCGGGGCTGGCGTCGCTGGTCGCATTCTCGCGCCTGGGCATCCAGCGCTTCTGGACGCCGGCGGAACGACCATCGCCCCTGCTGCGACGCCTGGAATGCGTGCCGATCTTCGCGCTGCTGGGCTTGAGCATTGCGCTGACCTTCAAGGCCGATCCGCTGCTGCGCTACACCCAGGCCGCCGCCGATGCCTTGTACAACCCGCAGCAATACGTGATGGCGGTACTCGACACCCGCGTCGTACCGAACCCCACGGCCAAGGCGACCCCGCAGGAGGTGCAACCATGAAGCGTCTGTTTCCCGCACCCGTGCTGTCGCTGGCCTTGTGCCTGCTGTGGCTGTTGCTGAACCTGTCGACCAGCCCCGGCAATCTGCTGCTGGGTGCGGCGCTGGGGTTCTGCGCGCCGCTGATGATGCGCAGGCTGCGTCCGCTGCCGGTGCGCATCCGTCGTCCGGGGGTGATCCTGCGCCTGGTCCTGCTGGTCGGGCGCGATGTGCTGGTGTCCAACCTCGCCGTGGCCTGGGGCGTGCTCAATGCCGGTCGTCGTCCGCCCCGCTCGCAATTCATCAAGGTGCCGCTGGACTTACGTGACGCCAACGGCCTGGCCGCGCTGTCGATGATTACCACGGTGGTGCCCGGTACGGTCTGGTCGGAGCTGGCGCTGGACCGCAGCATTCTGCTGTTGCACGTCTTCGACCTGGACGACGAGGCGCTGTTCATCCAGCACTTCAAGACGACCTACGAGCGTCCGTTGATGGAGATCTTCGAATGAGCCCCTTGCTGGCGAACGCGATCCTGCTGAGCCTGTTCCTGTTTTCCCTGGCGATGATCCTGACCCTGATCCGCCTGTTCAAAGGGCCGTCGGCCCAGGACCGGGTCCTGGCGCTGGACTACCTGTACATCGTCGCGATGCTGATGATGCTGACGCTGGGTATTCGTTATGCCAGTGACACCTACTTCGAGGCGGCGCTGCTGATCGCCCTGTTCGGTTTCGTCGGCTCGTTCGCCCTGGCGAAATTCCTGCTGCGTGGTGAGGTGATCGAATGAATACGCCCTTGTCGTTGTGGGTGGAAATCCCGGTGGCGATCCTGCTGGTGCTCGGCAGCCTGTTTGCCTTGATCGGCGCCACGGGCCTGCTGCGCATGCAGGATTACTTCCAGCGCATGCACCCACCGGCCCTGGCCTCGACACTCGGGGCCTGGTGCGTGGCGCTGGCTTCGATCATCTATTTTTCGGCGCTCAAGTCTGGGCCGGTCTTGCACGCCTGGCTGATTCCGATCCTGCTGGCGATTACCGTACCGGTGACCACCTTGCTGCTGGCCCGGGCGGCGCTGTTTCGTAAGCGCATGGCCGGGGATGATGTGCCGGCTGAGGTGAGTAGTCGGCGTACGGAGAGCGGTAGTTAGACCAAGGATTTGCATCGACTGGACCGGCCTCATCGCGAGCAAGCTCGCTCCCACAGTGGATTTGTGGCGCACACAAAACCTGTGGGAGCGAGCTTGCTCGCGATGAGGCCAGTACTGTCACTACAGAAACGTCGCTGTATCAGACCCAGGCCACCGCCAACAACCCTGCACCCAACACCACACACAACGGCGAATAAACCCAGGTGTCGAGCCGGGCAAATTTCGAGCCCTTGACCTCCTTGAAAAAGCCCACCAGCTCCGAATCGCCAATGGCCCGGGCAAACAGCAAGATCGCAATGGCACTGATCGCCCACTGCAACGACCAGTGATGCAAGGGTGGCAGCCACCAGCCCACCCGCCAGCACACCAGCACGGCGATCAACAGCAATGCCCCGGCCACCACCAGCGTGATCCAGCCTCGCGGCTTGAACGCCGGTTTCAGTTTTGCGCTGCCTTCCTGCGGTACTTGCGGGACCGCCGCCACCGCCGCCCACTCGCCACCCAACGCCCAATACACATGCACCAGACTGATCACGGCGAAGATCGTCACCAGCGACTGAGCCAACAACAGGGTCATGGTTCAGAGATCCTTGAAAGGGATATGAACCGAACATTGTAGGAGCTACCGCAGGCTGCGATGTCTTGATTTTGCTTTTTCATGACAAAGATCAAAAGATCCCGACCTGCGGCAGCGCCTACAGGGCGGCGGAGACTTTGTCCGCCACATCCTTGGGCAGCCAGGCGCGCCACACGTCCGGGTGAGCCTTCATGAACGCCTGCGCTGCCTGGCGCGGCGGCGTATGTTTCTCGCTCATTTCGGCCAGCGCCTTGTTCAGCGGGTCGATCGGAAAGTCGACCTTGGCAAAGAACTCGGCAATCTGCGGATATTGCTTCTGGAACGGAGTGGACACACCGATCGACAGCTTCGAAGCCAGGGAACGGGTCGGCCGTGGATTGGGGTTGTCGGCGTCGGTCAGGGTCTTCCAGGCTTCGGCGTCGAACGCAGGCTCTTCCAGTTGAATCAGCTTGAAGCGGCCTAGCAACGGCGTAGGCGACCAGTAGTAGAACAGCACCGGCTTGCCACGATGAATGGACGAACTGATCTCTGCATCCAGGGCCGCGCCCGAACCGCTGCGGAAGTTCACGTAGCTGTCGTCCAGGCCGTACGCCTTGAGCTTCTGCTTGTTGACCACTTCCGAGGTCCAGCCGATCGGGCTGTTGAGGAAACGCCCCTTGGTCGGGGCTTCCGGGTCCTTGAACACGTCTTTGTAGCGCGGCAGGTCGCTGACACTGCGCAGGTCCGGCGCCAGCGGCTTGATGCCCTTGGCCGGGTCGCCCTTGATCACGTATTCCGGCACCCACCAGCCTTCGGTCGCGCCCTTGACCGTGTCGCCGAGGCTGACGACTTTGCCTTCGGCTTCGGCCTTGACCCAGACCGGGCTGCGACCGGCCCACTCCTCGCCAATGACCTGGATGTCATTATTGGCCAGCGCGGTTTCCAGGGTGATGGTGGTGCCCGGCAAGGTATCGGTGGGCAGCCCGTAGCCCTTCTCGACAATGATGCGCAGGACATCGGTGATCAGGCTGCCGCTTTCCCAGTTCAGGTCGGCAAAGTGGATCGGCGCCTGGGCGGCAAACACCGGGGCGGGTGTCGCCAGCAAACCGAAAGTGGCCAGGACAGCAGCCAGCAACCGTCGAAATCCGTTCATGCTTTTGCACCTCGTGCTGTTCACAGCAATAGCAGGATGGCCTGGCAGTAGACCGCGAAGCCTCTGAATACTCAGTCCAATGACTGTAGTAGAGGTTCCCGTTTTCGAGGTGCGTGGATCAGTTTTCGGACGTTTCCTGCAAACGCGCCAGCTCACGTCTGACCATGCTGGCGTAGGGCGCCGGTTGCAGTTGGTAAAGCTGTGACGCCACCCAGTTCAGCCAGGCTCCTTGCAGAAGTGTCTTCTGCCCGAACAGCCGCCGCGCTTCGTCTTGAGCGCTGGCCAGGTTCTGTTCGTGGAAGTCGGCGCGGGTCAGGGTCATCACTCGCTGGCCTTGAAGGTCACCAGCTCGCCCTTGCGCCACTTGGCCGCTTTGGCGGTCACGGCCTTGAGGGTCTTGGTCAGGCCTTCCTGCAACTGTTGGTGGGCGGCAAACACCATCACCACGCTGTGACCTTCCTTGAACACGATCCCCTGACCGTCGGCCGTGGTCACGAAGGCGTAATCGCCAATGCCGTAAACCGTCAGCTTGATGTCGCGGAACTTGATGTCCAGCTTGCCGCCTTCGCGACTGGGCAGCACAGAGGCGCTGAAATGATCGCCGACCTTGAGCTTGAGTCCGGGCTTGTCGTCCACCACCAGGGCTGATTCGGTGTCGATTTCGGCAATGTAAATGCCTTCAGCGTTCTGTTCGGTGATGTAAACGAAACGTGACTGAAACTGCTTGACCAGCTTTGCGCGCAAATCGCCCAGCACGAACAGGGCATGCATATCGAGATTACTTACTGCCAAGGAAACATCCCCACATCTGAAAAATGGTGCCGTACGCGAAAATAATCGCACAGCCAAAAAAGCGGCAATGCCGAAGGTGTAGCCAGAGAACCCGGATTGAAGTCCTGAATGAGCAGTGCACTCATTCATCACGAAGCTTGAGAAGACTACTGGAACGTCACTCGCGTCGTCCTGACTGGCGTTCGTCACAGGCTGAAGGAAAACGCCCTTCCTGCTGCCAGAAAATTATGGACTATCAACTTCGGGGAAAAATCTCACCAAGAGAACAAATTTTCCTACATATCATCAGCAAAAAATTGCTTTAGATAAACATCATTCACCCACCAGTACGGGTGATTCTAGAGCAGCGATGCTCCTGGAGACTAGCCAAAACGACGTACACACGTCGGTAAAACAATGAAAAGGACTTCATATGTGCACACTGACACACTTTGCCTATCCCTTGCTGCCTGACTCGGAAACAGCAGCGTTCTCGCAGCCGTTACCGTTCGGCCGTTCTGAACCGCTTCCGGATGTCCCTCCCCGCCTGCGCTTTCAGGTGGTGATGGCGGGCATTGCCTTCTTTCACATCAAGGATAGTTCTACAGGCTGTGTAAGAGGTTTCCGAGCCAATCATAACGAAGCCTGCGCCCTCGCCCGGTTTCTTGAATCACAGGGTTGACAGGCCCGCCGCGCTCATTTTCATCGACGTTTGGTCTGCCCGTCGACTTATCTCAGCCGTCGACGGGCAACTACTGCCATACTGCCCGCCCAATAAAACGGATCCGCAACCAATCGGATGGCGTTGACAACAACAATGTATTTCCAGGGGAAGTCTGCAACGTGACGGAATTTGATATCGGCGAGTTTTTTATCCGGGGTGAAGCCAGAGAAGTCGAGGGTGAATTCCAGGCCGTGATTGTCATGCGTGCCAAACCACCGCTCAAGACCGTGACCTATCACCAGGTCGAAAAGGATCGCTGGTTCAAAACCCCGGATGTCGCTGCGATTGCGGCCCAGGAATCGGCCAGGGAACTGAAGGCGGCGGTCGATGCCGGGGCACTGAAAGCCTGATAGCCGGATTGGCGGTCTATGCTCTGTGTTGCGTTTGAACATCGTGATCGAACTCCACCCGTGCGGCGCCCTCGAAACCAGGAGACCGCACGTCGCCCCTCGACCCGACTGATGACCTGCAAGGAGATGAAGATGGAATCACCGACACATGACTTGAAAGGCCTGTTCGACCAGCTCGGCCTGGACTCGAGCCAGAAAGCGATCGACGACTTCATTGCCGGCCATTCCCTGCCCGACGACAAGAAGCTCATCGACGCCGAGTTCTGGTCACCGCAGCAGGCCGGCTTCCTCAAGGAACAACTGCGCGAAGACGCAGACTGGGCGCGGGTGGTCGACGACCTGAACCTGCGCATGCACCAGACCCACTGAGCACTTCAATGCAGGCTGTCCGGTCGTTCGGCGTTCAATTGCGCCAACCAGGCAGCCCTGCACTCCTCCGCTTCGTCGCGACTGGAGAACGCCGTGCCCCGGCGCTCGCCATTGAGCAACACCACCCAGCAAACCTTGCGTCCCATGGAGCGCAGATTGGCAGGTACGCCGCTGCCGATCATGACCGCGACATCAACTTTGCCTTGCATGCTGACCTCGAACTTCATTAGCAACCTAATTAATAGGCATGCTAGTTAAATTTTCGACGAGGAAACAGCAAAACGCTGCACAGGTTAATTGCAGGTTTTGTAACAATCACCCGGCAACCCGATCCACTGTAGGAGCGAGCTTGCTCGCGATGGTCGTTAACGATGCCGCGGGTTTACTGACTAAACGCGGCGCTCTTGAGTCCATCGTCGGAACGCCGCCCGGAGCAAGCTCGCTCCTACAGTTGAACAGCATTACCCGGCAACCCGGAGTTTCTAGCGCGGCTTTTCCGGCTTGTAGCCCAGGCGCAAACCGCCCCAATGCCGGCCCTTGAGCATAATCGGCACCGAGAGATCGTGCATCAATTCGCCGGTGTCGCGGGTATAGGTTTGCAGCAGCACGGCCTTCTGATGGCTGCCGCAGCGGATTCCGGTGCGGTCGGCGAACTTGCGTTTGGTCCGGTTCTGCAAGGCATCGACCTGCGCATCCCCCGTCAGCGGCTGGCTGAACGCATGGTTGTGGGTCGGCACATAACCCTGCTGGGTGCAGGCGATGGCGAACACCAATCCTTCGTGACGCGGCAACAAGGGTTCCTGGATCGTTGGCAAGACCTGATCGGTGTAGCGGTCGAAACGCGTCTGGTACTTGGCCGGGCTGGTATTGGGGATGACCTGGTAGTTGCGGTCGAACAGATCGTCCAGACTGATTCGACCGGCATCGATATCCGCCTCGAAACGCTCTGCAATCCGGCTCGCGCCTTCCCGGGCCAGGTCATAGATCCGCTGGTGATAATCATCCAGCCCCACCTCGGCCAGTCGCTCGCTGATGGTTTCGGCCTGCCCTTCCATTTGCACCGCCGCCTGGGCCAGACGTTGAGTCTGCTGGTCGCTGACCGCCAGGTCGCTGCGCATCTGTTCGATAGCGTGAAACAGGCTGTCGAGCTGTTCACGGTTGGTGTCTGCGCCCTGGGCGATTTCCCCGACCTGGGACTCGACACTGGCCGCCAGACGGGCAATGTTCTCCAGGTGCTGCCCGGTGCGCTCGACCTGCTCGACGCCAGTGTCGAGGTCGCTGGACAGTTGGCGGATCTGCTCCACCACCTGTGCGGTACGTTGCTGGATATCGGCCACCATCTCGCCGACTTCGCCCGTCGCGGTCGCCGTGCGCGCGGCAAGCCCGCGAACCTCGTCGGCCACCACCGCAAACCCGCGCCCGTGCTCCCCCGCCCGCGCCGCTTCAATGGCGGCGTTCAACGCCAACAGGTTGGTCTGGCTGGCGATGGACTGAATCACCAGGGTCACGCGCTGGATATCATCGCTGCGCAGGCTCAAGGCTTCGATCAGTTCACGGCTGTTGCTGGCGCGCTGGCTGAGCTGATGCATGCGGGCAATGGACTCGATCAGTTCCGTACGCCCCACCGCGCCGCATTGATGAGCCTCACTGGCGGCGCTCAGCGCCTGGCGACTGAGCAGCGAGGTGGCGTGTTCGGTGGTAATCATGACCTCGGCGTTGCTGACGATCTGTGCCGCCGCCGAGAGCTGCGATTGCAGTTTTTCCGCCAGTTGCCGAACCGAGAACGCCACCCCGGCGGCCGAAAGCGCGTTATGGCTGGTGGTGTAGGAAAGATCGCGAGTCAACTCGCCGATGGCATCGGGGTTGTCGGGGGAAGCTGCCTGTGGGGTCGCACGCGAACGCAAGCGAGGCAGCCAGATGATAAGGACGGCCAGGGTCAGGCCAAGGTAGAGCGACCAACCGCCCAACGACATGCCACATAACAACAGCATCAAGGCGATGCTTTGCAGCGTCGGTGTCAGCCAGCGGTTTTTCGGCAACAGCACTGGTGCAGGCACTGCCGCAGCCAGAGACCCGTCTCTAGTCATCATCGTCACCCCGGAAAACTTCTAATTGTTGTCTCCGCATTAAACGCCGGCATAAGGCCATTATCCATGAGCCTTTAGTCGCGAACGTTGCAGCAGATCAATAGAAGAATCGGGAAATCGCAGACGGCAGAAAACAAAGATCGCAGCCTGCAGCAACGCCTACGGAACAAATGTAGGAGCTGCCGCAGGCTGCGATCTTTTCAGGCAGCCCGGTTCAACAGGGCTGCCTGACAGAATCAGGCCTGACGCTGGTGCTTGTCGATTTGCTCGTGACGCTCTTGAGCTTCGATGCAGTACTTGGTGGTCGGGCTGATCAGCAGGCGCTTGAGGCCAATGGGCTCGCCGCTGTCGTCGCACCAGCCAAAGCTGTCTTCCTTGATGCGCTCAAGGGCTTGTTCCAACTGAGGCAGCATGCGCTGGTCGCGATCGATCGCGTTCACCAGCCAGGTGCGCTCTTCTTCGACCGAAGCCGCGTCTGCCGGATCGGCCGGGGTGTCCAGGCTTTCGATGGCGATGCGGTTCTGTTCGATGCGCTCATGGGTTTCGACTTTCATGTTCTGCAACAGCTCGGAGAAAAAAGCATGTTGCTCGGCATTCATGTAGTCATCCGCCGGCATGGCCAGCAACTTGTCCTTTGTCATTGATATCTCTATAAAAAAACGTGCATTAAGGCGAATAAGGGAGCGTTCCGGCAGACCTGGGCAGGCCATCGGAAAGGCGCCGTTTGTTCCAAGCGCCACCCGGCACTCAATTTACGAGGGGCGGCAGTCTAAGGCCGACTTGAGGCCTCAGCAACTGAAAAGACAGCGAATTTGTCCGACAAAGCCCTGAAAATGCTCTACGGCAGGCTTTGAGGCGGTAATCGGAGTGCGTTTATAGCAAGAAATTCAATCGAGCGGCTGTATATAGAAGACAAACGGCCTGCACGGGGCCATTTTCCCCGCCTTTTTCCCTGCCATTTGCATGGCTGCGAACCTCAGCTAAGGTTGTCCCTCCCGAAATGGCCATATAAAGGAAAGGACCATGAAGCTGATCGGTATGCTGGACTCGCCCTATGTCAGGCGCGCCGCCATTTCTGCCAAATGCCTGGGAATCACGCTGGAACATCAATCGGTCTCGGTGTTCCGCCACTTCGAACAATTCCGGCAGATCAACCCGGTGGTCAAGGCACCTACGCTGGTGCTGGATGACGGTGAAGTGTTGATGGACTCGACGCTGATCATCGACTACCTGGAAACCCTGGCCGATAACAGCCTGATGCCCGTCGAACCGGCTCAGCGTCTGCGCGCGTTGCGCCTGATCGGCCTGGCGCTGGCCGCCAGCGAAAAATCCGTGCAGCTTTACTACGAGCGCAACCTGCGGCCGGCGGAAATTCAGTTCGAGCCTTGGGTGCAGCGGGTTGAAGGACAGCTGGTGGCGGCGTATTCGGCGCTGGAGCGAGAGCTGGAAAAGCAGCCGCTGAAGATTGATGGCTCGATTGAGCAGGACGGTATCACGCTAGCGGTGGCCTGGAGCTTCACCAACCTGGTGGTGCCGGACCAGGTGACTGCGGCGCAGTTTCCGCGGATCGCCGCGTTCACGGCGTATGCCGAAGGGCTTGAGGTGTTTGTCAGTACGCCGATTGACTGACGGATTCGTTTCGCCTCATCGACCGCCATCGCGAGCAAGTCGGATCGCCGCACCGTCGCTCCCACAGGAAAGCGTGATTCCCTGTGGGAGCGAGCTTGCTCGCGATGGCTTAAGCAAAAGCGCCGCTTCACCCAAAGGCAGAAGCGGCAGTCGAATCAATGCACAAACAACGCAATCAAAATGATGATCGGGATCGGCACGCCGAGAAAGAACAGCAGTAATGAACGCATGGTAGTTCTCCTGGATTAACGAATCGATGCAGTGGTGACGTAGGTATCGGTTTCCAGATACACCACCGCATCCCGACGACGACCGCCGAAGGTTGCGGCAAGGCTGGCGAAAAACGCACCGGCCAGCAGCGCAACGAACATCCACAGCGTGGTCCACGCCGCCACTTTCGCAGCGGTGTCAGCGGCTTGTTGAGCGGCCAGCTTGGCATCAGCCACGGCTTTCTGGGTGCGGGCATAGACCTCATCGACACGACGTTCGGCGTCGGCCTGAGTGAGGTTGGTCCGTTGTGCGACCAGTTGCGCCAGGTAAGTCCGGTCTTCGGCGGCCAGCTCCCCCCTGTTCAGGGAACGCACAAAGATCCGGGTGACGGTACCCCGGGCCGCATCATCGCTGACGGCAACCGGGCGATCATCACGGAACAGGCTGTCGACGAAGTAACCGTACTCATCGCCTTGGGTATTGCCCGCCGCAGTGCCCACGGCTTGCGTCGCGGCACTGGCGGCACCGCCGACCATGTTCGCCCCGACTTGCACGCCACCGCCGACCAGGCTGCTGACCGACCCGGCGACCAGCGTGGCCGTCACCAGCGTCGCCACGCACCAGGCCAAAAAACCATGGGCCGTGTCGCGAAAGTAAACTTCATCGCCGTGCATGTACGCCCACTTCACCCGCAGTCGCCCGGCGATGTAACCGCCAAGCCCCGAAGCGACAATCTGGGTGAATGCCAGCCAGACAATGGTCGAGATCCCCAGGCTTTTGGCGCTCACGCCTTCATTGGCCCAAGGCGATACCGCCGAAAAACCCAGGCCAAAGCCGAGCAACACCAGGATCAGCGACAACGCCGCCGCGGCAGCGGCACCCGCGAAAATCGCCCCCCAGGACACGCCGGACAGCGTGGTGGACTCATCCATGGCGGGATAGAAACCGTCAGAGGATCTATTCATAGTTATATCGCTCCAGGCAGAAAGATGGTGTTACAACTCTTCGAGGAAGGAATTGCAGTCACCGTGCCAGTCACGCACTTTGAATAAATCGTTGCGCTTCAATCGTTTAGAAAGTTTGAACTTCCCGGCCCCATGCAAACTGCAAGGATCAGGTTGAGCCAACGGGTTTTATGCATGGGTTATTTGCGCTTATAGCTTTTATTGCCACAGGGGTCAGACAACCTTTTTTGAGGCTTTGCGGTCTTTTGTGGGAGCTGGCTTGTCGGGTCGCCGCATCGCAGCGATGGTCGTTAACGATTACGCGTGTGAGCTAGATAAACGCGGCGCATTCGAGTCCATCGCCAGCAGGCTGGCTCCTACAGTTTCAGCGTGGGCATGGCCCCTTGTGGGAGCTGGCTTGCCAGCGATGGTCGTTAACGATTACGCGTGTGAACTGGATAAACGTGGCGCACTTGAGTCCATCGCCAGCAGGCTGGCTCCTACAATTCCCCGGGAATGCGTGAAGCGACCCCGTCCAGATGAAAGTTAATTTATTAAGTCGAGGTTTTTTCTTGGCAAAATGCTCGCAACTTCGTATTGAACTGCAAATCAGGCCAGCCTTATGACCCGCATCTTGACCATCGAAGACGACGCCGTTACCGCCCGGGAAATTGTCGCCGAACTGAGTAGCCACGGCCTCGACGTCGATTGGGTCGACAATGGCCGTGAAGGGCTGGAGCGGGCAGTCAGCGGCAACTATGACCTGATCACCCTCGACCGCATGTTGCCCGAGCTCGATGGCCTGGCGATCGTCACCACGCTGCGGACCATGGGTGTGGCGACACCGATCCTGATGATCAGCGCACTGTCCGACGTCGATGAACGCGTGCGTGGCTTGCGCGCCGGCGGCGACGACTACCTGACCAAACCCTTCGCCACCGATGAAATGGCCGCCCGGGTCGAAGTCCTGCTGCGCCGGCAGAACACCGTGACCGCCCAGGCCACCACGTTGCGGGTGGCGGACCTGGAACTGAACCTGATCAGCCACGAAGCGAGCCGCGACGGTCAACTGCTGACGCTGTTGCCCACCGAGTACAAACTGCTGGAATTCCTGATGCGCAATACCGGGCAAATCCTCTCGCGGATGATGATTTTCGAAGAAGTCTGGGGTTACCACTTCGACCCCGGCACCAACCTGATCGACGTACACATCGGCCGTCTGCGCAAGAAAATCGACCCGCCTGGCAATGTTCCACTGATTCGGACCGTGCGAGGCTCCGGTTATGTCATTGCCGAACCCGTCTAAAGGCTGGCGCTCTTCCAGCAGCCGTTTGCTGGCGCTCTACAGTTCGCTGTTCGTGATCTGGAGCGGGATCCTCATGGGGGTCATGTACTACGAGGTTTCCGCTTACCTGGACAATCTGGCCAAGCACTCACTGATGCAGCGCCAGCACCTGTTTTCGCGGTTCTCGGGCGAGCAACTGGTGGACGCCCTCGCCGTCAGCATGACCTTCGACATCCGCGGCATCGACGCCTACGGCCTGTTCGATGCCCGGCACCGTTACCTCAGTGGCGCCCTGCGCTACATTCCGGACGGCTTGCCGCTCGATGGCAAGATCCACATGCTGCGCGACTGCGATGCCTCCGGCGACAATGATGACCTGACGCTGCCCGCCGACAGTTGCGACGCCGTGGCGACCCGCACCCTCGACGGCCGCTGGCTGGTGCTGGTGCGCGACAACGGTTCGCTGTTCGCCGTGACCCGCATCATTCTGCACGCGCTGTTCTGGGGGGTGACCCTGACCATCCTGCCGGGCATCGTCGGCTGGTATCTGCTGCGGCGCCGACCGTTGCGCCGCATCCGCGGGATCCAGGCCAGTGCCGAAGCCATAGTCGCGGGCGACCTGAGCCGGCGCCTGCCACTGTCCAATCGGCGTGACGAGCTGGACATGCTCGCCGCCATCGTCAACGCCATGCTCGAACGCATCGAGCGCCTGATGCATGAGGTCAAGGGCGTGTGCGACAACATCGCCCATGACCTGCGTACGCCCCTGACTCGTCTGCGCGCGCAGCTTTACCGCATGCAGCAGCAAGCCGGCGAGGGCTCGCCGCAGGCCATGCAACTGGACCTGGTGCTGGCCGAGGCCGACACGCTGATGGCGCGTTTCCGTGGCCTGCTGCGGATTTCCGAACTGGAAGATCGCCGGCGCCGCTCCGGTTTCGTGCAACTGGACCCCGTGGCGTTGCTGCAGGAACTGCATGAGTTCTACCTGCCCCTGGCGGAAGACGACGGCCTGGTTTTCCAACTGCACCTGCCCGCGTCATTGCCACCTCTCAATGGCGACCGGGCGCTGCTGTTCGAAGCCGTGGCGAACCTGCTCAGCAACTCGATCAAGTTCACCCCGCCCGGTGGTGCGGTGATCCTGCGCGGGGTCAATGCTGGCGGGCATACACGGATCGAAGTGCTCGACTCAGGCCCGGGCATTCCCGAGGCGGAGCGTGAAGCGGTATTCCAGCGTTTCTATCGCGCCGAGGTCGGCAATCAAAAGACCGGCTTCGGGCTGGGCCTGTCCATCGTCGCGGCGATTGTCAGCCTGCACGGATTTACGCTGGAGGTGGGCAGCAGCGAACTGGGCGGTGCGCGGCTGGTGCTTGATTGTCGGGAGAGTTTGATTCCACAGGCCTGACAAACGCTTACAAACAATGATCACCCCCTGTGGGAGCGAGCTTGCTCGCGATAGCGGAGTGTCAGGCGATATATTTTTACCTGATACACCGTCATCGTCGGAACGCCGCCCGGACCAAGCTCGCTCCCACAGGGGATTGGTGGTGTTTTCCGCGGGGTGAATCAGGCCGGGTAGTTGGCCCGCAATGCTTGCAGTCCGCCGGAATAAATCCCGGTAAACAACGCCTCCACTTCCTCATTGCTCACACCCACCGGTTCAAACCGCCCGGACCAGGTCACCCGCGCGCCCTCGCCTTGCGCCTCGACCTTGATCGTCGCCAGATAATCAGTCGCCGGAAAGGGTGCTTGCTCAATCGAGTAGCTGTAGGTTCGGCCTGCGTTGTCGAAGGTTTGCAGGCGTTCGACCACCACCGCGCCATCCGCCGTTTGCAGGCTGCGCACGCGCCCGCCGTCACTGAGCTCGCTCCTGGGAATGAACGGCAGCCAGTCCGGCAGCGAGTTGAACCCGCCAATCAATTGCCAGACCTGCTCGGCCGAAGCCGGGATGTCGATGAAGGCTGTTGCAGTTGCCATAAAATGCTTTCTCCAATCAATAAGGTTCAGATGGCCAGGCTGTCGACGACACCGCCGTCGACCCGCAAGGCAGCACCGGTGGTGGCCGAGGATAACGGCGAAGCGATGTAGGCCACCAGATTGGCAACCTCCTCGACGTCCGCCACGCGCTGGATGATCGACGTCGGCCGGGCCTTGCGCACGAACGCATCGGCTTCGTCCCGGGCGCTGCGTCCGGATTCGGCCGTAGCGTCCTTGAGCATGTCTTCCAGGCCATCGGTAAAGGTCGGGCCGGGCAGGATCGCGTTGACCGTCACCCCGGTGCCGGCCAGGCGTTTGGCCAGGCCATGGGACACGGCGAGGTTGGCGCTTTTGGTCACGCCATAGTTGATCATGTCCGCCGGGGTCGCCACGCCGGATTCCGAAGACAGGAAGATCACTCGCCCCCACCCCTGCTTGACCATGCCCGGTGTGTAGTGCCGGGACAGGCGCACACCGGAGATCACGTTGACCTCGTAGAAGCGCGTCCACTCACTGTCCGGGGCGTCGTAGAAATCCACCGTATTGAAGATCCCGAGGTTGTTCACCAGGATGTCTGCCCGAGGTTCGGCTGCGAACAGTTTTTCGGCGCCTTCGGCGGTGCCCAGGTCGGCGGTCACGCCACGCAATTGCGCAGCAGGAACACGCTGACGGATGCTCGCCAGTGCCTGCTCGACCTTGGCCGTATCGCGGCCGATCACCACCACCGTGGCGCCCGCCTCGGCCAGTGCCTGGCTGATGCCCAGGCCGATGCCGGCGGTGCTGCCACTGACGACTGCCAGTTTTCCACTCAAATCAATCTTCATGTTCAAGCTCCAATGAGGGGCAAGGGCGCGCGCTCGGAGACCAGCTTCGCCTCACGCAACGCCTGCCAGAAAGCAGCGGGAATCACCGCCGACAACGCGGCCACGTCTTCGGCAATCCGCTGCGGACGGCTGGAACCAGGAATCACCGCGGCGACTGCCGGGTTGGCCAGCGAAAACTGCAATGCGGCGGCCTTGACGTCGACGCCATGGGCCGCCGCGATGCGCTTGATCTGCTCGACCTTGTCGATGATCGCCGGGCTGGCCTTCTGGTATTCGAAGTGCGCGCCACCGGCCAGGATGCCCGAGCTGTAAGGACCGCCGACCACGATTTCGACCTGCTGCGCCAGGGCGGCGTCCATCAAACGCTGCAAGGCGCGATCATGGTCCAGAAGAGTGTAGCGACCCGCCAGCAGAAAACCGTCCGGCTGCGCTTCGCTCAGATCAAGGGTCAGCTCGCAGGGTTCGACCTTGTTCACCCCCAGGCCCCAGCCCTTGATCACACCTTCCTCGCGCAATCGTGTAAGCACTTTGAACGCGCCGGTGCGGGCCTGGTTGAAGTACTCCAGCCATTGATCGCCGTAGAAGTCCTGGGCGATATCGTGGACCCAGACGATGTCCAGGCGATCGGTTTGCAGGCGCTTGAGGCTGTCTTCGATGGAACGCAGGGTCGCGTCGGCGCTGTAGTCGTTGACGATTTTGTTCGGCAGGCCGTGCTCGAACACCCCGCTCTTCTCGCCCAGGTCACGGGCGGCGGTGTCTTCGACTTCATCGAGGATCACCCGGCCGACCTTGCTGCTCAGTACATAGTCGTCGCGGTTGTAGCGGGCCAATGCGGCGCCGAGGCGAATTTCCGACAGGCCGGAACCGTAGAACGGCGCGGTATCGAAGTAACGCACACCGGCGTCCCAGGCGGCATGGACGGTGGCCATCGCCTCGTCTTCGGGAATGGCGCGGAACATATTGCCCAGTGGTGCGGTACCGAAACCCAGCGCGCCGGGCAGTTTGTCTTTCAAGCTCATGAATGAGTCCTCTTGAGTATCAGGTCAACCTGTAGGAGCCGGCTTGCCGGCGATGGCGCCGGAACAGCCGAAGCAGGTGTCGCCTGACGAACCGCTATCGCCGGCAAGCCGGCTCCTACAGAGGGGTCACCTCGTTGCAGGTGACCGTTGAGCCGATCCTAGATTGCAAGCATCGGACCGTCCAAGACATAATGTGCAGCACTTGAGTCCCTGAAGGTCTGACATGATCGACATACGCCAATTGCGCTACTTCGTCGCCGTCGCCGAGGAAGAGCACGTCGGGCGCGCCGCCGAACGCCTGCATATTTCCCAATCGCCCCTGAGCCGGCAGATCGCCCAGCTCGAAGAACGCCTCGGCCTGACCCTGTTCGAGCGCAGCCAGCAACGCATTCGCCTGACCCGCGACGGCCAGACCTTCCTCGCCGAAACCCGCGCCCTGCTGACCCACGCCAATCGCCTGGAATCCCTCGGCAAACGCCTGGGGCGCGGCGAGGAAGGCGGCCTGTGCATCGGCTACATCGAAAATGCCATGCACGCCGGCGTGCTGCCCAATGCCTTGCGCGTGCTGCGGGTCAACCGGCCGAACGTACACGTGGCGCTGTACAACCTGCGCTCGGCCGAACAACTCGAAGGCTTGCGCCAGCGTAGCCTGGACATCGCCCTGGTCAGCGAACCACCGGCCGAAGACGACCCGGACCTGCTGGGTTTCCAGGTGCTGGACGACCCAATGCTGCTGGCCCTGCCCGCGCACCATCCGCTGGCACAGCAGGCCGTGCTGACCCCGGCAGACCTCGCTGGTCAGGAGTGGATTGGCGTGCAACACCAGAATGTCGCCAGCCGCGAAAACTTCGTCAGCGCCTGCATCCGCGCCGGCTTCACCCCGGATATCCGCATGGAAGCCACCGGCCCGTTCACCGCCATGGCACTGGTGGCCTCGGGACTGGGCATCGCCATGATCCAGAAAGGCTTGAGCCGCAACGCACCGCCGGGTGTGGTGCTGCGGGAAGTGCCGTGGATTTCCCTCACCCGACCGCTGTGGGCGGCGTGGCACCGGATCAATTTGCGGCCGTTGGTGGAGACTTTCAGGAAGGTGCTGACGGAGCCTGAATCCAACACACAACACTGTGGGAGCGGGCTTGCCCGCGATTGCGATCTACCTGCCAACAAAAGCGTCGGCTGACACTCCGCCATCGCGGGCAAGCCCGCTCCCACAGGTTTCGTGCTCAGCCCAAAGCCATGTTTTTGTCGTGACATCCGCACATTAAACATCGACTGACCGCCCTTGTTTAACAGCTGTCAGCGTAATTTGATGAAAGCTACAGCGCCTTGCGTCATTGCCTACGGTTACGCCAGAATCCGCCGGCTTACGCGCCTTGAGTCCGGGCTTTATCGTTAGCCGGTCGCTGAAAAACAGCGATCGGGTTTGGTAGCCCGGAGTACTGCGCGTAGCGCCACTTCAAGCAGTTGCTGCTTTTATGGTCGTCATGCGCAGGGCCTCTTCGGGGGCGCCGGTTCCAGTACTCCGGTCTACCAACCTGTGCATGGCCACCGCCCTTCGTTTGGTAGCGAAAGTGATGGCTCCAATTTTTACAGTACTGGAGTTCTATCGATGATCAAACCAACACCCAACCCGCCAGAAACCGATCCAGCCTCCCCCTACGCAAGCCCCGACTCCAAGCAATTCCAGGAAGCCGCCGAACGCGCCCTCAATCACTACCTCAACCCCGCCGCCAACATCATGGCCGTGCCTCACAAACCTTCCACGATGTTCATCATCAACCCCGACATCGACACCGAATCCCTGTTGGCCCACGCCTGCGAATCACTGGCTTCGGCCAATGTGATGACCAACGATCTGGCGGGTTTTCTGGAGGGCTCGCATCGCAACACGCTGCTGGGCATCGCTCAGGTCATCATGCTGGGTGAGTTGGCAGTGAACCGGGCGCTGGATCGACTCGATCCGCCTGAATAAAGCACCGAACGTGTGGGAGCGAGCTTGCTCGCGATGAGGGAGCATCAGTAAACGATGATGTGCCTGATGCTCCGCAATCGCGAGCAAGCTCGCTCCCACAGGTATTCAGCGAACGCTAGATTCCGCAGGGTTTGCTGCTTTACTGAAAAAAACCACCCCCACCGAGCCATCACCATGAACCGCAACGACCTGCGCCGCGTGGACATGAACCTGCTGGTGATTTTCGAAACCCTGATGTTCGAGAAGAACCTGACCCGGGCCGGGGAAAAACTGTTCCTCGGTCAACCTGCTGTCAGTGCGTCGCTGGCCAAGCTGCGCGATCTGTTCGACGACCCGCTGCTGGTGCGCAACGGTCGGAGCCTGGAGCCGACCCCGCGAGCGTTGCAGATTCTCAAGGAGTTGCAGCCGGCGATGGACACCATTTCCGGGGCAGTCAGCCGGGCCAAGGATTTCGAGCCCTCCACCAGTCGCGAGGTGTTTCGCATCGGCTTGTCCGACGACGCCGAATTCGGGCTCTTTCCGCCGCTGCTCAAGCAGATTCGCGAAGAAGCGCAGAACGTTGTGGTGGTGGTGCGCCGGGTGAATTTCCTGCTGATGTCGTCGATGCTGGCCAGCGGCGAGATTTCCGTCGGTATCAGCTACACCACGGAATTGCCGGCCAACGCCAAACGCAAGAAATTGCGCGACCTGAGTGTGAAGATCCTGCGCGGCGATGACCGGCCCGGCCCGTTGACCCTCGACGAGTTCTGCGAACGCCCTCACGCACTGGTGTCGTTTTCCGGGGATCTGAGCGGTGCCATCGACAATGACCTGGCCCGCATCGGCCGTTCACGTCGGGTGGTGCTGGCGGTGCCACAGTTCGCGGGTTTGCGGGCGTTGCTGGCGGGTACCGACATGCTCGCCACCGTACCGGATTATGCGGCCAGTGCGCTGATCGAAGGCAGCAGCCAGTTACGGGCGGACGATGCGCCCTTTGAGATCAACCTGTCCGAACTGTCGATGGTCTGGAACGGGGTCAGCGATAACGATCCGGCAGAACGCTGGTTGCGTTCGAAAATTGCACAGCACATGGCGGCGCCACCGTCGGGGCATTGATCGACTGCAGGACCACCGGCTCGGATTCGCGCAGGTACACCGGCATGTCGGTCACCGGTGGCATGGCCGGAATCTCGAAGTACATCTGCACCACCCAGCCACGGTGATAACTGGCGTGGTTGACCACATGCATCAGCATCGCACCGGCGCTCATGGTGCCGCTTTCGCCCGAGACAAAGGTGAACTCCACCGGTCTGTCCAGGGAGGCATCGGTTTGCCGGGCGCTCCAGTCGCAGTACCAGCGATCGATCTCTTTTTGCGCCTGGCGCAGTTCCGACAGGTCGGCATGCAGCAGATCGTGCGAGGTCTTGAAGCCATGTCCCCGGCCTTCAAGGTGCGCGCGCCAGATGCAATCCACCACGTAGACATGATTGAGGGTGCCGATCATGTTGTTGAACACCGACACCCGTTGTTTTTTGACTTCGCCCGGAGGAAGCGCCGCAAGGCTGTCAAACAGACGCTGATTGGCCCAGCGTTTGTAATCGGCCAGCAGGCAGGCAGTGCGTACAGTGATCATCAGAGGTCTCCGATGGCAGTAAGCGCACTCCCTAGCATAGACCCGATGCCCGCAAGGCAGGGTCAGCACCGATCATCGGTCGTCGAGGCGTTTTACCACGTACTCGGCAAGCGCCAGGCAACTGGTCAGCCCCGGCGATTCGATGCCGAACAGATTCACCAGCCCCGGCACACCATGTTCGGCGCATCCGCTGACGAGAAAATCGGCGGCCGGCTCGGTCGGTCCGCTGATTTTCGGGCGAATGCCGCTGTAGGCCGGCTGCAGGCTGTTGTCCGGCAACCCCGGCCAATAACGGCGGATCGCCTGATAAAAGCTCTCGGCCCGGCGGGGTTCGACGCGGTAATCAATGTGCTCGACCCATTCAACGTCCGGCCCGAAGCGCGCCTGCCCGCCCAGGTCCAGCGTCATGTGCACGCCCAGTCCCGCACTCTCCGGGGCCGGATACACCAGGTGCCGAAAGGGTGCCCGGCCGCTGAAACTGAAATAGCTGCCCTTGCACAGATGCGCCTGGGAAACACACTGTGCAGGCAGACCGACGATAGCGCGCGCCACCTCGGGAGCGGACAGCCCCGCGCAGTTGATCACTTCGCGGCAGCGCAGGGTCATGGGTTGGCTGCCGCCCATGTGCAGCTCGAAGCCCTGGTCGAGGCACAGGGCCGACAGCAACGGCGTGCGCAAGGCCAGCGTCGCACCGAACCGCTCGGCGTCGCCCTGAAGTGCCAGCATCAGCCCGTGGGAATCGACGATGCCGGTAGAGGGCGACCACAGTGCCGCGACACAGGACAACGCCGGTTCAAGTTCCCGAGCCTGTGCGCTGTCGAGCCATTGCAGGTCATCGACACCATTGAGCTGCCCCTGCTGCAACAGGCGCTGCAAAGCCGCACGCTGCTGCTCGTCGGTGGCTACGATCAGCTTGCCCACGCGCCGGTAATCGACACAGTGCTCATCGCAATAGGTGTAGAGACGCCGCTTGCCGTCCACGCACAGTTGCGCCTTGAGGCTGCCTTCCGGGTAATAGATACCGGCATGAATCACCTCCGAGTTGCGCGAGCTGATACCCGTGCCGATGCCAGTCCCTGCCTCGACCACCAGCACCTCCCTCCCGCTCATGGCCAGACACCTGGCCACCGCCAACCCGACGACGCCGGCCCCGATCACCACGCTTTGAATATCGACGTTCAACAACCCTGCCCTCCCTCACCGGTTCTCGTCGACGACGCCACAGAGTTTTCGTCGCAGAACTCTCGCCACAGACGTCACGGAACTCTCGTCGACTGCCACGTATCCTAAACTATGTGATACATCCCTTATGCTTCATGCAGTCGGAGGACACCGTCATGCGCCGCCTATTTATCATCTCTGCACTGGTACTTTGTTTGCCCGCAGGTTCGGCTCTGGCCAAAGTGGATGCCGGTGACGTCGCCACTTCCGCCGGGGTTTCCGCCTCGCTGTACTCAACGTTCAAAGACCACAAACTCATGATTCCCGCCCGCGATGACGCCTCCAGCTTCGTCGCCAGCGGCGGTGCGATTCGTGGTGCTTATCTGGAAGCGGTATTGAAAAAAATCCGTCAGGACAATCCCGCCCTCAACAACGCAAGCGACGAAGACCTGGCCCGCGCCATCCTCGTCCAGGAAGGCGTTGCCACCGATCACTGAAGACCGTCATCGCCAGCGGTGGGGCTTGTGACACCGGGATAGCGTTTCCAGCCCTGCCTTGCGTGCGTGCCAGTGGACATGCGTGCCCACCCGGCCACGAGCTGCGCGTTGATACTCACCCCGCCGCACACCACGATCACCACGTCATGGGCGTCGGCAATCGCCGGGTGATCCAGGTAGGCGATCGCCAATGAAACGCCGCACGCCGGCTCGACCAGCTGACGCAAATCATTGGCGTAACGCACCACGCCCATGATCGCCTCATCATCACTGAGCACCACGCACTCATAGGGGAAATCGCCGATGTGCCTGACCGGCCAGGCGGCCACTTGCGCGTCCCCCAGGGACGTAGCGACCGTGTCGATTTTCGGCAGTCTGACCGGATGCCCGGCCGCCACCGCCGCGGCGAATGACGCCGCGCCTTCGGTTTCGCAGGCGACGATGCGGCAATCGGTGTGCCGATGACGAATCAGGCCGGTGAGCAACCCGGCCAGCAAGCCCCCGCCGCCCACCGATGCCACCAGCACATCCACTGGCGGGCAGTCGGCAAGGATTTCATCGACCATCGTGCTGTGCCCTTCCCACAACACCGGGTGGTCGAAGGCCGGCACGAATTCACTGCGTGGGTCCTGGGCAAGTTCCCGGGCCCATTGATTGGCTTCGTCCCAGACCTTGCCGTGCTCGATCACCTCGGCGCCGGTCTTGCTGATCCGCGCCCGGGTGCTGTGCGGGGTCGTGTGCGGCACCACGATGCAGGCCTTGAGCCCCAGGCAGGCGGCGGCCATGGCCGTGGCCAGCCCCGCGTTACCGCCGGAGGGACAGACCACCTTGCGCTTGCCCTGCTGCGCCGCCCGGCTGCACAGCAAGCCGATGCCGCGTATTTTGAACGAGCCGCCAGGTTGCAGGTTTTCCAGTTTCAGCCAGATGCGGCGAGTCGGGGTCGACAGGCCAGGGTGCAGAATCAAAGGCGTGCGGATGTGAAGCATGTCGGTTCCTGTTACACGCCACCGGCTCGCCAGACAGGTCGACGAGCCAGCGGTGAACGGTCCTCTCATGCAAGTTTAGTTCACCCGGTCCGGGGACAGTCTCAGCGATAACGCGGCGCCGCCACGCTGTTGCCAAACAACCCGGACAGCGTCTTGCGCTGGGCTTCGTGACGATCCCACTGGCCGCCATCGTGCAGGCCCGGGATGGTCACCGTTTCACCGGCCGCCAGGCCAGCGAGCGCGGCATCGACCATGTCTTCGGCGGACATCACGATCTCCTGCGGCAGGTTTTCCACCGGGTTGCCGGCCTCGCTCCAGAAATCGGTGGCAGTCGCCCCCGGCAACACCGCCTGGACGCGTACACCTTTATCCGCCAGTTCATGCTGCATCGACTGGCTCAGGGCCAGGACGAACGCCTTGGTCCCGCCGTACACGCCGTTGAGGATTTCCGGGGCAATGGCGACGATGGAGGCGATATTGACCACGGTGCCGGCGCCCCGGGCAACGAAGCCGGGTACAGCGGCGTAGGCCAGGCGCATCAACGCCGTCACGTTGAGGCTGACCATCGCTGCCATGTCGTCCACGGGGCTGGCGAGCAGCGGCATGACGCCACCGACCCCGGCGTTGTTGACCAACAAGGTGATGCTGGCGTCGTTGCGCAGGATCTGTTCGACCCGCAGCGAATCCGCCTTGTTCATCAGGTCGGCGGCCACCACCTCCACGCTGCGCCCGGTCTGGTCGCTCAGATGGTTGGCCAAGGCATTGAGTCTGCCCCGGCTGCGGGCCACCAGGATCAGGTCGTAACCCTGGCGGGCCAGGCGGTCGGCATACACCGCGCCAATGCCCGAAGAAGCGCCGGTGATCAGTGCAGTGCCTTTGGATGAGAGAGCCATGGTGCAATTCCTCCAGGGTGAGGCGAGAGATTCGCCGGGTGCCGTCCGTTATAAAGGGACTTACGTCCGTCTCAAATGACGTTTAAAGTACGTTTTTAGGACATACCATTTGAGGACAGGTCGATGATCAGCGTGGCGTTCGTGGTTTTCGAGGGTTTCCAGTCCATGGCGCTGGCCGCCATGCCGGTGTTCGAGTACGCCAACTTCAGTGCCGCACAGACCCTGTATGACGTGCGCGTGCTGTCGGAAAACGGTCACACCCTGCGCGCCTCGGGTGGCTTGAGCGTTTGCACCGAGGCCTTCGACGGGCGCGTGTTCGACACCGTCATCGTGGTCGGCGGCGATTCGATCGTCGAACAGGCGCCCGAGGCCGTGCTGGAGTACCTGAAGGCCAGCATCCACAGCGCGCGCCGTACCGCGTCGATCTGCTCCGGGGCGTTCGTCATGGCCCAGGCCGGCTTGCTCGACGGACGGCGGGCCACCACCCATTGGGCCTACGCCCGGGAACTGCAGGCGCGGTTTCCGGCGATCAAGGTCGAGGCGGATCGCATCTACGTGATCGACGGTTCGATCTGGACGTCCGCTGGCATGACCGCGGGTATCGACCTCGCACTGGCGATGGTGGAAAAGGACCACGGCGCCGAGCTGGCCCGGGCCGTGGCGCAGAAACTGGTGATGTACCACCGCCGCGCCGGCGGCCAGTCGCAGCATTCGGCGCTGTTGGAACTGGAGCCAAAATCCGACCGCATCCAGACCGTGCTCGCCTACGCCCGGGAACACCTCGCCCAGCCCCTTTCGGTGGAGCAACTGGCACAAGTGGCCAACCTCAGCCCCCGGCAATTCAGCCGGGCGTTTCGCGCCGAAACCGGGCAATCGCCGGCCAAGGCCATCGAGAACCTGCGTCTGGAAGCGGCGCGACAGATGCTCGAGCGCGGACGCCTGACCCTCGACCAGATCGCCGTGGAAACCGGGTTCACCGACCGCCGCCGCATGCGCGAAACCTTCCTGCGGGTGTTCGGACAACCACCCCAGGTGATCCGGCGCAATGCGCGGGCGGAGGTGATTTGATCGCTCCCTCGCTCTGCGTGGGAACCCTCGGTATCTACACTGAACATACCGGAGGTCTTTTTTGGAGGCGCCATGAAAATCTCGGCCAAACTGGCGTTTTTTGCCATCGTCAGCACCCTCGCCTACCTCGCCCTGGCGATCTGGGGACTGGGCGGTTTCGCGGCTTACTTCAGCCACGGCTCACTGGTCGTCGTTGCCCTGGCCACCCTGGTCATGACCGTCGCATCGCTGTTCACCGAGGTCAACCTCAGTTCGGGAGAACGCGAAGACCGGGCCAATCGCTGGGTCCTCCCGGTCTTCGGTGTGATCGGCGTGCTCAGCGGCTTCCTGCCGGCCTATACCGACCGCATCGATTTCTGGACGTTTGGAGGTGAAGGCGTGCGCTGGCTCGGGGCACTGTTGTTCATCGCGGGCGGCGCGCTGCGGTTGTGGCCGGTGTTTGTGCTGGGCAAGCGCTTCAGCGGGCTGGTGGCGATCCAGCCGGGGCATCGACTGGTCACCGAGGGCATTTACCGGCGCCTGCGCAACCCCAGTTACCTGGGGATGATGGTCATCGCCGTGGGCTGGGCGCTGGCGTTTCGCTCAAGCGTCGGTCTGCTGCTGGCGGCGTTGACCCTGATCCCGCTGATCGCCCGGATTCACTCGGAAGAAGCCTTGCTCAGGGCGCAGTTCGGCAGCGAATACGAAGCCTATTGCGCCCGCACCTGGCGGCTGGTTCCCGGACTTTACTGACTGGAACACTGATCCCCTGTGGGAGCGGGCTTGCCCGCGAAAGCGATTCTTCAGTCACATCGATGCTGGATGTGCCGACGCCATCGCGGGCAAGCCCGCTCCCACAGGGGAAATGTGTCGTTCACAAAAGCTGCAAACGAATCAGACCGTCGGCATCCACGCTCGCGGCAACCCTGTCATACCCGACCAACGTCCCATGCAACGTCTCGATCGGCTGCTCATGGGTAGCCGTGACAATCATCAAATCCGCCCCCGCCGCTTCAGCCGCCAAAATCCCCACCGTGGCATCTTCAAAAACCAGGCACTGCCCAGGCTCCACGCCCAGACGTCGGGCCGCGAGTCGATAACCTGCGGGGTCAGGCTTGCCGACCGTGACGTCCTCAGCAGTCACCATAACCTCAGGTTCGGGAATCCCCGCCGCCGCCATCCGCCGCAGCGCCAGTTCCCGTGGGGCGGAGGTGACTATGGCCCACTGCCTGGCCGGCAAGGACCGGAGGAATTTCGCCGCGCCCGCCACTTCGAATACCCCGTCGACGTCGTCGATTTCCGCTTCGGTGATCCACGCGGCTTCGGCCTCGGCATCCACCCCGGGCAAGCCCAGGCGCCTGATGGTGTCGATGGCGCGGGCGCCGTGAATGGTCGGCAGGAAGGATTCGACATCGACCCCATGGCGCACGGCCCAGGTGGTCCAGACCCGCTCGGCAGCGGCAATGGACGTCAGGACGGTGCCGTCCATGTCGAACAGAAAGGCACGGTAAGTCGAGTTGAATACAGGGTGATCGGACAAGGAAAGGACCTCGCAGCTGCCGGACGGATTTGCCCGGCAATGTAGCATCTGCGAACGGCTCAGTTGAGTCGTTTGGACTTGAAGGTCTGGCTCACACAATCGAGCAGCCCACCGATCATCCAGGGCTTCTTGATGAACGAGACCGCGTGCCGCACGCCGGAGCTTTCAGGGGTTTCGAAACCGGACATGATCATGATCGGCTTGTCCGGCCAGCGATCACCGAACTGGTTGGCCAGGTCCGCGCCATTGAGCGTGCCGGGCATGGTGATGTCTGTCAGCAGCATGCCTACCTGCGGCGCATGCTGTTCCAGATAGATCGCTGCCGCGTCCGCACTGATTTGCGGCGCGACGACAAAACCTTCCTCCTGAAGAATTTCACAGAGAAACTCCAGGATCAGCGGGTCGTCCTCAACTACCAGGATCAACCCGTCAGGACGATGTCCGCCCGCCGTCGGTACTCGACTCATGACCGTGCCGCTCCCTGATTGCCTCAATGATTTCGCGGAATTGGATCCGCTGCCTAAAGGTATGAGCAGCGCAAACCGCGGAAATTCATTTTTGATACAGGCAGGTGACCGGCATCACGCGTCCGGATCAATCATCGATGTCCTTTTTCGGGGCTCAGGTCGTTCGGGGCGACAAAAAACCTGTGGGAGCGGCGGTGCGACGACTCGACTTGCTCGCGAAGGCGTAGTGTCAGTCGCTATCAATGTTGACCGATACGCCGCTTTCGCGAGCAAGTCGAGTCGTCGCACCGCCGCTCCCACAGGGGTTTCAGTAGTTTGGGATTACTGCGACATGGCGTCCTTCTTCATCGCATCCTTGGACATCGCATCTTTTTTCATCGTGTCCTTGGACATTGCATCCTTGGACATGCTGCCTTTGGACATGGCGTCCTTGGACATCGAATCGGTTTTCTTCATCGCATCTTTCTTCATCGCGTCCTTGGACATCGAGTCCTTGCTCATGCTGTCGTTGCTCATGGTGTCAGCTGCAAACACAGAGGCAGCGCCAACAGCCAGGCACATGGACAATATAACGGTGGTCAGTTTTTTCATGATGAAACTCCTTGGAGCGTGGGTTGTGGAGGTGTGAAAGCCAGGCATCCTCAGCTGCCACCGAACCAGTTGTAGCCCTGGTCTTCCCAGTAGCCGCCGCTGTAGGTGTTGCTGACGAAAATCGCCTGAATGTGTTTGGGGTTCTTGTAGCCAAGCTTGGTGGGCATGCGCAGCTTCATCGGGAAGCCGTATTCGCGTGGCAGCACCGCGCCGTCCAAGGTCAGCGCCAACAAGGTTTGCGCGTGCAGCGCAGTGGCCATGTCGATGCTGGTGTAATAGTCGTCGGCGCATTTGAAGCCGACGTATTTGGCGTCGGTGTCGGCGCCGATGCGCTTGAGGAAATCGCTGAAGCGCACGCCGCCCCACCGTCCGATCGCGCTCCAGCCTTCGACGCAAATGTGCCGGGTAATCTGTTCGGTCTGGGCCATGGCACGCAGCTCTTCGAGGCGCCAGCTGCGCTTGTCGGCGACCAGGCCGCTGACCTCCAGGCGATAGCTCTCCTCCTCCACTGTCGGTGCCTCGTCGATGCCGTAAAACGCATTGAACGGAAACGGCCGGGTGATCATCGATTCGGGGTAGGTCGGCGCCATCGCGTTGGGGTTGAACAGCCAGCCCTGCACCCGGTCGTTGAAGCGCGACATGGACGACAGCGCTGTGTCGACGCTTTGGTTGTCGGTGATATTGCAACCGGACAACATCGCCACGCCGCCGAGGGTCAGGCCACGCAGCAGGAACGAACGCCGCGAGCGGTCTTCGATTTGCGGGGCGAGGATCTTGCGGGCGTCGGTGAGAATCGAAGATTCGTCCAGCCCGGGGATCTGAATACGCTTTTTCATGCTTGCTCCTTGCGGCCGACGATCATGGCCAACAACGTTTTCGGCACCAGCGCGACCATCAGCAGATGGACCGCCACGAAGGCCACCAACAGCGCCATGGCGAAGAAATGCACACGGCGTGCGCCTTCGTAACCGAACATCAATTCACGTAGCAGCGGAAACTGCACCGACTTCCACAACACCAGTCCGGAGAGCACCAGCAGTGTGATGTCGACTATCACGAACAGGTAGGCGACGCGTTGCACCTGGTTGTAATGGCTGAGATCGGCGTGTCCGAGTTTTCCGCGCAAGGCGGCCCACAGGTCATGCAGCACGCCTTTGGGCGAAACCGGGAAGAAGCGCCGCTTCAGGCGCCCGCTGAACAGGTTGAAGGCCAGATAGATCAGGCCGTTGATCGCCAGCAACCACATCGCCGCGAAATGCCACTGCAGCGCGCCACCGAGCCAGCCGCCGAGGGTGATCGACGCGGGAAAGCTGAATTCGTAGATCGGCGAGGCGTTGTAGATGCGCCAGCCGCTGGTGACCATCACCAGCACCGCCAGGGCGTTGAGCCAGTGGGTCAGGCGTAGCCAGCGTGGATGACTGGCCTTGGGTGAAGCAGTTGACTGCGACATGTCCGGCTCCCGTGTGTTGTTGTTCGTTGGGGCCGAGTATGGGAGCCGGAAGATCGCCAAATCCTCACGTAAAGTTAAATTAAATGTGATAACTCATACTCGATAACCTGCCGCAGAACCTGTGGGAGCGGGCTTGCCCGCGAAGAGGCCGTCAGCTTCAACATCTACATTGACTGACACACCGCTTTCGCGGGCAAGTCGGATCGCCGCACCGCCGCTCCCACAGGGTTCTATGGTGGTCCGTCGGTTGTGCAATTATGGTTAAATGCCGCCCCCGCAAATTGCCGACCCAGACCAATGAACGCAGACGCCCTCTCCACCCTTCACGACCAGTTGCTGACCGCCCTCGCAGCCGCCCCTGCCGAAACCCGCCGCCTGTTCCACGGCCGTGGCCGCTGCTGGCCGGGGCTGGAGCAAGTGACCGTGGACTGGTTGCAGGGCGTGGTATTGGTGGCGTTGTTCAAGGAGCCTGAAGCCGGGCAACTGGAAGACCTCAAGCAGCGGCTGATGGCGATCACCCAGTCTGAACAGTGGGCACAATCCGGCGCCCATACGCTGTTGCTGCAACATCGCTACCTGCTGCAAAGCACCACCGAATGGCTGCTGGGCGAAGTCATCGAAGAAATGACCATCACCGAGGGTGGCCTGAAATACCGGGTCGACCTGGGCCGCAAGCAGAACACCGGGCTGTTCCTCGACATGCGCTACGGCCGCGACTGGGTCCGCGCCCATGCACAGGGCAAGCGGGTGCTGAACCTGTTCGCCTACACCTGCGGCTTCTCGGTGGCGGCCATCGAAGGCGGCGCGAGCCACGTGGTCAACCTCGACATGTCGAGCCCGGCCCTGAGCCGTGGCCGCGACAACCACCGGCTCAACGGCCACGACCTGGGCAAGGTCACGTTTCTCGGCCACGACCTGTTCAAGTCCTGGGGCAAGGTGATCGGCAAAGGCCCGTACGACCTGGTGATCATCGACCCGCCGTCGTTCCAGAAAGGCAGCTTTTTGCTGACCAAGGATTACCAGCGGGTACTGCGTCGCCTGCCGGAATTGCTCAGCCCTGAAGGCACGGTGTTGGCCTGCATGAACGACCCGGCGTTTGGGGCGGACTTCCTGATCGATGGCGTGACCCGTGAGGCACCGGGGCTGCGGTTCGAACAGCGGCTGGAGAATCCGCCGGAGTTTCCGGATGCGGATGTCGAGTGTGGGTTGAAGGCGTTGGTGTTCAGGCTCGGCAATTGAAACGCAAAAGATCGCAGCCTGCGGCAGCTCCTACAGGAAATACAAAACCCTGTAGGAGCTGCCGCAGGCTGCGATCTTTTGATTCTAAGGGCGTGTAGCTAAACCAACTACCGAGGGATGCCTTCCCTCTCCCGCCACCTCATCAATCTGCGCCATGCTCAAGTGCGCGGTTTCCCTCAAGAAGAACGAGCACACCGCGACAATCGCCAGCGCCACCGAGCCGTACACGGCTACACCCACCGCATTGTGATGGGTGGCAATCAGGATCGCCGTGGCCACGCTCGACGCCGTACCGCCGCCAAGTGCAGCGCCGATCTGGTAGGCGGCGGACATCCCCGAATAGCGCATCTCCCGGGGGAACTGCTCCGCGAGAAAGGCCGGAATCGGCCCCTGTGTCGCGCCCATGAACGCGCCAACCGCGATGTACGCCAAGGTCGATACCAGCAGGCTTTTCATGCCGACCAACGGGAAGAAAGCAAAGAACCCGACGGCCATGATGACCGCGCCGAGGATCATGACCTTGCGGCGGCCGATCCGGTCGGAGAGCAAGGCAAACAGCGGCGCAGTCACCACGATGGCCACCGACAACGAAAAATCGAAGATCAGTGCATCGGTGCTGCCGTAACCGATCTGCGTGGCGTACGACAAAAAGAACGTGCTGCCGATGTAGGCAATGGTCACGTAGCCAAACGCGATACCCGTGCACAGCAACATTTCTTTCGGCCGCGCCCGCAGTGCGGCGATCAGTGGCATACGCACCGGCGTCTTGTGTTCGACGCGCTGTTCAACGGGTTTTTGCAGGCGCGCATAGAGCCCGATCAACACCAGCACACCGCCCAGCCAGAAGGGAATGCGCCAGGCGAAATCGGCGAGATTGTCGTTGGAGGCGACACTGACAATGCCGAACACTGCCGCGCCGAGGATGCCGCCGATGCCGATCCCCATGCTGGTGAAACTGCCCCACAACCCTCGTCGACCGGGCGGCGCCGACTCGATGCCGAACAGCGCCGCCCCGCCCCACTCACCACCGGCGGCGAAGCCTTGTATCAAGCGCAACAACACCAGCAGTGCCGGTGCGGCCAGGCCGATTGACGAATAGCCCGGCAGGCAGCCGATCAGCAAGGTACTCAAGCCCATCAGCAACAGGGTGATCACCAGCATTTTCTGGCGGCCGATCCTGTCGCCGTAGTGCCCGAACACCATGCCACCCAACGGCCGGGCAAAAAAGCCCGCACCAAAGGCGCCGAAGGCAAACAGCGTGGCGGTCAACGGGTCCATCTGCGGGAAGAACACCTTGGGAAACACCAGCGCCGCCGCCGTGCCGTAGATGACAAAGTCATAGAACTCCAGCGCGGTGCCCATGCCAGAGACGAAGAAGGTTCTGAGGGCGGACTGCGAACCCGCCGGGGAATGACCGTAACTAGCCATATCGAGTGCTCTTTTTGTTGTTATGGAGGACGTCGTTTCAGAAGCGCTGGAAGCCGTCGCGGGCCAGCAGCATCGGGTTGCCGGCGGCGTATTCGAGGACCGCGTTTTCGCTGTCGATACCGATGGTCAGCAGGGTTTCCC
Organism: Pseudomonas sp. PDM28; assembly: GCF_019219115.1. Lineage (NCBI taxonomy): Bacteria > Pseudomonadati > Pseudomonadota > Gammaproteobacteria > Pseudomonadales > Pseudomonadaceae > Pseudomonas > Pseudomonas sp. PDM28. The sequence goes on from NZ_JAHUWG010000013.1 coordinate 78,249, forward strand.
AGCGCTCGGTAGCCGGCATGCCCAGGTCCGGATGGAAACAGATCGGCGCCTCGTCCCCGGCGTCACCGCACATGGCCGCAGCCCGGCGATTCAAGTCGCCATGGATCATCTCGACCCGGGCCGCGTTGACATGGGCCAGGCGTGCGTAGGTGGTCGATGCATCCGGCGTTCGCTCGCCAAGGCTCAGCACCGGGTCAAGGAAGTGATTGGTGTGGGTGATCCAGCCGTCTTCGCCGGGCAGGACCACGGCGGTGCCGGCGGCGGACATTTCAATGCTCGCCGCCCGTGGCGCCGTATCATGGTTCGAGAACACGGTCAGGACGGTCGACGCACTGACCCGTGCCGACCGCGCCAGGGCAATGGCCTCTTCAACGCTGGTCGCCTCCTCCAGGATCCGTCGGGCAATGGCGTGCACCGGCACGCCGGCTACCGCGTTGTCGCTGGCGTGGTGGAGGATGTTGAAATGCAGCCCGAGACCGGCGCTGTTCACACCGATCTTGCCCAGCATGCCGAACTCGGTGAACAGCTTCACGGTCATGCCGGAAGGGTTTGTCAGTTGCAGCAGCATGCCGTGGGGCACCAGCGAGTCGTGCCAGTCCCAGGTCTGGAGGGTCCTGGGCGCATCGGCCCCCGCCGGCGCGAAGACTGCCGTCGAGCATTCGCCCTCGAGAGAGGCAGGCATCACCGCGAGGATTTCCGTGCGGGCGTTCAGGCTCGCCAGTTGCCACAGGGGAATCCCGGCGCCTTCGGCCGTGGCTTGCAGTTCCTGGGCCAGGCTCGGGCTCCAGTCGGTGAGTGCTTGCAGGCTGGCTTCGCCCAGGGCGCGCACCTGCTCGGGCGCCACGCCCACCTGATTGAAAAAGTCGAGATAGAGCGCCACCGTCTTGCCGATTTGCGCCGCCCAGGTTTCGCCGATTTGCTGGCCTCGGATCTGTGGGTTGTGGGTGTCGGTGACGAAGCAATGCAGTTTCACGAGCGGTGTTCCTTTTTTGACATGGGTATTCAACCTGTGGGAGCGGGCTTGCTCGCGAAGGCGGTGTGTCAGTCGACATCTGTATTGCCTGATACACCGCTTTCGCGAGCAAGCTCGCTCCCACAGGGTTTGTGTGTTCTGCTGGATCGGGTTCAGGGATTGCGGGCAAAAATCTCGCGGCCGGCGAAGAAGGTCTGCAGTACTTGGGTATCGCGCAGGGCCTCGGGCTTGACGGTGAAGACATCCCGGTCGAGGACGATCATGTCGGCCTGTTTGCCCGGCTTGAGCGAACCGATCTGTTCTTCAAGGCGCAGGGTGCGGGCGGCGTTGAGGGTGTAGGCCTGGAACATGGTCTGGCGGTCGATCTCTTCGGCGGCGTTGAGCACGCCTTTGGGGCCGGTGCGGCTGACCGCCTGGTAGATCGCCTTCCACGGATCCGGCGTGGTGATCGGCCAGTCGCTGGCGCCGGCAATGGTCGCGCCGTGCTTGAGCAGCGAACGGGCCGGGTACGAATACATGAAGGCCATGGCACTGACATAGGGCTTGACCAGGTCCATGCTCGACTCATCGGCCATGGCCCAATACAGCTGCATCGAGGCAATCACGTTGAGGGTTTTGAAGCGGGCGAATTCCTTCGGGTTGACCATTTGCAGGTGCGTGATGGAGTGGGGAATCCCGCTTTGCCGATCCTTGCGCGCCTGTTCGATGCCGTTGAGCGATTCACGCACCGCGCGATCGCCAATCGCGTGGATGTGCACCAGCCAGCCACGGGCGTCGGCAGCGCTGACCAGCTCGCCGAAGTGCGCCGGGTCGATCAGCAATTCGCCGGATTTTTTCGAGTCCTTGTAGGGCTCCAGCATGGCGGCGCTTTGCGCCGGAACTTCCGCCACGCCGTCGGCAAAAATCTTGATGCCCGGCAGGGTCAGGTTGGGCACGCCGATAAACTGCTGGCGAACCTTGTCCAGCTCATCCAGATCGGTCGGTGTGGCTTTCGAATCGGCCATCAGCAATGCGGCCACATGCGCGGTCAGCTCGCCGCGTTCGGCCAGCGCCTTGTAGATCGGCAACACCCCCAGCGATCGATTGTTCACATCACCGCCTGGAATTTCATTGGCGATGGGGTCCATCCAACCGGTGATGCCCAGGCTTTTGTAATAGTCGAGCGCTGCACGCGCGCCCGCCATCAATTCCTCGGTGGTCGGCGGTGGCAGCAGGGCCTGCACCGGATACAGTCCGGCGTCGACCAGGAAGCCATTGGGCCGTCCATCGTCGTGATGCCCGATCGTGGCCTGCTCTTCGTCCTTCAATGCCTTGACCCGCGCGGCATCCACTCCGGCACGCTGGAGCATGGCCCGGTTGGCCCATCCCGTGTGCAGGTCCCAGCCGAGAAAGAGAATCGGCGTGTCTGCCCATTCGCCCTGATTGAAGCGCTGCTCAAGCGCCTCGATCTGGCTCCAGTAGGTCGATGGCAAACCGCCGACGCTGAGGATGTCACCGCGTTTGGCCTTGCCGTCTTCGCGCCACTGACGCAGGCGTTTTTCCAGCTCGTCCAGCGCCAGCAACTCACCGTCCAGATTGGCCTGACGCAATTGCAGGCCGCCCTTCACCGTGTGTGAGTGCGAGTCGATAAACCCTGGCATCAGCACCTTGCCGCCCAGGTCGACGATGCGCGTGCCCGGCTGTTTGAGCCGCAACACCTGGGCATCGGAACCCACCGCCGAAACCTTGCCGTTCTCCACCGCGATGGCCTGCTGCAAGGGCTGGCCGGGTTCAGCGGTGTACACCCTGGCGTTGTGCAGGATGAGATCGACAGCGGCCATACTTTCCATCGAGGAACAGGCCAGAGCAAGTGACGCGGCCAGGGTCAGAATCTGTTTCATGGATCAGCTCTTTATTTTTGTCGGGCTGTAGCCAAGACTATCCAAGCCGAATCGAGAACTGAATGCCTGCTCCCGCACAACTTCTGTGCCTATCAGGAATAGATAAATGGATAAAATGAGTGCCCTGACCATGTTCGTCGCCACCGCCGAACAGGGTAATTTCAGCCGAGCCGCCGACCTGCTGGGCAAGACCCCATCGGCTTTGACCAAGGCCGTGGCTCAACTGGAGGAAGAACTCGGCACGCGCCTGTTCGACCGCACCACCCGGCGCATGGCGCTGACCGAAGCCGGTCGCATCTACCTGGAAGGCGCACGCCAGGCGCTGATGCAACTGCAACTGGCCACCGAGGATGTGGAACAGTTGCAGCATGAGCTGCGCGGCGACCTGCGGATCACCGCCCCGCCCTCGTTCGCGCCGGCTTTTCTGAACCAGGTGTGCTGTCGCTTTTTGACCGCGTACCCGCAGGTCAAACTGGAAGTGGACCTGAGCGATAACTTCGAAGACCCGGTGGACGGCGGCTACGACCTGGCCCTGCGCGACGGCCCCATCGACCTGCCTGGCGTGATCGCGCAGCCGCTGGTGGAAAACCAGGTGTTGCTCTGCGCCAGCCCGGCTTACCTGGCGCGCAAGGGCGAGGATGTTTCACTGGAGAACTATCAGCAGCACGACTGGCTGATCTTCCGCCACCCGCTGCTCAACCGGCATTTCTGGTGGGTCAAGCAAGGCGAGCAACGAATTCGGCTGACACAACCGACGCCACGGGTGGCCAGCGACAACTTTGATTTTCTGCTGGCCTGCCTGCTCGATGGGCAAGGTTTGCAGTTCATCCCGCAATGGAGTGCCGCGCCCTATCTGGCGCGTGGCGAACTGGTCGAGTTGATGCCGCAGTACTGGCGCGAACCCAGCGCGTTCGGGCCGTGGATCTACGTGCTGTACCTGGCCCACCGGCGCAACACGCGCAAGGTGAAAGTGTTCATCGAATACCTCAAGGCGCATTGGCAGCAACAGCAGGCCTGAAGACCGCATAGCGTCCTTCGCGAGCAGGCTCGCTCCCACAATGAAATGCAGTTCAACTGTGGGAGCGAGCCTGCTCGCGAAGGCGATGGCTTGGGCAACCAGACAATCCGGATTAACGCGGCTGCAACACCAGCGCAAACAACTCGCCATGCCCGTTCACGTTGAGCTTGTGATAGAGATTGCGCCGGTGCACTTTCACCGTCTCGGGGGAGATGCCCATTTGCTGGGCGATGGCCTTGCTGGAGAAGCCCTGGAGAATCAGGCGCGCGGTTTCGATTTCCCGCATGGTCAGGCGGGCATCGAAGCGATCGAGCAAGGTCGCCAGATCGCCGGCCGGCGGTTCGGCGACCGACCCTTCCGGAGGCAGCAACTCCAGGTGTCGGCGCATCGCGGACAGCACCCAGTCACGCACGCATAGCAGGCGCCCCTGATCCTCAAGGCCAAAGCGCGTCGAACGCCCGAGGGACAGGCCGAGTACGGCGCCGTCGAGGTTGACCATGAACTGCAACTCGTCGCCACCGACCACGGTGCTGAAGTAACTCAGGTAGTACTCGCTGTGCTGGAACTGGTCGGGGGCCACTGATTCGAGGCTGTGCAAGCCGTCGGCGATGCCGGCGCAAACGGCTTGATAGAACGGATCGAGCAAGTACATGCCGGCGCGGTAATCCGCCATCTCTTCCTGCTCGGCGCTGTTGCCCTTGGCATCGAAATCAATCAGCAGGCGCGGCACGTGGCCCGGGCGCATCAGCGCCACCAGGGCGTTGTCCAGCGGTACCAGCAGCCGCAGGGTATCGACCAGCGCCCGCCAGAAACCGTCCCGCCCCACCGTCGCGAAGACCCGCGCCAGCCCCTGGTGCACCGGCAACTCTTTCAACAACGCGTCCACGCACTACCCCTTTTGAGTAACCCATGATGGGAATGGGTGAAGGCCACCCCGGTCGATACGCTGCAAACTCCTGATTACCACCGGCCGCAACAGGCCAGGAGTGCCGCATCATGAGTCGTCACCGCTTGTATTTCAATCTGGGGTTTGGCGTCTGTCTGGCGGTGTCGCTGTCGGCGCAAGCCGTCGAAGCCCCGACCGTGCACGTGTACAACTGGTACGACTACATCGGCCCCACGACCCTGCACGACTTCAAGCGAGACACCGGGATCGCGCCGGTCTACGACACCTTCGACAGCGCCGAAGTACTCGAAGGCAAATTGCTCACCAGCCGCAGCGGCTACGACGTGGTGGTGGCCAGCAACTTCAGCCTGCCGACCCTGATCAAGGCCGGTGCCCTCGCCCCACTGCCCCGGGCGCAGATGCCGGACTTCAAGAACATGGACACCGATCTGCTGGCGAAACTGGCCAACAACGATCCGGGCAACCAGTACGCCGTGCCGTACCTGTGGGGCACCAACGGCATCGGCTACAACGTCGACAAAGTGCGCGCGGTACTGGGCGACAAGGCGCCGGTGGATTCCTGGGACCTGGTGTTCAAGGAGGAGAACCTGGCCAAGCTCGGCGAGTGCGGCGTGGCCATGCTCGACTCGCCGTCGGAGATGCTGCCGGTCGCCCTGCACTACCTCGGCCTGCCGCCCAACAGCACCAACCCCGAAGACTACAAAAAGGCCGAAGCGCTGCTGCTCAAGCTGCGTCCGCACATTGCCTACTTCAACTCGTCGAAGTTCATCAGCGACCTGTCCAACGGCAACATCTGCGTGGCGGTCGGCTGGTCCGGCGCGATGCTCGAAGCCAAGACCACCGCCGAGCAGGCCGGCAACGGCGTGAAGATCGCCTACAGCCTGCCCAAGGAAGGCGCGCCGGTGTGGTTCGACACCCTGGTGCTGCTCAAGGACGCCCCGCACCCGGAACAAGGGATGGCCTTCATCGACTACCTGATGCGCCCTGAAGTCATCGCCCCGGTCAGCGATCACCTCAACTACCCCAACGGCAACCGCAGCGCGACCACGCTGGTGGCCGAAGCGACCCGCAATAACCCGGCCGTCTACCCGTCAGCCGAAGCCATGGCCACCCTGTTCACCCTCCAGCCCCTGCCGCCAGCGACCGAACGCGTGCGCACGCGAATCTGGAGCAAGGTCAAGAACGGTCAATAGCAAGGACACCGCATACCCCTGTGGGAGCGAGCTTGCTCGCGATAGCGGTGGATCAGTTGCCATAGATGTTGAATGTAACGACCCCATCGCGAGCAAGCTCGCTCCCACAGTGTCCGTGGTGCCCAACAAATATTTTTTTCTGCCACGAATCGAAGATGAGAAAAACCATGAAACCACGCGCCCGCGACTTGAACATCCAATTCGGCCAACTGCAACCCGGCCCGCTCAATGCCATCACCGACGTCCCCGGCGTGCGGGTCGGCCACTGTGATGTACGAGGACGCACGGCCAACGGCCGCGACATCCTTACCGGCGTCACCGTCATCGAACCGCGTGCCGGTTCCACCAGCCAGCAACCGTGCTTTGCCGGCGTGCATGTACTCAACGGCAATGGCGATGCCACGGGCCTGGAATGGATTCGCGAAGCGGGCTTGCTGACCAGCCCCATCGCCTTCACCAACACCCACAGCCTGGGCGTGGTGCGCGATGCGCTGATCGTGGTCGACCGCGAGCAGCAAGCCGATGACGGGCGCCTCTACTGGAACATGCCGGTGGTGCTGGAAACCTTCGATGGCTTGCTCAACGACATCAACGGTTTTCACGTGAAGCCGGAACACGTAGCCCAAGCCGTGCGCTCGGCGGCGGGTGGCCCGGTGGCCGAAGGCAATGTCGGCGGCGGCAGCGGCATGATCTGCCACGAATTCAAGGGCGGCATCGGCACCGCGTCGCGACGCTTGAACAGCGCCCAGGGTGGCTGGACGGTGGGGGCGATTGTCCAGGCCAACCATGGCATCCGCAACGAACTGCGCGTCGACGGCTACCCGGTCGGGCGCTACATGGAACAGGTCGATTCGCCGTTCCTCAAGGCCTCGCTGCCCCATCCGGGCATGGGTTCGATCGTGGTCTGCCTGGCCACCGATGCGCCGCTGCTGCCACACCAGTGCACGCGCCTGGCCCAACGCGCCAGCCTCGGCCTGGCCCGCACCGGCGGCGGCAATGAAGACCACAGCGGCGACATCTTCATCGCTTTCGCCACCGGTAACGATCACGTGCCACCGGCGGCCTACGAGAGCAAGAAAGCGCAGACCACAAACAACCTGAGCATGGTCAACAACGACCATATCAGCGAGCTGTTCCTGGCCGCCACCGAAGCCGTGGAAGAAGCCATCATCAATGCCCTGCTCGCGGCCGACACCGCCGAAGGCAACGGGCATGGGGTGCCGGGGCTGGATGCCGAAACCCTGCTCAAGGCGTTGCGCCGCGCCGGCTGGCCGGGAGATGCGACTAGCGGTACTTGAGTGAAACACTCGGTCTTTTTAGGATGAACTTACGCAGTCGCTTGCTTGTGCAAGCCGCTGCGTAGGTGGTGAGTGATCTGAACCCCTACCAAGCTCACCGCCTGCTTCATGCGCATCTTGAGCCTCGAGGGCTCTACTTCCTCCCCATCAAAGAGCTTTGAGGCTCTTTTTTTGCCCCTGAAAAACCATCTCCCCATCAACACATTACATTCCCCCCTGTGGGAGCGGGCTTGCTCGCTCCCACAGGGGGATTTTCATTGAGGCTCGGGGGCGCACAACGACCGCCACGCCGCCTGCGCCAGCATGTCCCGGTACGCCCTCGGGCTGCCCTTGACCCGGCCCGACAGCCACGCGCGGCAATAACTGTCTGCCTGGCCGATGATCAGCGACAGTATCAGCTCCGCCGGAAAACTCCCCAGCTCATTGCCCTGTGCCCCCAGCCACTCCAGCAACTGCTTGTTGCGCGCCTTGTTGCGGGTGGCGAGTTCGTCCTTGAACGGCCCCTTGGTGACGGCAAATCGCGCGTGGTACTGGAACCGCGCCCACTCCGGCTGGCTATCGACCCAATCCACATAGCTGTGCACCAGCGCGTGCACCCCCGCCTGCGTGGTGTGTGCATCCGCCAGGTAGCTGTCGCGCAAACGCGCCTGATCATCCAGGGCGGTAAAAAACAGCGCCGCCACCAGGCCTTCCTTGTTGCCGAAGTGGTGATAGATGGCGCCGACACTGGTATCGCATTCGACGCGGATCATTTCGATGGTGGTGGCCTCGATCCCCTGTTCGTTGAACAGGCACAGGGCCTTCCTGAAGATGTCGCGCTTGAGTTCGGCGCGTCGTCCGGGGTAGCAGCGTTCGAGCAGATCGGCGGTATCCATGCTGAAAAACAGTCCGGAAAAGTCATGGGTGGAGGCTGGCGGTTGCCAGCGAACAAGTGGTGTCAGGTTGACAGATTTCCTTTCACCAGAATACTGTTCCGTCACAGAACATTATTCTGTTACGGAAGATTGTTCTGCAAACCGTCATCCTCAAGAGGCAAAAAAATGAGTCAGTTCCTCAGCATGTTCAACAGCGCAGGGCCGGAAGCGTTCAGCAAATTGGCCTGCCAGGTGGCGCCCTACTTCTCCACCATCAACCCGCTGGTCCAGGATTTGCGCAAAGGCTCGGCCACCGTGCAGGTGCCGTTTGCCCGGGAAATCACCAATCATTTGGGGACGGTGCATGCGATAGCGATGTGCAACGCCGCCGAGCTGGCCGCCGGGATGATGACCGACGTGTCCATTCCCGCCGGCGCGCGCTGGATTCCCAAGGGCATGACCGTGGAATACCTGGCCAAGGCCAAGAGCGATGTGACGGCGGTGGCCGAAGGGGATGCAGTGGACTGGACCACCGAAGGCGACAAGATCGTGCCGGTGGACATTCACGATGCCGAGGGCAAGAAGGTGTTCACGGCGCGGATTACCATGAATGTGAAGCTGGCTTAAGCGCTGACGGGTACTCTCGCGGACAACTCAATCCCTGTGGGAGCGGGCTTGCTCGCTCCCACAGGGAAATTGTGGTGTTTGGGAGCGTGCGCTCAGACCAGGCGCAACCGGGGGCCGGTCGCCGGCACTGCCTCATCACCCAAGCGCTCGCGCACACATTCATTGGCCTTGCGCGTCAACTGGTCCAGATGCCGGTCGCGTTGTTTTTCCGCGTCGGTCATGGCCCGCTTGCCGTGCTTTTGCAGCAGGTAGGTATGAATCTGCCGCACTTCCAGCGAGCTGTAGATCGACGCCACGTCCAGCAACGCCATCAAGCCATCGGTGCTGTGGTCGCGGGTGTTCATCAACACCTGGGTCGCACGCACGCCCACCACCTGAAAACCCATCGCCTCGAAATACGGCACCTTGGCCACCGCGCAGGTCAGCTCGGCATGGGGATAGCGGCCGACCATTTCCCGCAGCATCCGCCGGGCCACACCCTGGCGCCGATACTCGGCCTGTACCGCCATGTACGCCACGCCACACGCCTCGGGGTCGTCCTGCACCGGCAGGTACAGCACAAAGCCGAGCACCTTTTCCGGATCGTCTTCGTCAGTGGCAACGATCAACTCCACGGCAATGCCTTTTTCACCGTTGAGCGCTTCCAGATACAGGTGCACCTCATAGCCGATCGCGTATTGATAAAGGTTGTACAGCAGGTTGCTGGGCGGGATCGCGACCATGCTGATGTCGGTCAGGTTGTCGACCACCATCTGCAGGATCTGGCTATTGATGTGCTCGGGGCACGGGGTCTTGAAGTGGCTGATCAGGGGCATTGCGGTGACAGGCTCCGGGAGGCAAGGGCCGCCTATCATAACGCGCCTGACACCTGCGGTCCGAAGGGTGATTGAGGTGTGGCAGGTGATTGGGGAAATGGGTGGGTCAAGGCCCCCGAACCTGAGGATTGCCACCCACTTCGGCGCTCCAGAAAAGCCTTCAATGTTTTGATACAAATCAGCCTTCAACACCCTCCGAGACTCCCTCGTGATTGGCGTAGCTCTTGCATCAGCCGCATTGCGTACGTCAGCCACATCGGCGCGCCCCGAGGGAAACACTATGAAAAACCTGCCTGACCTCAAACCGCTCGGTTTCAGCAAACCGGGCATCGCCGCTGTGATGCTGATCAACATCTGCCTCGGTACCGTGAACGCTGCACCGCTTGACGATGTCAGCTATCCGCCTCCAACGGATCCTTCGGCTTATACCAACCCGCCTGCCGACCCTCAGGCCGCGCTGGATGCCATTCTGACCATGCCACCCGCTGACCAAGGCGCCATCGCCCTGCCCAATGGTATGTACGGCACCCGCACCACGCCAACGACCGACAACGTGCTGCAACCAGCCCAGCAAACATCATTCAAGATCCCCACGAATGGCAAGCCCAGCCCATTGTTCGGGGCCCAGCCGTACACTCAGCAACTGCTGCTGTTCGAAGAGTTCGGCACGGAAAAACTCGACCCCACACTGCCCGCGCCGCCCCTGACGTTTCCGCCTCCGACCGTCGGCCCGGCGCCCGTGCAGGACCCGAACAGCATCGCCCGCAGTGGTCCTTCGGCCACGACGCTGGAAGCTTTCATGCGCCAGCCGGGGCTGTACCCGTTTCCGTCACAGTATTCCAACGTGCTGGACCGCAACCCGTGGCAAGCGCAGATCGAAGCCTTCCTCAACCGCCATCCGGTCGGCTCGCCGGCTGAAGGTCGTCCGCCTGGAAAAGGCTGGTCCCATCAGCGCTGGAACGAGTTCTACCCGCAGGTCGCCTTCAAGACCGTGCAAGCGGGCGCCAAGCTCAACGGCGGCATGCGCGACCGCCGGCAATTGCACAACTACGCGGTCGGTGAGTTCGGGCCGGGCGGTCTCTACTACCAGACCTCGGACATCCCGACCACCACGGGCACCACCAAAGGCATCGACACGCGTTTTCACCCCAACATGCCGATTCAGAACCACAAGGCGCTCTGGACCTTCGACGGCACCTTTCCGGTCAAACTGCTGATGGTGCGCTACGGCCAACCGGTGCTGATGCGGCACTACAACGCCCTGCCGATCGATCCATCGGCCAACATGGGCTTTGGCCTGCACACTCTCAGCACCCACGAACACAACGGCCACTCCCCGGCCGAAAGCGACGGCTATGCCAATGCGTTTTTCTTTCCCGGCCAGTACTACGACTATCGCTGGCCGATGCAACTGGCCGGTTACGACACCATCAACACCAAGGCTGAAGATCCACGCGCGGCGTTCCCCTGCGCTCCGGGTGAAACCTTGTATGTCAACGACGCCACTCCGGGCCTGAAGACGTGCAACAACGGCAGCATCAAGATCCGTGGCGACTGGCGTGAAACCATGAGCACCCACTGGTTCCACGACCACATGCTCGATTTCACCGCGCAGAACGTCTACAAGGGCAACGCGGTGATGATGAACTACTACAGCGCCCTGGACCGCGGTAACGAAGCCTTCGAAGACGGCGTGAACCTGCGCCTGCCCAGCGGTTCGGCCTTGCCCTGGGGCAACCGCGACTATGACGTCAATCTGATGGTGGCCGACAAGGCCTGGGACGCCAATGGCCAGCTGTGGTTCAACCCGTTCAACACCGATGGCTTCCTCGGCGACCAGATCCTGGTCAACTGGCAATACCAGCCACGCCTGAAAGTGCGCGCGCGAAGCTATCGCTTCCGCATTCTCAACGGCTCGGTGTCGCGCTACTTCAGGATCGCGCTGGTGCGTGAAGTCGTCGGCACCGGCGGCGAGTTCCCCGGCCCGGCCGGTTCGGGCCTGTCCTATACCCGCGTGCCGTTCCACATGATCGCCAACGACGGCAACCTCATGGAACACGCCGTGCCGTTCGACGGCAGCATGGACCTGGACGGTGACGGTGATGTGCAGGACCACAACGCGATACTGCCCACCCAGGGCATTGCCGAGCGTTTCGACATCATCGTCAACTTCGCGAAAAACGGAATCTCTGTCGGTGACAAGCTGTACTTCGTCAACTTGATGGAGCACCAGACCGGCAAGGGTCCGGAGAGTGTACCGCTGAGTCTGGCCGATGTGCTGTCCGGCAGGTACAAGGCCGTGCTCAAGTCGGGCAGCAAAGGGCTGGAATGGGACGCCGGCGACCCGGTGGTGGGCAAGTTCATGCAAATGGTGGTGCAGCCTTATGCCGGCCAGGACGTGAGCATGAACCCTGCCGACTACGAACCCGCCAAACCGGGTAAAGCGGCTGGCAAGGTCATGATCCCGCTGACGATCAACCGCGACGATCCAACGATGCAGGCCAAGCTCAAGGTCGCACGGCATCGCGAGTTCATCTTCGGCCGCTCCGACGGCACCGACGAAGCCCCCTGGACCATCAAGACCGACGGCGGTTTCGGCTACCACATGGACCCACGGCGGATCAGCGCTGCGCCGCAACTGGCCAACGGCCCGACCGATGCCGGGTTCTCCGGCGACGGCACCCTGGAAGTGTGGAAAATCAAGAACGGCGGCAACGGCTGGAGCCACCCGGTACACGTGCATTTCGAAGAAGGCGTCGTCCTCAGCCGCGATGGCAAGGCGCCGCCGGAATGGGAAAAATGGGCACGCAAGGACGTCTATCGCATCGGCGAAGGCATCGACAGCTCGCAGGAAGTGGAAATGGCGATCCGCTTCCGTGAATTCGCCGGGACCTACATGGAGCACTGCCACAACACCCAGCACGAGGACAACGCCATGTTGCTGCGCTGGGATATCGAGCACCCCGGCCAGTTCCAGTTGATGCCAACGCCCCTGCCCGGCTGGGACGGCGTGAGCTACGTGAACTCCGCCGCGCTGCCAACCTTCCGCGCGGGCGATACTCGCAACACTGATGGCGATAACAAACTGCCGATCGCCAACCCCGACAGCGCCATCAGCAACAGCGGCCCGGTGACCATCAACGTGCTGGCCAACGACAGCGACCCTGACGGCAACGTGCCGCTCAAAGTGGTGGGCCTGGAGCAACCGGACTCCGGCAAGGGCACGGTCAGCACCGATGGTCTGCGCGTGATCTACACGCCACCGGCCACGGTCCCCGCGCCGTTCACCGCGACCTTTACCTATAAGGCCGCCGATGCCAAGGGTACGGAATCGGCACCGGCAACGGTGTCCGTGGCGGTCTCGGCAGCGGTCGTCGAGAACCTGATCGTCACCAGCGCTACCGTCACCGCCCGCAGCAACAACCGCTGGTATTGGGTGCTGTCCGGCACCACCTCGCGTGGCACGGGCAATACCATCACCGCGACGGTCACGACTACAACCGGTACGGCGAACCTTGGCGCCGCCACCCTGACGCCTACGGCTACAGGCGCGCGCTGGAATATAGCCGTGACGACCGTCGGCAGTGCCCCCTCGCCGAGCCCGACAGCGACCATCAAGTCGGCCTTCGGCAAAACCGTGACAGTGCCAGTGCACTAGAGCGGATTGATCGGCGCCCGGTTCATGCAATGTGAGCCGGGCGCTTTTTTTTGCCGATCGTACGGTGGGCCGAGTGAGGTTCTATTCGCAAAGTGCCTCGCATTTGCGCTGACTGTCAGGCCGCCTTCGCGAGCAGGCTCGCTCCCACCATTGGATCGGCTTCGTACACAGAGATTGTGTTCACCAAAGATCACATGTGGGAGCGAGCCTGCTCGCGAAGGCCGCCTCCAGTCACCGCTGCGGCGCCACCATCCGAAAGCGGATATTGATCTCGTTGGACACCATACTGTCCGCCCACTCGCCCTCGCCTATCTTGAAGTCGTTACGCTTGAGCACCAGTTGGCCATCGAAGATGCCGATGGAACTCTCCGACCTCAGCTGCACCGGCACACTCACTTCCCGAGTGAGCCCGCGCAGGGACAGTTTGCCGGTGATGGTGTATCGGTTATTGCCGAGGGCCTTGATGGACGTCGATTCGAACGTCGCCACCGGATAAGTCGCGGTGTCGAACCACGCCGGTTTTTGCAGCTCGGTGTTGGCGTCGTCGCTGCCGGCATCGATGCTGCTCAGGTCGATGGTCAGTGCGGCATGGGCGGCGCCCGGGTTATCGGTGTCGAAGTCGAGATTGGCCTTGAACTTGCCGAAGGTGCCGTAGGTTCTCGACCCCATCTGCTGATAGGTGAAACTCAAGGTGCTGGCCTTGGCGTTGACCTCCTTGTATTCCACGGCTTCAGCGAACAGCACCGGGCCGAACACCAACGTGCCGGCCAGAGCGATGCAACGCGCGGATCGAAGGTTCATGGCACTCTCCGGGAGGACTCCCGTCTTGAGTTGACATGCCGCACACAAAGGCCGGCACCAGATGGACTAAAGCAAACAACCGGCGTTTATTCCACCTCACCCGTTGATTTGCGACCACCTGCCGATGGCCGCCAGCGCTACCCGCACGCCTCGCGTTGCCACGCCCGCCGCAACAGCTCGATCACCTCGGCATCGGATGTCTGGGAAAAGTCCATGTACCAATGGCCAATCGAAGTGAACCACTCGGGCATCAGCGGGCAGACCAGTTCATCCACCTCGCGGCGCAGCGCCTCCACCGTCTCGATCGGTGCCACGGGCACCGCCACCACGATGCGCGCAGGTTCCTGCACCCGCAGCGCCTGGATCGCCGCCCGCATCGAAGCGCCGGTGGCCAGGCCGTCGTCGATCAGGATCGCCACCTGATCCTTGAGCTGTACCGCGTGCCGCGTGCCGCGGTAGACCTGCTCGCGGCGCAGCAACTCGCGGCTTTCCCGTTCGACCACGGCGTCGAATGCAGCCTTGGCAATCGGATGCACCCGCAGCGCCTCTTCATTACGAATCTGGATGCCACCGCTGGCAATCGCCCCCATGGCGTACTCCTGATGGGACGGCACGCCGAGCTTGCGCACCAGCATCAGGTCCAGGCGAACCTTCAGCGCCGTGGCCACCTCATAAGCCACCGGCACGCCGCCACGGGGCAAGGCCAGGACGATGACATCGGGGCGATTGGCGTAAGGCAACAGCGGCTCGATCAAACGCCGCCCGGCTGCCGGCCGGTCTTGCAGGATGGAATGGGACAAGGGGCTCATGTGAAAACCTCCCCAGGCAGGCATGCCTGCCGTGCACAAGTACTACGAACACCGCTACCCCTGTGGGAGCGGGCTTGCCCGCGAAAGCGTCAGCACAGTCAACATCTACACCACTGAACCACCACAACCGCGAACAGGCAATCAAAAAACCAACTAAACCAACCGCTCAATCTTCTGATGCTGCCACACCAGTTTGTAATACAGCGTCTGCAACACCAGCATCCCCAGATACGCCACCGGAAACGCCATCCACACCCCTTGCAGCCCGAACTTCGCATCCAGCAGATAGGCCGCCGGCAATTGAATCCCCACCACGCAGACAATGGAAATCGCCACCGGCACCATCACCGTGCCGCTGGCGCGCATGATGCCGCCGATGATCGCCTGGAAGCCGAACACCAACAGGCTCCAGAGCATGATGTGCAGCAGGTGCTGGGCCATGGTCCGCGTCGCTTCTTCCGTGAGGAACGAGGCCAGCAGCCAATGCGACAGCAGATAACCGAGCACCACCAGACCACCGGTCAGGCACAGATTGATCATCAACCCCGTGCGCAGGATCGGCCCCATGCGTTCGATGCGCCCGGCGCCAATCGCCTGCGCGCCAAGAATCGACGCGGTAATCGCAATCGACAACGCCGGGAACTGCACGTAATTGACGATCTGCGTCACCGCGCCATAGGCCGCCGTCGCCTGGGAACCGTGCTGGTTCACCAGCGCCAGAATCACCAGCTCCGACAGCGACAAGACCACCATCTGCAACCCGGTGGGCAAACCGATGCGCAGCACCTTGCCGAGAATCGCCGTGTCCAGTTTCATCGCCGCAAAGAACTCGCGGTCCGGCGCCAACGGATGGCCCTTGCCAATCAGCCGCCACGCCAGCAATCCCATCGCCACCAGGTTACCCACCAACCCGGCAAACGCCGCACTCTGAATCCCCATCGGAGCAAAACCCAACCACCCGCGAATCAACGCCGGCGTCAGCGCCAACCCGACCATGGTCGACACCACCAACGCCAACAACGGCGACAAGGTATCGCTCACCCCGCGCAGCAGTTGCGTGAACAGCACAAACACCAACAGCGACGGCATGATCCACAACATCACATGGGCATACGCCACCGCATCGTCCAGCACATCCGCCGGCGTCCCCAACCCCACCAACGCCGACCGCGCAAACACACTGCCCACCACCGCCGCCGTCAACCCGATCAACACCCCCAGCAACAAGGTTGCCCCGGCAATCGCCTTCACCAGATGCGTCTCCCGCGCCCCCCACGCCTGCCCGATCAACACTCCCGCGCCGGCACCAAGGCCAATCACCAGGGCGATGAAGAAAAACACGATGGGGAACATCCCCGACACCGCCGCCAACGCCTGGGTACCGAGCATCTGGCCGATGTAGATGCTGTTGACCGTGCCGGACATGGATTGCAGGAAGTTCGACAGCACCATCGGGGCGAGGAAAAACAGGTAGGTTTTCCAGAGGGGGCGTTGGGGGTTGGGGGTTTGCATGGGCGAAGATCCATCTCGACGGCAGGAGCGATGATTAAGGATAGCGTGGGTGGCTGAAACCAAGGGGCGATGACCTTCTCAGGTCTGTGTCGGGATTTCCAGCGACCTGAGGTGAAAGGTCTGAAGTTTCATCATCAAAGGTCCTACACAAAGCTCGGAATGCCTCACCTTCCCGCGCTGATCTCGTGCGGCTTATAGTCGGCGCCGTCGCCCTAATGGCGATACGGGTTTGGCGACCCGACCTCAGAGAATGCGAAGGCTATCCGCTTTATTGCAGGTATCATCGCACCCGCAAAGCCGCTGTTATGGCGGCTGTGCGCGGGAGACCTTCGGGTCTGCCGGTTTTCTCTGTGCCGGTTCGCCAACCTGCGCACAGCTGCCACCCAATCGTTTGGCGACGACTGAGTGACGGCCTTGAGCCAATCAAACAGAGATCTTCACAATGAATCGATACATGCCCCTCACCGGAATCGATCTGGTTCCGGCCTCCCTGCTCATCGACACCCAAGCCCCACTCGACGTCCTGCAAGCCATGGCCGATTACCGTATTCGGACAGTCACGCAGGTGCTGGAAAACATCGCCTACCGTTCCGAGCTCGGTTGCGACACGGTGGTGCTGGAAGACTTTTCCAAGCTGCTGGTCATTCCATTGCGCGATGGTTGTGACTTGATGGATGTGATTGGTCGGCGGTTGCGGGCGCAGGTGGCGGAGTAAAAAAAACGGGTGCTCTCGCGCCCGTTTTATTGCTACTCCAGAAAGGGGTTACCCGTCAGCTTGATTCGAGGCCGCGAAAAACCAATCAGGCGAAGATACTCAATATGCCCATAACAAAGAGAAGAGCCGCCGGGTAGCGGCTCAACCTGGGAAACCTTCGATGATTTAAACGACTGGACAAGGGAACCGGACGGCCACGAAATGATGGCTACGGTCACCGCTTTCTGGCACCTGCGTTCAGGCACTTGGTGCTGTCAATCAAAGGTATATTTGCCTTCGAGCATGAATGCCGGCTCTCTCCAGTTGGGCCCCCTCACAATTCCGCCCCCACTATATTTGATAAACCCGGCATCACACATTTTATGGACAAGGTTCAATAGCCCTATGTTGTTCTCCACATGCGCCCAGTTAGCCCGATTATAAAGACCATCAAGCTGAGGAAAGGAAATACCTAATTGATTTTTGGTTACAAACAGAATTACTTCTTCAGGTTTTTCGTTAAGCACGATGGTTGCAATGACGCTCATTATTTTACCCCTCCAAGTTCCTTGTACTCTCGCTCCCTTTGCTTTTCATCCGCGTCTATAGCATCAGGTGTATAGAGCAGCTCAAAAGCATCCTTGACTTTGTAGTCCTCCAACGTCGTGGCGTGAGTGTTGCTCCAAATAACACCGTCGTCATTCGGGCACGTTGGGACAAACCCATCCCAAAACAAAATACTATCGAAGCCTGAAGGAAAAATTGGGGCTTCCGTAGCTTGAACCTGCCGAGATTCAGACGTTATTAAAGGTGAAAAATGAGTAAGTGATTCTTGCATATAGCGCTCCATGCAGCATTATGAATTCCATATAACGGACAGCGCAAAAGCCATACAAAAACAACTTATAAATTTCAACACTTAAATATTAACCACATACGTCATGCGCGAAAAATCATATTAACCCAAACAATCTCCGCAGCTTCCGACAAAATCCTCCATATATATGCAAGCTACCAAAATAAAGAAACCGATTTATTTTTACGATGTTTTTCAAACAATGGCGAATGTTGTGTTCGGACGGTTACACAGGTGTTGGAGAGCATCGCCTACCGATCCGAGATCGGTTTCGACACGATGCGTTGTAGGTTTTTTTTCAAACTACTGGTCATTCCATTGCGCGATGGTTGTGACTTGATGGATGTGATTGGTCGGCGGTTGCGGGCGCAGAAGGCGCCCGTTTTTGTCCGACGAGAAAAGTGGCTTGATAGACGACGCTAACCTTTGCCTCCGCTAACACTGCCACTTCCACTGCTACTCCCACTGCCACTGCCACTGCCACTGCCACTGCTAGTTCCCTGGTCATTGTTGACCTTGACCTGTGGCCCGACGCCATCTCCCGTACGGAAGGTCGGTAACGCCACCGAGTCCACGAATTTCACGCCGTCCCAGCTGGGCAATGGCGTGGGCATCAACTGGATCTGGCCCGGGTGCTCAGAGTCCCAGCGCAGCAGCATCGAGGTGTCCTCATGCTGTGTGTTGTGGCAGTGCTCCATGTAGGTACCGGCAAACTCACGGATGCGTATGGCCATTTCGACATTGTCGCCGCTGTCCGGATCGGGGCCTATCCGATAGATATCCTTGCGCGCCCCTTTTTCCCATTCCGGTGGAGTCTTGCCACCTCGAGTGAGAATGACCGCTTCCTCGAAGTGCACATGCACCGGGTGATCCCAGCCATTGCCGCCGTTCTGGACCTTCCAGACTTCCAGCGTGCCTTCCCCCTTGAACCCTGCCGGTGTCGGCCCGGTAGCCAGTTGTGGCGCGGCCGAGATCCGCCGCGGGTCCATGTTGAAGCCTGGGCCGCCATCGGTCTTGATCGTCCAGGGCGCAAAGTCGGTGCCGTCGGAGCGGCCGAAGATAAAGGTGCGGTGCCGCGCCTGGGCGAGCCGGGCGATATCGGCAGGGTCGTCGCGGTGCAAGGGCAAAGGGATCATGAACCTGCCCTCGGGCTTGCCAGGCTTGGCGGGCTCGAAGTCGACCGGATTCATGCTGACATCCTGGCCGGTGTAGGGCTTGACGTTCACTTGCATGAACACGCCCACGCCCGGGTCACCGTTGATCCACTGTGGCCCGTGGCTGGTTTGCCTGACGACGGGCAGGTACCTCTCGGAGAGTACATCCGCCAATGGAATGTCACGATTGGGACGCTTGCCGTTTTCATGCTCCTCGATGTTGACGAAGAAAATCCTGTCGCCCGGCTTGATGCCGTTTTTCGCGAAGTCGACGACGAGGTCATAGCGTTCGGCAACGCCCAGCATCGGCAAAATGGCATTGTTGTCCTGCCTGTCGCCGTCACCATCGAGGTCCAGGCTGCCATCGAACGGCACCGCGTGTTCCATGATATTGCCGTCGTTGGCAATCATGTGGAACGGCACCCGGTTATAGGAAACCCCGGAGTTTTTCGGGCCGGGAAACTCGCCACCATTACCATTGACCTGACGCACCAGCGCCAGCTTGAAGTAGCGGGAAACCGAGCCATTGAGAATGCGCAGACGGTAGCGCCGGGCACGCACGTCCAGGAAGGGCTTGTACTCCCAGTTGGTCAGCACCTGGTCACCGAGAAAACCGTCGGTGTTGAAGGGGTTGAACCACAACTGGCCGGCCTGGTCCCAGGCCTTGTCGGCGATCGTCAGGTTGATGTCATAGTCGCGGTTACCCCAGCCCAGCGCCGAACCGCTGGGCAAGCGCAGGTTGACCCCGTCGTCGACCGTCTCGTTGCCACGGTCCACGGCGCTGTAGTAGTTCATCATCGTCGCGTTGCCCTTGTAGACATTCTGCGCGGTGAAATCGAGCATGTGGTCGTGGAACCAGTGGGTGCTCATGGTTTCGCGCCAGTCGCCACGGATCTTGATGGTGCCGTGGTCGCAGGTCTTGAAGCCGGGGGTGGCGTCGTTGACGAAAAGCTTTTCACCGGGATCGCACGGGAAGGCCGCACGCGGATCCTGAGCGCTGGTGTTGATGCTGTCGTAACCGGCCAACTGGATCGGCCAGCGATAGTCGTAGTACTGCCCCGGGAAGAAGAACGCGTTGGTAAAACCGTCGCTTTCCGCAGGTGAGTGGCCGTTATGTTCATGGGTGGTGATGGTGTGCAAGCCAAAGCCCCGGTTGGCCGACGGGTCAATGGGCAAGGCATCGTAATGACGCATCAGCATCGCCTGGCCATAGCGCACTAGAAGCAGTTTGGGCGGGAAGGTGCCGTCGAACGTCCACAACGCATTGTGGTCCTGCACAGGCATGTTGGGGTGAAACTGCACTTGAATGCCCTTGGTCGTGCCCTCGTTGGCCGGGTTGCCGTTGGTGTTGTGATAGAGCCCGCCCGGTGCGAATTCCCCCACGGCGTAGTTATGCCGTTGCATACGGTCACGCAAGCCGCTGTTGACGTGCGCACCGGCTTGCACCGTCTTGAAGGCGTCGCGCGGGAAAAACTCATTGAAACACTGGTGCGACCAGCCTTTTCCCGGCGGCCGGCCTTCTGCGGGCGAATCGACCCGGCGATTGAGGAAATCCTCGATCTGCGCCTTCCAGGGGTTGCGGTCCAGCACATTGGAGAACTCTGTCGGGAAAGGCGTCAATGCCGGCTGCCGGAGAAAGACATCCAGCGCAGCCGGCGACGGGCCGCTACGCGCCACCTTCAAGGGATCTTGCGCCGGTGCGGGGCCCACCGTCGGGACCGGAAACGGAACGGGTGACGGTGGGTCGGCCGCGTTCAGTTTGTTCGAGCCGAACTCCTCGAAAAGCTCGAGCTTCTGCGTGAACGGCTGAGCCCCGAACACAGGGCTGGCATTTCCGTTGGTGGGGATGTTGAAGCTGGTTTGCAGATTGGGTGGCAGCACATTGTCGGCCAAGGGGGTCGTGCGGTTACCGACCACGCCATTGGGCAGGTCGAAGGCGCCTACGTTTGCGCGAGGCAGCTTGAGCAAGTCCCTCAAGGCAGCATTGGGGTCGGCGGGCTGATTGGTGAACGCCGACGGGTCAGTGGGAGGCGGTGCATCGGTGTTGTCGAGGGGGGCTGCCTGGGTCTGGGAAAAGCCCAGCCCCAGCATGATCGCGGCAGCAGAGATACTCAGCGCCAGTCTGGTTTTGGACAATGCACCAGGATTCAACCTTGCGGTATCCAGTTTCATCGCAAACACCTCTGACGGGTTCTACGGAGCGCGTGGCAAGACAGGAGCAACGAGCCAATGCGCCTGGCCCGGCTGGCGAAACGCTTGATTCCGAGCCGGGATGGTAACGACGCAACTTCCCTGCCAAAAATGACAGGTGGTGACCAATGGCTCTAGGCCATACCCCCGTTGTCTTCTGGCGTGTGGCAGGCGTATGAGAAGCCAGGATGAAAGCCCCGATGACGGGGAATTTCCCCCGATACAGGGTGTGATGGTGTGGTGGCCCCTACCCCGCCAATTCAGCATTCCTTGCCTCTGAATCTGACATTGTTCGCCCCTGCCCCGCCAACCCATCCAGGAATGATGGCAAACAGCTACACTCGTCAGGATTTCTCACCTACACCTCGACCATGACGGCAACCGATTTGCCTCAATGGTTAAAGCGATAAAAGGCTTGTCTTCCGGTATCAGTCCAACCCCAGCTTCTTCCCGGTTCGATTACATGGAGTCAGCGCACATGCCCTTCCCCCCTCGCTTCCTCGACCACTACCGCAAAGCCGACCGCATCATGCTGGGCCTGATCTGGCTGATGTTCGCTTTCGCGGTGGGCCTGGCGTTCTGGCACGACACCTTCAAGCAGGCGCTGCTGGTGGGTGGCGGTACCAGCCTGTTGTTGACGCTGTTGTATCGCGCCATCGGCGGCTCGCGGTTGATGCGCTGTTTGCTCGGTGTTGGCTTGATGGTGATGGCGGCGTTGCACATCAATCAGGCCGAGGGGGTCATTGAGTCGCACTTCGGGATCTTTGCGTTGTTGGCGGTGCTCACGTTTTATCGGGACTGGCTGCCGATTCTGGTGGCGGCGGTGACGATTGCGCTGCATCACGTGGTGTTCCATGTGCTGCAGCACCAGGGTTTTCCGGTGTTTGTGATGGCGCATCACGGTGGCTGGACGATGGTGTTCGTTCACGCCTTTTATGTGGTGATGGAGACGGTCGCGCTGCTCTATCTGGCGGTGCACAGCCAGGCGGACGCGGTAGAGAGCCAGGACATGCTGGACAAGATGCTCGCCGCGACTTCGCAGTTCACCGTGGGTGCCGGTCAGGGTGACCACGCGCGGGTGCATGTGTCGCTGGCGCAGCGTTTCGATCAGTTCCTGATGCAGATCACCGCGTTGGTGGACGGGGTGGTGCGTGATTCCAACGGTTTGGGTCAGTTGGGCCAGGAGTTGGCCAAGGCCAGCAACACGCTGGAGAAAGGCGCCAGGCATCAGCTGACGGAAATCGCGCAGATGACCGGGTCGATGCAGCGCATGGGTGATGCGATGGAGCACATCGTGGTGCATGTCGAGCATGCCGTTGCCCATGCCGGCCAGGCCAGTGTGCAGATCACCCGCGGGCAGGAAAGCGTGAACCGCGCGCGGCAGGAAATCACCCATCTGGCCTCGCGCCTGGAAGGCACCAACCAGACCGTGCAGGTGCTGGCCGGGCAGGCGCAGCAGATCGGTACGGTGCTGGAGGTGATCAGCAGCATTGCCGAGCAGACCAATTTGCTGGCCCTCAACGCGGCGATTGAAGCGGCGCGTGCCGGCGAGCAAGGCCGCGGCTTTGCGGTGGTGGCCGATGAAGTGCGCAGCCTGGCGCAGCGCACGGCGGTGTCAACCAAGGAAATCCGGACCATCATCGAGGCCTTACAGCAAGGCAGCCGCAAAGCCGTGGAGGCCATGCAGGACAGCCGCGAAGGTGTGGAGCGCTGTGTCGAGGACAGTCAATTAGCGGCGGCGATGCTGCAGGCGGTTGGCAGCGACATCTCGCAGATCGATGAACTCAACGGGCGAATTTTCACGACGACCCGCGAACAATCCACGGCGAGTGTCGAGATTGTCGGGCGCTTGCAGTCGGTGCAGGGCATCGCGCAGAACACGGCGGATGATGTGCAGACGCTGGCGTCGAGCAGTCGGCGCTTGCCGCCTATTGCGACTCGGCTGGATGCGTTGGGGCGCACGTTTCATCAGTGATGGAGCCGTGGGTGCCCAATTTGTACTCGATAGCGATCGGCACTTCCGAATTCTGGAGTTTTTCAAATAAATTTGTGAAATAAAATGTGAAGACAGATCAATTAATAACCCTCACATTTCCACAAAAAACCCAACAAAATAAGGCTTGTTAAACGATTACCTATGTGAAATAAAATGTGAAGATAACTCTGACGAAACGAACTGCCATGTCCTTAATCACATCAAAATCCTGGCTGGACCCGGTTCTTCCAGAATTACTGCCTCCATCGATCATTGATCTTGCCGATGCATTGCCCAGAAAGACCCAGTTTCTAGCCGGGCGACTACCGCCTGAAACCGCCGCACGACTCGGCCGTCTCCTGCAAATCACCAATACGTACTACTCGAACCTGATCGAGGGGCAATACACCGAGCCTGCGGATATGCAGATAGCACAAACGGCGCCGGTCAAAGATCGCAAGCGGCTCAAAAGCCTGGCGGTTGAACAAATGGCGGTGCAAGCCTTGTTTGAGCGGACGTTGCGCCAGCGAGGCCCCTTTACCTGGGGCGACATGTTCGCACCCGAGTTCGTGAGCGCTGCGCATAACCGGCTTTTTCGCGGCGCCAGTGACGCAGAACGTACATTGTCAGATGGCTCAATCATGCAGCCCGGCATACTTCGGTCGGTCACGGGTCAAAACGTGATCGTCGGCAATCATGATGCGCCGGACGCTACAGTTGTCGAGGCGATGCTGCGACACCTTCAGTCAGGGTTTGGCCGGCAGATGGACCCTCGCCGCCAGCTGATTTCTTCGCTTGCCTACCACCATCGGCTCGCCTGGGTTCACCCCTTTACCGACGGGAATGGTCGGGTTGCGCGCCTGATCACTCATTTGCAGTTGGTACATCTGGGGCTGGAGCCAACCCTCTGGTCACTGTCACGCGGCCTTGCTCGACGGCATCAGGATTACTACAGCGCCCTGACCATGGCCGACCGCGCACGAGAAGGTGATTTGGACGGACGGGGTCAATTGTCCCAGCGACGTTATTTCGAATTCATTGAGTTCATGCTGCAGGTTTGTCACGACCAGGTCGACTACATGATTGCCGCAGTGGACCCAGCCCGACTGCGTGAGCGTGTCATACGCGCGTTTCGCTACAACGAGAGACTTCTACAGCAAGGTATCCGTCCGGAAAGTGCACCCGCGATCATCGCGCTAATCACTCAGGGCAGCTTGCCGCGCAATGAAATCAAGACGTTCACCGGCCTGACGCCGCGCCCGGCGATTGACGAGTTATCCAGGCTTGTAAAAGTCGGCCTGGTGGAAAGCCGAACGCCAAAATCCAGAATCGTGACCCCCGGCCTGCCCGCCTGGTTTGCCCAGGATGTCTTTCCAGACTTGCATCGACGTTTTCAGTAGCGCCTCAGCAAGATAGCGGCCCTGATGCAGAGGCACGCCAAGGCCACCTGTCGCACGAAATTGCTCTACAGACTCATTAAGTCTAAATTTGAATCTATAGATGCATCATAAGGACAAAAACATGGCCGTCCCCGCCCAAGCCCAATCCTTCAGCAAGAACCAATGCGTCACCGGCCTGCGCGCTGCGGTGAGCATTCTGGAAAAGTGGCAGGCCACCAGTGACCAGGCCTGTCGCATCCTGCGCATTTCCCGCAGCACCTACACCCGCGCCCGTCAGCGTGACCCGGACTGGGCGGTGGCACTGGATGCGGACCAGATGCAGCGCATCAGCTTTGTGCTGAACATTCACGCCACCCTGCGCCTGGTGTTCGACAACCCGGACAACGTGTACGGCTTTGCCTCGATGGCCAACGACAACGAATTTTTCAATGGCCGCAGCCCGCTGGAGATCATGGCCCAGGGCGACATGATTGCGCTGTATGAAACCTTCCGCCGCATCGACATGTTGCGGGGTGCGCAATGGTGATGGCGAGTGAGCTGGCGGTGTTTGCCGGTCAGTCGTTGCAGGCCTATCGCCTGGTCAATTCGAAGTTTCCGCCGATTGCGTTGTTTGATGACGTGGCGGACGCGGATGAGTTTGAGGTGCTGTTCGAGATTCAGGCGCTGACCAATCCGCGGTTGAAGAATGAAGTGGGTCAGTTGGAGTTGATCGCACGCAGCGAGATCCCGTTCGGGATTGCCGGCTGCTCTTACGCCATCGCGCCGTTTACCCATGTCAATCCGGCGGGGTCGCGCTTCAGTGACGGCAGTTTCGGGGTGTTGTACCTGGCGGATTCGATGGAAGCGGCGTTGGCCGAAGTGCGGCATCACCAGGCTCTGTATTGGTCGAAGGTGCCGAGCCTGAACTATGAGCGGTTTGTGTTTCGCGGGCTGGCCTGTGCCTTTGGCGATGGCGGGATGAAGGACGCCACCGCCCTGCCGCTGACCGATCCGGTGTATGCGTCGGACGATTACAGCCATTCCCGCGTGCTGGGGCGGGCGGTGCGGGACGCCGGTTGTCCCGGTTTGCGTTATCACTCGGTGCGCATGCCGGGCAGTCATTGCTGGGCGTTGATGACGCCGAGGCCGGTCTCGTCGATTGTGCAGACGGCGCATTACGAGATGGTGTGGAATGGGCAGATCACCAGCGTGAGCCAGATCAGCGAAGCCTGATTGCCTTGCGATGACCCTGTGGCGAGGGGGCTTGCCCCCGTTGGACCGCGCAGCGGGCCTGAGATCAACGACGGTGTTTTTCCTGACAGAACGCATTTTCCTCTCTTGCGACCGCTTCGCGGCCGAACGGGGGCAAGCCCCCTCGCCACAAAAAGCGGTACCTGCATGTGCGGTGCTCGATCCATTGACTGCATCGATAGTCACCATCAGTTCAATGAAGTTCTCTTAAAAAATCCCCGGCGTAACATCTGCTCCATACCCACCCATAAGCACCCCGGAGCACACCATCATGAAACGCCAGACCCTCCTCAGCATCGCTTTCTCGGTTTTCGCAGTTAACGCTTTTGCCGCAACTTATGCTCAACCTGTGGTCGCTGAAGGCGGCTCGGATCGTCTGATTGAAAGCCGTGTGGCCGAGGGTGGTTCCGATCGCCTGATCGAGAATCGTGTGGCCGAAGGCGGTTCGGATCGCCTGCTGGAAAAACGTGTTGCCGAAGGCGGCTCCGACAAGCTGCTGCAAAACCGCGTCGCCGAAGGCGGCTCGGATCGTCTGATCGAAAACCGCGTCGCCGAAGGTGGCTCCGACCGCCTGATCGAAAACCGCGCTGTCTGAATGCAGGGCTATACCGCAGGACTCAACGAAAAGCCCGGCCTCAAGCGCCGGGCTTTTTCGTGTACATAAAATAAATCAGTCCCAACTATTTCAGCGCCCCCCCGTGTAGCGCCTGCTCTTCTTTCATTCAGGATTGAAGGGTGTATCCCCGCGACAAACGGCCCCCTTTTCAAGAATAACCTGTCATTTATTACAGTTGTTACGCCACCACTTCTGCCCCTTAATGAACCTGTCGACTACAGGGGGGGTTGGATTTGCTCCACTCCTTGCGATGAATTGAACCAATCGAATCTTCTCTTTGGAGTTTCCACCGTGAACGAATTTCAAAACAATGCGATTCGCAAGACCAAACTCGAAAACGACAGGTCCCGCACGGGCAGCGTCGAACTCCTGCCTGCGCCCATGGTGATGGAGCGGGATGAACGTACCACCATTCTTTATGAAGGCGAGATCGAAGAGTCGGGGGCGATTACTCGACTGGCGGTCTATCCGGGCATGGCGCGCGGCGATCGCATAAAGCTGACTTGGGAGAACACTTCAACCGAAATAGTGAAAAAATACTCAACCGAGGTGAAAGTCAGCGATCCTGAATCCTTTATCGACATCAGAGTGCCGAAGAGCTTTGTGTGCTACTTCATCGAAAATATTGGAACGTTTCAGGTCACGTACAAGGTCTTCCCTGCCGCTGGTGGCCCCTCGCAGCCTTCCGAATCAACCACCGTCACTTCCGTCAAGTTAGCGGGCTCCGTGATCCCTGCCCCAAAGGCCCCCGAAGCCAAAGATGGAAATCTGAACTCGCAGCATGATTACCCTGATGGATTGACCATTCGACTCAGTCCCAATTGGACAATTAACTGCACCTGGACGAGCTACGGTCGGGATGGCCGAATCCTTTATATTGAGAGATGGAAGCCGGAAAGTGACGAGAAAACGGTCGTAGTACCTGAGGTACTAAAATTCAAAGAGGCAGGCGGAGAAGTTCGTTTCAGCTCTTTTAGTGACAACCCGGAAGACTATATTTTCGACTCCTTGCCTCTGGTTCTGAAGGTGTTGTAACGCTCGACTGCAACTTCTGCTCAACCTGTATTCGCCGAAGGTGGCTCCGACCGTCTGATCGAAAGCCGCGCTGTCTGAATGCAGTGCTTTACCGCAGGACTCAACGAAAAGCCCGGCCTCAACCGCCGGGCTTTTTCGTGTGGGTGATCAATTCGTCCGTTGTTCATGCACTTTCGCATAGCGCGCCAGGTCAATCTTGATGCCGACCAGGATGGGCGCGGCCGGCGGTCACCGGGTCCATGCCCTTCCCCGCCAGCATCGCGGTTGTAGTCGTCAGCCGCTCGATGAGCGCGTGGCCACCCGGAATGACGTAGTTGCCCAGGACCACGCCGTTGGTGACGGCGTGATGCTCGATCTGGGTCTGCCGCCCGGCTGTCGAGCCTTCATGAGGGGGGTGATCGGCTCACTGCTTGATCGGGGTGACGAGCACCTTTTCCTCGGTGTCGAGGACGAACACCGCCAACAGGCGTGCCGGTTGGGTGTCACTGGCGTTGGCGCTGACCAGGTGCACGGAGCCCGGCTCCTCTACGAAGTTTTCGCCGACCTTGTAGATCTTTTCCGGCTGGCCTTTGACCTGGATGCGAAACGAGCCTTCCAGCACCGTTGCATAGATGAAGGCCGTTTTTGGATGGGTGTGGGCCGGTGACGCGGCACCCGGCCCATACTCGACGACCACGCCTCTCATACTCTTGCCGGGGATGTTGGGAATGGGACGGTCGAACACCACCGTCACCTTGCCGGGGGGCGGCTCGGCGGCCGAGGCGGCGCTGATCGAGAGCGCGGCGAAGACAGCGGCCATTAGCAATCGGGTAACCATGGGATTTCTCCTGGATGGGTAGGTATATGTGAGGGTGCGATGCGTTACTGCGCTGTCGACCGGGCCAGCCAGTCGTCGAAGCGGATCGCCCCCAGGCGTGCGTTCTTGCCGGTGACCAGCGATTGATCGTTGAGCACGGCGCCGAAGTAACGGGCATGTACGTCCGGCACGACCTTGCGGTTGTCCTGGGTGGCTCGCAGATAGCGCCTGGCCAGTTCGTCGATCGGCATGGTTTCCGGACCGCCGACTTCAACGGTGCCATTGAGTGGTGCTGCCAGCACGACATCGGCCAGCGCCGCTACCACGTCGTCGGACGCTATCGGCTGGATCAGCGCCGGGGACGCATGAATCTCATCGCCAACGGCGAACGACTGGACAATGCCGCCGGCAAATTCGGAGAACTGCGTGGCACGCACAATGGTGTAGGGAATGCTGGACGCCTTGATAAGGGCCTCCTGCGCGACCTTGGCCCGGAAATAACCGGTATCGGGAAGCCGTTCGCTGCCGACAATCGACAGGGCCACGTGATGACGAACCCCGGCAGCCGCTTCGGCGGCCAGCAGGTTACGGCTGGAGGTCTGGAAGAAATCGAGAACGGCCTGGTCTTCCCACGACGGCGCGTTCGCCACGTCGACCACCACATCAGCACCATCCATCGCTTCGGCCAGGCCTTCGCGGGTGATGCTGTTCACGCCCGTGCTGGGGCTGGCGGCGAGCGCATCATGGCCGCGCTCGCGAAGGGTGTTCACAAGTTTCGATCCGATGAGGCCGGAGCCTCCGATGACGACGATCTTCATGACTGTTCTCCACTTGTCGACGGCAACCATTGCGTCGGTATGGAGAGATTGCCTTCACGGATCAGGCAAGTCCTTGCGTTTGCCTTGGAGAGCGCTTGGATTTTTGTCCAAGGCAACTGACGGTCGTACAGCCTCCCTTGCCGCTGACGGTGCAGCGGCTGACGAGCTGCCGTATCATCCTTTGCAGTCACAACCAGCCGCCCGGGGATGCCCGTCTTGCCATTCAGCTTTGAAGATTACGTACTCGATCAGGAACGCCGGGAGCTGACCCTGCGCGGGCAAGTCGTGGCCGTCGGACCGCAGGTCTTCGACCTGTTGCTGCTGTTCGTCAACAATCCCGACCGCGTCGTCAGCAAGGACGAACTGCTCAAGACTGTGTGGGGCGACCGGATCGTTTCGGAATCGACGATCACCAGCCACATCAATGCCGTGCGCAAGGCCATCGGCGATACCGGTGAGGAGCAGCGACTGGTACGCACCGTCGCCCGCAAAGGCTACCGCTTCGTTGGCCGGATCAACGGCGACTCGACCGGGCAAGCGCGACAGCCCGAAGACGATGAACGCCCGAGCGCCGCCCCCAAGCCAAACCCCTCCCCTGCGCTGGTCCTGCCGGAAAAACCCTCGATCACCGTCCTGCCCTTCCAGAACCTGAGCGGCGACCCGGAACAGGAATACTTCGCCGACGGCGTCGTGGAGGACATCATCGCCGCCCTTTCGCGCCTTCGCTGGCTGTTCGTCATCGCGCGCAATTCGAGCTTCACCTACAAGGGCCAGACGGTGGACGCCCAAGGCGTTGGCCAGGCGCTGGGCGTGCGCTACGTGCTCGAAGGCAGCGTGCGCAAGAGCGGCAACAAGCTGCGCATTACCGGGCAACTGATCGACGCGACAAGCGGTACGCACCTCTGGGCCGAGCGCTTCGAAGGCCTGCTGGACGATATCTTCGAGCTGCAGGACCAAATCACCGAAAGCGTCGTCGGCGCGATCGCGCCGCAACTGGAGCGGGCAGAAATCGAACGCGCCAAGCGCAAGCCGACGGATAGCCTGGACGCCTACGACTACTACCTGCGGGCCATGGCAAAACTGCACAGCGGCGGCCGGGAAGCCATCGAGCAGGCGCTGCCGATGTTCTACCAGGCCATCGAGCTCGATGGGGAATTTGCCTCGGCCTATGGCATGGCCGCCTGGTGCCACTTCTGGCGCAAGCTCAATGGCTGGATGGTCGATCGGCCTGCGGAAATCGCCGAGGGCATACGGTTGGCGCGGCTGGCGGTGGCCCTGGGCCGCGATGATGCCGTCGCATTGACCCGGGGCGGACATGCGCTGGCCCATCTCGCCGGCGAAGTCGACGGCGGCATTGCACTGCTCGACCGGGCACGCCTGCTCAATCCCAACCTCGCCCCCGCCTGGTTTCTGGGCGGTATCCTGCGGGCGCTGCGCGGCGAAACGGACGCAGCCATCGAGCATCTGAACCATGCGGTTCGCTTGAGCCCGCTGGACCCGGAAATGTTCAGGATGCAGGTCGGCATGGCGCTCGCGCATTTCTTCGCCGGGCACTTCGATGCCGCTGCGGCCTGGGCGGACAAGGCACTGGGCAACCTGCCCAGTCTGCTGGTCGCCGCGGCACTGGTGGCGGCCAGTCATGCGCTCGACGGTCGAATGGACAAAGCGAATCTGGCGATGCAACGCCTGCAAGCGCTGGATCCCTCTTTGCGCCTGTGCGCCCTCAAGGACTGGCTGCCCATTCAACGGCCTGAGGATTTCGCCCGTTTCGTCGATGGACTACGACTGGCGGGATTGCCGGAGTAAACGCGCCCACCCCTGACCTGTAGGAGCGAGCCTGCTCGCGATGGACGTCAACGATGACGCGGGTTACCTGATTAAACGCTGTGTCCTCAAGTCCATCGCGAGCAAGCTCGCTCCTACAATAGTTGCACATTGCTACGGTAGTCTAAGCTTTGAGCAACTCGTTGCTCATGATGCTCGGTTCTGCAGGTTTTGGGTGTTTCTGGAGAGCGTCTGCAACAGCGATCTCAGACTGGCCAAAACCTTTCACGCAGGATTGCCGTGATGACCGAGCCCCTCCTCAGCTTTGATGCACTCAAACGCGCCGCTGCCGCCGGCGAAATCGACACCGTATTGGTCTGCATGGTCGACATGCAGGGACGCCTGGTCGGCAAGCGCTTCCAGGTCGAGTTTTTCATCGACAGCGGCCACGAAGAAACCCATTGCTGCAACTACCTGTTGGCCGACGACATCGACATGGAGCCGGTGCCGGGTTACGCCGCGGCCAGTTGGAGCAAGGGCTACGGCGATTTCGTGCTCAAGCCCGACATGTCCACCCTGCGCCGCGTGCCCTGGCTTGAATGCACGGCGCTGGTGCTGTGCGACGTGCTCGATCATCACCATCGCCAGGACCTGCCCCACAGCCCGCGGGCGATTCTGAAAAAGCAGGTCGAGCGCCTGCGCGAGCGTGGCTATACCGGCATGTTTGCCTCGGAACTCGAGTTCTATCTGTTCGATGAGAGCTACGAGGCAATCCACAAGCGCAACTATCACAAACCGAAAACCGCCGGCCATTACATCGAGGACTACAACATCCTCCAGACCACCCGCGAGGAGCCGGTGCTGCGGGCGATTCGCAAGCATTTGCAGGCCTCGGGCATTCCCGTGGAAAACTCCAAGGGCGAATGGGGTCCGGGCCAGGAAGAAATCAACATCCGCTACGCCGATGCGATGACCATGGCCGACCACCACGTCATCATCAAGCACGCCTGCAAAGAGATCGCGCAGTTGCAGGGCAAGGCGATCACCTTCATGGCCAAGTGGCGTTACGACGCCGCCGGTTCCAGCAGTCACATCCATAATTCGCTGTGGGACAAGAACGCGAAGAAGCCGCTGTTCTTCGACGCGAAAGCCGAGTTCGGCATGTCGAAACTGATGCGTGCCTGGGTCGCCGGGCAGCTCAAGTACGCCAACGACATCACCTGTTTTCTCGCGCCCTACATCAACTCCTACAAGCGCTTCCAGGCCGGCACCTTTGCGCCGACGCGGGCGGTGTGGAGCCGCGACAATCGCACCGCCGGCTTTCGCTTGTGTGCCGAAGGCAGCAAGTCCATCCGCATCGAATGCCGCATCGGCGGCGCCGACCTCAACCCCTATCTGGCCTTCGCCGCGTTGATCGCGGCGGGCCTGGCCGGTATCGACGAAAAGCTCGATCTCGTGCCGCCATTCGAAGGGGATGCCTACCAGGACGAGCAGTTGCCGGAAGTGTCCAAGACCCTGCGCGAGGCGAGCGCCGCCCTCAAGGCCTCCGCCATGTTGCGCGAGGCGTTCGGCGATGAGGTGGTCGACCATTACGTGCACACCGCCGAGTGGGAGCAGAAAGAGTACGACCGGCGAATCACCGACTGGGAACTGCAGCGCGGCTTCGAGCGCTATTGAGAACATCATGACTGCGAAGGTGCAATTGATCTCCCCGGTCGATGGCCGGGTGTACGTCGAACGAGAGATGGCCGATGCGGCGCAGGTCGAGCAGGCGCTGACCGCCGCTGCCAGCGCACAGGCGGCATGGCAACGCCGCTCACTGAGCGAACGCGCCGCATTGTGCAGCGCCGCAGTGGACGCGATGTTGTCGATGCAGGCAGACATCGTGCCGGAACTGGCCTGGCAGATGGGGCGCCCGGTGCGCTATGGCGCCGGCGAACTGCGCGGCTTCGCCGAACGCGCCAGGTACATGATCGCCATCGCGCCGCAAGCGCTGGCCGCTGTAGAGCCGGCGCCTGTGGCGGGTTTTCGACGCTACATCAAACGCGAGCCGCTGGGCACGGTGCTGGTGGTCGCGCCTTGGAACTACCCCTATTTGACGGCGGTGAACACGATCATCCCGGCGTTGATGGCCGGCAACAGCGTGATCCTCAAGCATGCCTCGCAAACCCTGCTGGTGGGCGAGCGTTTCGCCGAGGCCATGCGCCGCGCCCATCTGCCGGATGGCCTGTTCCACAACCTGCTGCTCGATCATCGGCAGACCGCCGCGATCATTGATTCGGGCCGGGTACAGCAGGTCAATTTCACCGGTTCAGTCGATGCCGGCAAGGCCATGGAAAGCGCCGCCACGGGACGCTTCATCGGCGTGGGCCTGGAGCTCGGCGGCAAGGATCCGGCCTACGTGCGGGCTGACGCCAACCTCGAGCATGCGGTGGAAAACCTGGTGGACGGCAGTTTCTTCAATTCCGGGCAGAGTTGCTGCGCGGTGGAACGCATCTATGTCGACCAGAAAATCTTCCCGGTGTTTGTCGAGCGCTTCGCCGAACTGACCCGCCAGTACGTGCTGGGCAACCCGCTGGACGAAGCCACCACCCTCGGTCCGATGGTGACGCCGGGCGCCGCGTTTTTCGTTCGTGGCCAGATCGCCGAAGCGTTGGCCCAGGGCGCGACGGCGCTGATCGATCCACAGGCCTTTCCCGCCGACGTGGCGGGCAGTGCCTACCTCGCGCCGCAGGTCCTGGTCGATGTCAGCCATCAAATGTCGGTCATGCGCGATGAAAGCTTTGGCCCGGTGGTCGGCATCATGCCGGTGGCCAGCGATGACGAGGCCATTGCCTTGATGAACGACAGTGAGTTCGGGCTCAGCGCGTCCATCTGGACCCGGGACCTCGCAGCGGCCGAACGCCTGGGCAACCAGATCGCCACCGGCACGCTGTTCATGAACCGCTGCGATTACCTCGACCCGGCGCTGGCCTGGACCGGCGTGAAGAACAGCGGGCGCGGCGTCACCCTGTCGCCACTGGGCTACGAGCACCTGACCCGGGCCAAATCCTTTCATCTGCGTCACGAGGTGTAGACCATGAACCTGACTGGAAACTGGAACTACCCCACGAGCGTTCGTTTCGGTGTCGGGCGCATTGCCGAGCTGGCCGATGTCTGTCGCAGCCAGGGTATCGAGCGCCCCTTGCTGGTCACTGACAGCGGCCTGGCGCGCGCGCCGATCACCACGGCGGCACTGGACGCACTGCGCGCCGCCGGCTTGGGTGTGGCGCTGTTCTGTGACCTCAAGCCCAACCCGGTGGAAGCCAACCTGGCCGGCGGGCTCGACGCCTGGCGCGCCGGCAAACACGACGGTGTGATCGCCTTCGGCGGCGGCAGTGGCCTGGACATGGGCAAGCTGATTGCCTTTATGAGCGGCCAGACCCGCCCGGTCTGGGACTTCGAAGACATCGGCGACTACTGGACCCGCGCCGACGACAGCCGCATCGCCCCGGTCATTGCCGTGCCGACCACGGCGGGGACCGGCTCGGAAGTCGGGCGTGCGGCGGTGATCATCGACGAGCGCACCCACACCAAACGCATCATCTTCCACCCGAAAATGATGCCGCGCGTGGTCATCAGTGACCCGGCCCTCACCGTCGGCATGCCCGCCAAGGTCACCGCCGGCACGGGCATGGATGCGTTATCCCATTGCCTGGAAGCGTACTGCGCCCCCGGTTTTCATCCCCTGGCCGATGGCATTGCGGTGGAAGGCATGCGCCTGGTGGCCAACGCCCTGGTGAAAGCGGTACACACGCCGTCGGACCTCGAGGCGCGCGCGCAAATGCTCGCGGCGGCGGCCATGGGTGCCACGGCATTCCAGAAAGGCCTGGGCGGGATGCATGCGCTCTCCCATCCGGTGGGCGCGCTGTACGACACCCATCACGGCATGACCAACGCCACCTTCATGCCCTATGTCCTGCAATTCAATCGCACGGCCATCGAAGAGCGCATCACCCGCCTGGCGGCGTACCTGCGCCTGCCCTCCCCGGGGTTCGACAGTTTCCTGGCCTTCGTCCTCAAGCTGCGCAAGGACATCGGCGTGCCCCATACCCTGGTTGAACTGGGCGTGGATGACCGGCAGGCCGACCTGATCGCGGACATGGCGATTGTCGACCCCTCGGCCGGCGGCAACCCGCTGCCTTTGACCCGGGACGGTGTGGCAAAGATTTTCGACGCGGCACTTCACGGCCGTCTGTAGGAGCGAGCCTGCTCGCGATGGACGTCAACGATGACGCGGGGAGCCTGACACCCCGCGTCGTCCTCAAGTCCATCGCGAGCAGGCTCGCTCCTACAGAAAACCAAGGTCGAGCCTACGGCGGCTCAGTTCGGCCTGTCCAAAACCTGAAAAGGGGCACACAACAATGAACCCAACAAGCCAGCCGGGCACCGAGGCGCATGACGAGGACGTCAAGGTGCTGCACAGCATGGGCTACGCCCAGCAACTCTCACGACGAATGGGTGTTTTCTCCAACTTCGCCATTTCCTTTTCGATCATCTGCATCCTCTCCGGTGGCATCAACTCACTGGCCCAGGGCACCTCGGGCGCCGGTGGCATATCCATCGGGATCGGCTGGCCGATCGGTTGCCTGATCTCCGGGGTATTCGCCATGGCCATGGCGCAGATTTCCTCGGCCTACCCCACCGCCGGCGGCCTGTATCACTGGGGCTCGATCCTCGGTAACCGCTTCACTGGCTGGCTGACCGCGTGGTTCAACCTGCTGGGGCTGGTCACGGTGCTGGGGGCGATCAACGTCGGTACCTATTACTTCTTTTTCGGTGCCTTCGGACCGGCACTGGGCATGGAGGACACGACCACGGTCAGGGTGATTTTCCTGGCAATCCTCACGGGCCTGCAGGCCTTGTGCAACCACTTGGGTATCGGCCTGACGGCCAAGCTCACCGACTTCTCCGGCTACCTGATCTTCGCCACGGCGCTGGCGCTGACCATCGTCTGCCTGATCTCGGCACCCAGCTATGAATTCGCGCGGCTGTGGACCTTCGGCAACTATTCCGGCGAAGCGGGCGGCAACGTCTGGCCGCAGGTCTCCAACGGCTGGGTTTTCATGCTCGGCCTGCTGTTGCCGATCTACACCATCACCGGCTATGACGCCTCGGCGCATACCTCCGAGGAAACCCGCAACGCGGCCATGTCGGTGCCCCGCGGCATGGTCATGTCGGTGGTCTGGTCGTTGCTGTTCGGCTGGCTGATGCTCAGCGCGTTCGTGCTGATGCTGCCGAACATGGACGAGGCGGCCAAGCAAGGCTGGAACGTGTTTTTCTGGGCCATGAACACCCAGGTCAACCCGATCTTGAAACTGGTGCTTTTCGTGGCGATATTCATCTCGCAGGTACTCTGCGGACTGGCCACCGTCACCTCGGTTTCACGCATGATCTTCGCCTTCTCCCGGGACGGTGGCCTGCCCTGCTCCAAAGCCCTGGCCTCGGTCTCGCCGACCTTTCGCAGCCCGGTGGCGGCGATCTGGACCGGTGCCACCCTTGCCGTATTGTTCGACTGGGGTTCGTCGGTGATCTCGGTCGGGGCAACGCCGGTCTACACGATCGTGGTGTCCTGCACGGTGATCTTCCTGTTCTTCTCCTTCGCCATCCCCATCGTGCTCGGCCTGTTTACCTACGGGACGTCGAAGTGGCCGACCATGGGGCCATGGAACATGGGGCGATTCTGGTACTCGGTGTTCGCCATCCTCTCGATCCTGTCGATGATCATCATATTCGTCATCGGCATCCAGCCACCGAACGATTGGGCGCTGTACATCACCATCGGTTTCCTGGTGCTGACCGCCATCGTCTGGTTCGGTTTTGAAGCCCGGCGCTTCCAGGGGCCACCGGTGGGCGACATGATCGTCAAGCGCCAGGCTGAAATTGCCGCGGCGGAAGCGGCGTTGAACAAACAAGCCGGGGCTTGATGGCCGCTGCGTGCATTTAGTCCAGTCCTGAAACAGGTTCACGCCTGCTTCAGGACCAAAAAACGTACAGCGCCACTGTGTCGATCGCGATTGCGCCGACAAATCCACATCTAAAAAAGGAAGCGTCCTACATACAAGCTATTTCACAAGCGACTTAATTGCCGCCTTTGGGTTTCCCCAGGAGCATGGATGCGCAGGTCCTGGGGTGACCACGGGTTGCTTATGCCGCAGGAAGCTTGTTAATGGAACTGACAAAAATATCCTCGCCACAGAACCGGCGTCTGATCAGGTTCACCTCCCCGATTGCGAACCAGCAGGAGCTGTTGCTCGAGCACTTTTCCGGCGCCGAGGGCTTGTCGACACTATTCAGTTTCGAGCTGTCGCTGATCAGTCAGGATGCGCGACTGGAACTCAAGTCGTTAATGGGACAACCGGCGTCACTCGAGATTGAATTGGCGAGCGGCGAGGCGCGTTACATTCAGGGCTACATCAGTCGATTCAGCCTGCAGAACAGTGACGGCGGCCTGGCTTACTATTCGGCCACCTTGAGCCCCTGGCTGTGGATGCTGTCGCGACGCGTCGACTCGCGGATCTTTCAAGAGCAGAGCATCGAAGACATCCTGCGCACGGTGTTCGCCCACTATGGCGTGCTGCCCAGGTTCGAGTTCCGCCTGGAGCAGCCGCTCAAGTCCCACAGCTACATCACGCAATACCGCGAGAGCGATCTGGATTTCGTCCTGCGCCTGCTGGAGCGTGAGGGCTTGTTGTTCTACTTCGAGCATACGAAGGAAGAACACCGCCTGATCATCACCGACCATTCGCGCAACCTTGAGCCGCTGGCCCGGCAACCGCGAATCCGCTACCACAGCGCGGCGGTCACCGAGACCGCCGACTCGATCACCCGATGGAGCAGCCAACGGATTTTGCAGTCCGGCAAGATGGCCATCCGGACCTTCGACTACCGGCAGCCACGCAATCCGCTGCCGGTCAGCATGCCCAGCCTCAACGTCCAGGGTGATGTGCCAGCCTACGAGATCTACGACTTTCCCGGTCATTACAGCCACGGTATGCCCGCAGAGGGCGAAGCGCTGGTGCGGCATCGACTCGAAGCCCTGGAGGCACAGGGCAAGACGTTTGAGGGCGCCAGCAACTGTCGCGCCATGCTGCCGGGCTACACCTTCGAACTGACCCAGCACTTCGATCACGATGCTGATCCCGTGGATGATCGCCAGTTCCTCCTGCTCAAGGTGGAGCACCAAGGCCGCAACAACTACCTGACGGATCAACCGGCGAGCTACGACAACAGTTTCGTCTGCATCCGCCACAAGATTGCCTTTCGCCCACCGATCATTACGCCGCGACCGACGATTTCCGGGCCGCTCACCGCCATTGTGGTGGGCCCGGAAGGTGAGGAGGTGTTCACCGACGAACTGGCGCGCGTGCAGGTGCGCTTTCATTGGCAGCGGGCGCAGGATCCGGCCCAGGGCACGACCTGGCTAAGGGTCGCCATGCCCAGTGGTGGCGCCGGCTTCGGCCACCAGTTCTTGCCGCGCATCGGTCAGGAAGTGCTGGTGACCTTCCTCGGCGGCGACATCGACCGCCCCCTGGTGACGTCGGTGCTCTACAACGCCGACCATTTTCCCCCGCACTTCAGTAACGCCACGGGGTTGCCGGGCAATCGAACCTTATCCGGGATCCAGACCCGGGAACATCAGGGCCAGGGCTTCAACGAACTGCTCTTCGACGATACACCCGGCGCGTTGCGCACCCGACTGGGCACGACCCATCAGGCCACCGCGCTGAACCTGGGCAAGCTCGTCACGCCGCGAACCGACGGGCAGGCCCAGGCACGCGGCCAGGGCGCCGAACTGCGCAGCGACGCCGCGATTGCCCTGCGGGCGGCCCAAGGGCTGTTGTTGACCACCTACGCTCGCCACGATGCCCAGGGCTCACAGCTGGACCGCGAAGAACTGCTCAAGCTGTTGGCCGAGTGCGGCGAACTGTTTCAGGCCCTCGGCCAGACCGCCGCTGCCCGTGGCAGCCCGAAGATCGACACCCAGGGCATCGAGGCGTTGCGACAGTCGTTGAGTCAATGGCCTGAACCGACCAGCAACAGTCCGGGCGATCCAGTGGTCGCGGTAGCGGCTGAAGCCGGCATTGCCAGCGCCACACCGCGCTCGCAGGTGCATTACGCCGGAGAAAACCATGACACCACCGCCCAGGATCATTTGCAGCTGAGCAGCGGCGCGGCCATGCGCCTGCAAGCCGGCAAAGGCATCAGCGCATTCGCCCAGGACGACGGCATCAGCGCCATCGCCAATCGCGGCAAGGTGCTGGTGCAGGCCCAGGACGACGACATGGTGCTCAATGCGCAAAAGAACCTGCACCTGTCGGCAGCCGAAGGCGAGGTGCTCATCACCGCCCCCACCATCCGCCTGGTGGCCGATGACGGCAGCTACATCAGGATCGGTGGCGGGGTCGAGATCGGTACGCAAGGCAAAGCGATTGTGCATGCCAGCGAGCATGACTGGGTGGGGCCCAAGACCGACAGTGCTGCCGTTCCTGTTTTCGGTCGGGACGGCGCGGACCAACGGCATCGACTGCACTACGAAGGTGATCCAGCCGCAATTGTTCAAGGTCAACCCTACAAAATCGCCCTGGAAGACGGCAGCCTCGTGCAAGGCATCACGGGTACTGATGGACTAACCGAGTTGCTCCAGAGAACAGAGATGCAGCTCGCCAATCTCGAGGTTTTTCGCAACTCATCCCACCAGGTAGCGAACCCGGGCTCGAACAGTACCGGGGCGGACGCATCAGGCCCTTTTGACCCCAGCATCGGACCAGACACCCGTACCGACGGCAGCTAAGGAAAGTGTCGACCCAGTGATCGACGACAGGAACATGATTTCAAAAGGATATGGAAAGCATGAGCTATACGGACAACACAGTGATCGCCACCGGCACGAGTCGTTTGCTGCCCAATAGATCCACGGATCGCAATACTGCTGTGCCGCGAGACCTGCCAGGCGTGGTGATTTTCCTGCACGGCGTGAATGACCCCGGGGCATCCTATGAGTCGGTGGAAATCGGGTTGTGCCAGGGGGTTAACGAGCGGCTGGATCGGCCGGATTTGAAGGCGGGGCGGTATGGGGCCAAGTACAACCAGGCTAACAGTACGCCCAGGAAGGCGTGGAAGGACAACGAAGGGCAAATACTCGACGATCCGGATACTTACCTCTACCAGCGCGACACCGAGGCCCCCAAGACCCGCAGCCTGTTGATTCCGTTTTATTGGGGCTACCGGGCCGAACCCGGCGAAATCAAACGCGATAAAAATGGCGATCCGGCCCGGTTGCGCGATCAATTCCTGGACAGGTTCGACAATCGTCTGGACCGCCATTTTGCCAAAGGCGGCGGATTTTTCGCTAACGCCACCAACAATTTGCTGGGGATGTACGAAGAAGGGTTCGGCAAATGGCTGCGCCATTGGGTTCAACCCACCATGCCTAACTCCCTGTACATGGGCAAGGCGCCGCATCGGCGGTATTTCGTGCTGGCCGCGACCCGGCTGGCGATGCTGGTCAGCGAGATCCGCCGCGTCTCACCCGACGAGACCATCACCATCATGGGGCACAGCCAGGGCACGCTGATCACCTTGCTCGCCCAGGCCATGCTGGTGGATCGCGGTGAACGCTGTGCCGACTGCGCAATCATGGTGGCCTCGCCCTATTCGGTACTGCCGGACGCGACGCCGAAAAATATGCGAACCCTGCAGACCCTGATCGACATCGTGCAACACACCACTCAATCCCCCCATACGCAACCACCCCTCAGTGCCGTGCGCTGTGGCGTACCGGGTTATGGCGGTCGCACGGGGCCGCGCTGGTCACCCGAACAAGGCCAGCGCCTGGGCGCTGACGGGAACACCCTGGTGTTTCCCGAGCGCGACAACCGCGGCAAGGTTTACCTGTATTTCTGCCCGGACGACACCACCGTAGCGCTGGATGATGTGCAAGGCATCGGCACTTACGGCGTGCCGGACGAACTGCCCGATGGCCAGCCGGCCATGACCGCGCTGCAGTCCATGCGCTTCTACCAGCGCCTGTGGACCAAGCGCCTGCGTGACGGCGAGCCGGTACTGGTTGGCAAACCGCCGCAAGCGGACCTCACCCGTGCAGAAGGCGAGCCGCGCTATCCCGGTGGCGGCTCGGTCGCAGCGATAGCCTCGCAAACAGGGATCCGTGAAGGCCAGGAACGCACCATCAATGCCGAACAACTGCACCCACCCCATGCACCGCAGATGTTTGGCGGCGAAGCCGTGACGGGGTCTACCCATCAGGCCGGAAAGGATCGACCGGATGCGGTGTCGCAAAACGCTGCATTGGGCAACCCCGGTGCCACTTTCAAATGGATTTACGTGACCAAGAGTGACAAGCGACTCGACCTGGACGATGGACTTGTTCGCTGGAATCACGGCAAAGAGCCCGACGACCAGACCCGGGCCCTGCGCCAGACGCCAGTGTCCGGCAACCCGATGCTCAATCGTAAGGACCACTACCGCATCTACCGTGAGGAAACCCCTAACGAAATCCGTGCACGCATGCAGGTTGACCAGAAGGAATGGACTGACAACAGCTATCACTCGGCTGTATTGCGCAGCCCGGAGAACCATCGCTGGGTGACGGCGATGGACATTGCGATTGGGCAGGCCAGGTGTCTGGATGATCCGGTGATGCGGGAGGTGTTGGTGGCGATTGCGGATTGGAAGATGGACAAAAAGCGGTTCGATAAAGTCATGAACATGGAAGGCTGGGCACAACTGAGTGAAAAGGCTCAAACATTAGTGGAGGCCAGTTATTTGTATTACGACGAGGGTGAGTTCCCCTCGATAGACTTGGTGTCGTTGACGCCGCCAAGTTTGGTTTTGCCTGTTCCGAGAAAAGGAATGTCTCAATGAGAGATCGCCGGCAGGACAAATCACAGCGGCCGAAGCTGAAAGGCTATCTCTGGACTACGGGGATACTGACAGCTATTTGGCTTGGTTTTTTACTTGTCATCATCTACACAGCACAGGCTGAAAACGGGGAGTTGGGGGATATGAGCACCGTGATGCTTAAGGGAATAGCAAGTATTTTCGGTGCGTTAGTGTTGACCTACAGCGGGCACTGGTTTGGTAAGGCGGTAACTTACGAAGAAGCAGAACTCAAGGCCTACAAATCAAAAATTATGGCCGAGAGAGCCGAGCACAATGCGACCCAGAAGCGCACTTATGCATTGGAAATACGGGGAGTTGGACTCGCAGTCGACAATTGGCATCAATCTTCAATTTGGCGAGAAATCAAAAAGACCAACAACAATTTCACTTCGATCTATTCACGAGACCCCAAGGATTACGACACTTCCGTGAACTCTCGAGAGATCACAGCGAGAATCAACACCCGTGTCGCGTTCAAGCATTCAGCTAGTGACTCGGTGGCCTATTGGCCGATCCCGGTGTTTGCGATAGCGCCACCCAAACAACCTGAAGACACGGGCGCCGCCGCAAATATTCTGGGTGGACGCAATGCCGCTACCTTGGGTGTCACGCTGTTCCTCTGGCAGGACGCGGACAACACCACCCATGCCCAAAGCATAATCGAGCGGCTGTACAAGTTCTTTGATGACAATCCACAGGTACCGCAAGCATTGATTGTGAGCGAGGATGGTGATGTGACCCGAAGTGGTCTTCGCGTGGCCGGCACACCAGGTCTACAAGATGTCCATGCCGTGCCAACGGTGTACGAAAGTATGACTGGTCTACTGCTCACCCGGTCAGATCGGGTAGACCGCTACATCCGCCCCTTTGCCACCCACGATTCCGAGGACAACCAGAACACAAACACCGACATGGGCAAGTTGTGGGCGTTTTACTGGAAACATTCGCCGCTATTTAGAAATGTATATAAAGAAGCCAAACGTGCCGAGGGGATCAAGAATCCCTACGGCCCCGGCACCATGTCCTCCACCTACTGGCAATCCCAACTCCCCAGCCTCTGGCAAACCCTGAGCAACCGAGGGCCCGGTTATTTCGAACCCTCCGCATGGCTGCCGGTGCGCTGGGCCGAGCATCAAGTCAAGGAGTTCGATAAAGCCCCGGTGTTGGGCTACCTGCACCGCCCGATCAAAGTCCTGATGCACGACGACAACGGCAAACCGCTCAAACCCGCGCTACAGGCCAAGGCCCTGCAAGCAGGCTGGCTGCAGGCACTGGAAACCCTGCCCAACGGTGAAAAACCGGCGCGGGTGTTTTACGACAGCACCGACAACACCCCTGGCGAGATCGCCCTGACCATCGCACTGCACAGCCTGAACAGCGATGGAACCGGCCTCGAGCTGGGCAATGTCGACGAGGGCTACGACATCGGCCGACGCCTGGGCAACACCGGCGTCAGTAGCGCCCTGGTCGAAATCAACCTGGCCACGATTGCCAGCTATCAGGAGGGTGGTGTCAGCGCGGTGGTGTACACCGGCGAAGACGGCAGTGTCACCGTGCAAATGGTCCGCCCGCCAGACGAGGCCCGCAAAGCGAAGAACCAGCAAACCCACGGCGCCGATCCGTTCAGATTTCGTATGCCGGGAAACAAACCATGAGCCCTCCCATTTGCCTGGGTGACGCCACCAGCAGCGGTGGCACCGTGGTTTCCTGCCAGCTCGAAGGCACGCATACCCTCAATGGAAAAACCCCGGCGGTGTTGGGCGACAAGGCTTCCTGTCCGCTGCATCTGGGCGAGTTTGCCTTCGTCGAAGGGCATTCGCGCCGGCGTATGAACGGCATTCCGGTGGTATTGCAAGGCCATCTCCTGGCCTGCGGTTGTCATGGCGTGGCGAGCCATGCTTTGAACGTACGGGTTATCTGACGTGGAACTTCGTGTCATCAACCCGGTACTGCGCTGGGGTATCGCCGCTATTCTGGGGCCCTTGCTGCTGATTTTCAGCGCTCACTGGTGGGGCAAAGCCGTGGCCAGTGAAAAGGCGGGGCTTGCCGCCTATAAAGCCAACGTCATCGCGCAAATCAACGAGCAGCAAGCCACGCAAGTACGGACTTATGCATTGGAAATCCGCGGGGTAGGACTTGGGATCTACCAGGATCACCAATCGGAAATCTGGCAGTTCATCAAGAAGAAAAATAACAACTTTGCGTCGATTTACTCACGAGACCCCAAGGATTATACGGACTCACTGGACTCCCGAAGGATCAGCAGAGATATCAAGATCCGTGTCGCCTTTAAGCATTCAGCAGGCGAGTCAGTCGCGTATTGGCCAATCCCGGTGTTTGCGCTAGGTCCCCCAGACCCTTATGAGAAAGGCTACCGGGCCGCCGGCTTGATCAATTCAGGCCGTAATGCGGCGACATTGGGGGTTACCCAGTTTCTCTGGCAGGACGATGAAA
Organism: Pseudomonas sp. PDM28; assembly: GCF_019219115.1. NCBI lineage: Bacteria > Pseudomonadati > Pseudomonadota > Gammaproteobacteria > Pseudomonadales > Pseudomonadaceae > Pseudomonas > Pseudomonas sp. PDM28. Next base: position 122,517 of record NZ_JAHUWG010000013.1, read on the forward strand.
GCACCACCCATGCACAAGGCATGATCGAGCGGCTGTTTCAGTTTTTTGACGATAACCCCCAAGTTCCACAGGCGCTGATCGCGAGTCGGGACGGTGACGTGACGCGGGATGTCTATCGCAAGCCTGGTACCCCGGGGTTGCAGAACGGCCACGTCGTCCCCACGGTGTACGAAAGCATGGCCGGGCTGCTGGTCACCCGCTCGGATCGGGTGGATCGGTACATTCGCCGTTATGCCACTCACGAGCGTGAGGACAACCAAAACAAAAATACTGATCTGGGCAAACTTTGGGCATTTTACTGGAAGCATTCCCGAGAATTTCGAGATGTGTACGAAGAGGCGGAGCGTGCCAAGGGTTTTGCAAACCCCGATGCCCCCGGCACCATGTCCACCGCCTACTGGCAATCCCAACTCCCCACCCTCTGGCAAACCATCAGCAACCGCGGGCCAGGAGAGTTCGAACCCTCCCCATGGCTACCCATCCGCTGGGCCCAACACCAGGTCAAAGAGTTCGACGCCGCGCCAGTGCTGGGTTACTTGCACCGACCAATCAAGGTCTCGATGCAGGATGAACACGGCCAACGGCTAAAACCGGCCTTGCAGGCCAAGGCCCTGCAAGCCGGCTGGCTACAGGCGGTGGAGACATTACCCAAAGGGCAGAAGCCGGTCCGCGTGTTCTATGACACCACCGACAACCGGGACGCTGAGATCGCCCTGACCATGGCCTTGCACGGCCTGAATACGGACGGCCATGGCATTGAGCTGGGCAATGTCGATGAGGGTTACGACATCGGTCGGCGTCTGGGCAATACCGGGGTCAGTGGAGCATTGGTGGAAATCAACCTGGCGACCATCGCCAGCTACCTGGACGGCGGAGCCAGCGCGGTGGTCTACGCCGGTAAGGACGGCAGCCTGACGGTACAGATGATCCGCCCGCCGGACGAAGCGCGCAAAGCCAGGAACCGTGAGAACCGAGGTGCCGACCCGTTCAAGTTCGGCGCCCCTAACGGCGGCGTACCCAGAACATGAGCCATCCCATTTGCCTGGGTGACGCCACCAGCAGCGGCGGCACCGTGGTTTCCTGCCAGCTCGAAGGCACGCATACCCTCAATGGAAAAACCCCGGCGGTGTTGGGCGACAAGGCTTCCTGCCCGCTGCATCTGGGCGAGTTTGCCTTCGTCGAAGGGCATCCGCGCCGGCGTATGAACGGCATTCCGGTGGTATTGCAAGGCCATCTCCTGGCCTGCGGTTGTCATGGCGTGGCGAGTACTGCTCAGAATGTGCAGGTGGTTTAGACCGAAACTCCGGGCTGTTTCATTGTTGCAGGGCCGCTGGTGGCTCGCAGCGTGAAGCCCGGTCTCATGAGCCTAATGCTGCTCACTTAAGGACAAACACCGTATCTGTGGCGAGGGAGCTTGTCGGATCGCCGCACCGTCCCGCTGGGGCGCGAAGCGGCCCCTTCTTTTCCCTAAAGAGCAGGGGACTGCTGCGCAGTCCAGCGGGAGCAAGCTCCCTCGCCACAGGTTATTTATTGCTCGCTCTATCTCTTAAGTGAACAGCATTAGGCCTCATGAGCAGGCTGATGATCTATCCTGTGCCTCCCCCCGATTTCACCCCGGAGACACCTGTGCCCGCCCTCACCGCCCGCGAGGTTTACCAGCCGTTGCGCGATGCCGCCCAGGGTATTCGCACCTTCAAGCGTATCGATGAATACTGCACATCGAACCTTGTACGGGTCGACATCGACGGCTGGCGCCTGTTGCTCGATGTCGACGCCGGTCACTTGCGCCACTGCCTGCACGGCCAATGCCCTGATGGCCGCGAGTATGCGTTCGACAGCGGGCAGCGCTTCGGCACCGACCCGGTGAGTTTGCTCAGCACCTGGGAACTGGCGCAGATTGAGCGGTTGCTGGCCTGAATCATTCGCAACCTGTCGTTCCCTGGCCGCACTTGTGATACACAAGCGGGAGTGATTTCTGCGTCCAAGGAGATTCCGTCCATGCCCCGTTCCCCACGCCTTTCGCACTGGCTGGCCTGCGCCCTGCTCGGTTTGTTCGCCGGCGGTGCCCAGGCCGGCACGACGCCCCCGGCACCCGATGCCCTGCAACCCTTGCTGGCGACGATGAACGAGCGCTTGAACATCAGCGAGCTGGTGGCGCTGACCAAGTGGGACAGCGGCAAACCTGTCCAGGACAATGCCCGGGAAGCGCAAGTCATCGCCAACGCGCGCCAGCAGGCGGACCAGCGCAAGCTCGACCCCGACGATGTCGCCGACCTGATTGCGGCCCAGATCGAAGCCAGCAAACTGCTGCAATACGGCCGACTCGCACAATGGCAAGCGGCGCACAAGGCACCGGACACGCCACGACCGGACCTCAACAACGACATCCGGCCCAACCTCGACAAACTGCAGAACCTGCTACTCACGCAGTACGCCGCGTTCCTGCCCTACCGCAAAGACCCGAACTGCCCGCAATGGCTGGCCACCGAACGCTCCGCGCTGATCAAGGATTACCTGCATGGGCAGGCGATGATTCGTGCGACGGGCGAGTTGTGTGTTGTGGGTCGATGACAGCGAAGCGATCCAGACGAAGAGCCCGGCCCAATCAGTCGGGCTTTCATGGACGCGCTTTGCTCTTCAGCTCGCCGCCACTTGAAACCGCTTGCGGTAAGCCGCCGGCAGTAGCCCGACGCGCTGTTGAAACAGCCGGCGAAACGAATTGCCGTCCTCGTAGCCCACGGCATAGGTGATGCTGTCCAGCGTCATGCGTGTGGATTCAAGCAACTTCTTGGCCTTTTCCAGACGCAAGGTCTGCAGGTAGGCGATCGGCGTGTAGCCGGTGGCGTCCTTGAAACGTCGCTTGAAGTTGCGCACGCCGAAGCCGAATTGTCGGGCCACATCATCGATCAACAACGGCTGATCAAAGCGTTCTTCCAGCCAGTTTTGCACCCGCAGGATGTCGCCATCACCATGGCTCTTGGGCATTGACCACATCACATACACCGACTGCTCGCTGCGCACCGAATCGACCAACAGGTACTTGCCACACTTTTGCGCCAGTTCCAGAGACGCAAAACGACGCACCAGGTGCAGCAACAGGTCCATGGCCGCACTCGCGCCGCCGCTGGTGACCACGCGATTGTCCTCGCAAATGATTTGCCCTTCGTCGAGCAACGCTTCGGTATAGCGACGACGGAAAAGCTCGGCGAAAGCCCAGTGCGTGGTCGCACGGGTGCCGTTCAATAGCCCGGCCTCCCCCAGCATGAACGCCGCCGTGCACATGGAAGCCACCACCGCACCTTGGGCGTGCTGCTCACGCAGCCACGGCCCATAGGCGTAAAAGGCCGGCAAGGCGTCCTTGAGGGTGAAGAGGAATCCCGGGATCAGGACCAGATCGGTTCGCGGGATCTCGCGAGTGGAATGGTTGACCTGCAAGCGCTGCCCGCCCCAGGCGGCGACATCGGCGCCATCAAGCGAAGCGCTGACCACCTTGAACGGTGGTGGGTCGCTATCGGCGAACAGGTTGGCGGCACTGAGCACTTCCAGGGCCATGGTTGCGCTGGCGGCGGAGCATTGATCCGCCAGTAACAAGGTGATGTGCATAGCGACCCCATTGCGCTTTTCGCATGAAAAATGTCATTTGCGCACCTACCTTAGCCGATTTACAAGGCCTAAAGTGCAGCCATCAACCCAACGGTGGCGCACTTATGAATCTCTGGTTTCGACTTTTCCTCATGCTGTTGCGTCGCCCGTGGCGCAAACCCGTGGACGCCTCGGCGACCACCGTTGTGCGCATGCGCGTGTGGCCGCTGGATCTGGACCTCAACCGGCACGTTACCAACGGTCGCTATTTCACGCTGGCAGACATCGGGCGAATGGATTACGTACTGCGCAGCGGCGCCTTTCGCGTGGCGCTTCGTCATAAGGCCGTGCCGATTGTCGGCGATACCTGGGGCAAGTTCCGCCGAGAGTTGCGCCTGTTCGAAGCCTTTGAAATACATACCCGCATGCTTGGCTGGGACAACAAGTGGACCTTTATGGAGCACCGTTTCGTGAGCAAGGGCCGGGTGGTCGGCGTGGTGGTGATGCGCGGTCTGTTCCGCGCGGGCAGAGCCACGGTGGCACCCGGTGAATTCGCGCTGGAGCTGGGTTTGCCAGAGCAATCGCCGTCGATGCCGTCATGGCTGACGGACTGGTCGCGTAACTGCAACGACATGAGCCATCAGTTGCGTACACAAGAGGCTCCGCCTGCGCGGCAACCGGAGACAGTCGGCTGACCGCGATGTAAAACACCCTTTACATACGTGAAATCCCCGGCGAATATGTAAAGGGTCTTTTACATCAGGAAAAAGCAATGAAACGCTATTACATGGAAATGGGCGCCGCAGCAGCGCTGTACTCGGTATTGCTGATCCTGTCGGTCATCCTGCTCAAGAATCAGCAGGAAATGGCAATGGCGCTGAAGATCGTCATCACGCTGTTGCCGGTGATTCCTGCGGGGCTGATGTGTTGGGCGGTGGTGCGCAACATGCGCACGCTGGACGAAATGCACTTGCGTATCCAGTACGAAGCGCTCGGTTTTGCCTTTGCCGCTTCGGCATTGCTGACCTTCACTTACGGCTTTCTGGAAAATGTCGGCTTTCCACACGTGTCCTGGGTCTGCGTGTGGCCCGTGATGGGCCTGATGTGGATGATCGGGCTCAGGCTGGCCAAGCGGCGCTACCAATGAAAAACCGTCTCAAGGAACTGCGTGCCGAACGCAAGTGGTCGCAGGTCGATCTGGCGGCGTTGTTGAATGTTTCGCGGCAGACCATCAATGCCATCGAAAATGGCCGCTATGATCCCAGCCTGCCCTTGGCATTCCAGATTGCCCGGGCATTTGCGCTGCCTATCGAGCAAATTTTCGATGACGAGTTCGCCGGCTAATCTCACTCTTCAATCAGGCAACTGCCCATGAGCCATAAGGAAACCCTCGCCAAAGTCCTGCTCGGCCCGGTGTTGCTTGCGCAAGGTATTTACACCAGGCGAATGACGCCGCGGCTGCCGGAAGCCGAAGGCGAACGCCAGGGCGAGGCCGGCAGCGGCGACGTTCTGCGCTTGCTGATTGTCGGCGACAGCGCCGCGGCGGGGGTGGGTGCGGCGACTCAAGGTGAAGCGCTCAGCGGTCGGCTGGTCGAGCGCCTGGCCGAGGATTATCAGGTGTCGTGGAAACTCTGGGCGCGCACCGGTCTGGATTCGCAAGGGTTGCTGGAGCTGCTCGAACAGCACGCCCCCGAGCCGTTCGATGTGGCGATGTTGTCGATTGGCGTCAACGATGTCACCAGTTCGCTCACCCTGGATCAGTGGCTCGCTCGGCAACAGCGCTTGATGACGCTGTTGTGCGACAGGTTCGCGGTGAGGCAGATTGTGGTGTCGCCGCTTCCACCGATGCACCTGTTCCCCGCCCTGCCGCAGCCACTGCGCTGGTTTCTGGGGTTCAGGGCGCGTCGCTTCAACGCACATCTTGCGGATCTGGCCGCCGGCGTGGATCAATGCACGATACTGACCACCCCGCTGGCGCCCGAACCGGGCTTGATGGCCAGCGATGGTTTTCATCCGGGACCGATGCTTTATCGTCAATGGGCCGACGATGCCGCCAGGGTTATCGATCAACGCTTTCGCACCACAACAATAAAAACAGGAGTTGAAGATGTCTGAGCTGAACCTGAACCCCAATGTCGCAGCGTCCCTGAAGCAGTGGCACGCAATGCTCGGCAACCGCGACTTGAGCGCGTTGCCCGAACTGCTCGATCCGCAGGCGGTGTTCCGCTCGCCGATGGCGCACACGCCGTATCCGGGGGCGCCGGTGGTGTCGATGATCCTCAACACAGTCATGAACGTGTTCGAGGATTTTGCCTATCACCGCGAGCTGGCGACGGCGGATGGCTTGAACGTGATTCTCGAATTCAGCGCCCGGGTCGGCGAGAAAGAGCTCAAGGGCATCGACATGATCCGCTTCAACGAACAGGGCAGGATTGTCGAGTTTGAAGTGATGGTGCGGCCGCTGAGTGGCTTGCAGGCGTTGGGTGAGGAAATGGGGCGGCGGTTGGGGGCTTATCTGAAGGCAAGCAAGGCCTGATTTATCTGATTCAACAAATACCCCTGTGGGAGCGGGCTTGCTCGCGAAGGCGGTGAACCAGTCGATAGAGATGTTGACTGACACTCCGCTTTCGCGAGCAAGCCCGCTCCCACAGGTGTTGTGTACAGCCTGGAGGCTTTACACCATCGGCTGATGACTGGTCACGCAGTGAATGCCGCCACCGCCCGCGGAGATCGCGTCGATGTCGAGCTGCACCACCTTGCGGTCCGGGTAGAGTTCGGACAGCAGGTCGAAAGCCTTGGCATCCGCTTGCTTGTCGCCGAATTGCGGCGCAATGATCGCGCCGTTGATCACGAAGTAGTTGATGTAGCCGGCGGCGAAGTCCTGGTTGTCCTTGCTGAACTGGCTGTTGCGCGGGTTGAGCGGTGGCGAAACGGTATGCACCTGCAATTTGCGGCCATCGGCATCCGTGGCGTTTTCCAGGATCTGCAGATGGGCGCGAGTGACCTTGTAGTCGTAGGACTCGGGGTCGTTGTCGAGGTTGGCGATCACCACCCCGGGCTTGACGAAGCGCGCATAGAAGTCGACGTGGGCGTCGGTGATGTCCTTGCCCTTGATGCCCGGCAGCCAGATGATTTTGCGCAGGCCCAGGCGTTCCTTCAGTTCCGCTTCGACCTCGGCCTTGCTCCAGTCGGGGTTGCGATTGCGGTTGATCCAGCTGCTTTCGGTCATGATCCCGGTGCCGTGGCCGTCCACTTCGATGCCACCGCCCTCGCCCACCAGTTCGCTGCGCTGGTACTCGGCCTTGGCGTTTTGTGCGACCTGGGCGGCCAATTGCGCATCGTCCTCATGCTGCTGTTTGTTGCCCCAGCCGTTGAAGTTGAAGTCCACGGCGTCGAGGTTGCCGTTGTCATCGACGACAAAATTGGCGCCAATGTCGCGCATCCAGATGTCGTCCAGTTCGGTGATCACGAAGGTGGTGTTGCGGCTGCCGCATTTGGCTTCGGCCAGGCGCCGTTCGCTCTGGCGACAGAACACCGTGACCGGCTCGTACTCGGCGATGCTGCGGGCGATCCGGCCAAGGGCGTCTTGCACGTGGGGCGTGAAGTCCTCCCAGATCGCGGCCTGAGCCCCGAAGGCGATGAAGGCCCGCTGGTGTTTTTCACCTTCATCGGGCATGTACCCCTTGCCTTTGCCGGCCGCGCGCACCGGCAGAGCGGAAAAGCCCAATCCCATGGAGACTACTGCGCCCAGCCCGGCGATGACCGATACCTGCTTGATGAATGTTCGACGTGTCGGCATGTGTTTTCCTGAAATCCGGGGTTTGGCCGGCCCGCGGGCCGACCGGTGATCAATTGACGGTAGCGGTCTTGAACTTGGTCCAGGTGCGCATGCGTGCCCGCATGTCGGCCTGGGGAATGTCCTTGCCGGGAATCAACCGCGCGTAGGTGGCTTCATCGAGGTAGATGTCCGGGTTGTTGCGCATCGCGGCATCGACGTCCGGCCTTGCCTTGGCGTTGGAGGTCGGGTAGCCGGTGAAGTTGCTGATGGCCGCCATGTTTTGCGGGCGCATCACGAAGTTGATGAACGCGTAGGCATATTCCGGGTGCCGGGCGTCGACGGGAATGGCCATGGTGTCCATCCACACCGTGGTGCCTTCGCGGGGAACGCGGTAGTGGAAGGTGGTTTTCTTGCCGGCGCTGTCGGCCGTGCGCTGCGCCTGGGTCATGTCGCCGCTGTAGCCGAGGGACATGCACAGGTTGCCGTTGACCAGATCGGTCACCGGTTGCGACTGGAATTTGCGCACGTACGGCCGCATCTTCATCAACAACTCACTGGCCGCCGCCAGGTCCGCCGGTTTGCCGCTGCGCGGGTCGCGGCCGAGGTAGTTGAGCACCACCGCCAGCACTTCGTCCGGCGAGTCGATCATCGAGATGCCGCAATCGGCAAACTTCGCCGCCAGCTCCGGCTTGAACAGCATGTCCAGGCTGTTGACCGGTGCGTCCGGCGCACGCTGGGCGATCTGTTCGGCGTTGTAGGTCAGGCCGATGGTGCCCCAGGTGTAGGGGACTGTGGCTTTGCTCGAATGCTCATAGTGCGAGCGCAGTTTCTGCAACCCGGGCTCGACGTCGTTCAAGGCGCTGATTCTGGACTGATCCAGCGGTTGCAGGCTGCCTGCGCGCACCAGGCGTTCGGCCACGGTGTCGCCGGGGAAAATCAGGTCGTAACCGCTGCCGCCGGCGAGCATCTTGGCTTCCAGGGTTTCGCTGCCGTCCATGACGTCGTAGATCACCTTGATCCCGGTTTCGGCGGTGAACTTGCTCAGGGTGTCCTCGGCAAAATAGTCGGCCCAGTTGTACAGCCGCAGGGTTTTCTCCTCGGCGTGCAACGCAGGCATCGCACAGGTCAGCGCCAGCCCCATGGCCAGGCAGAGCTTGTTGATCGTGTTCATGTCACACCCCTTGGGTTGCCCAGCGTGAGTGGATCTGACGACCGTCCTGGGTCAGCAAGGCGCCGTACATGTCCGGACGGCGGTCGCGATAGATGCCCCAGGTCAGGCGGTCTTCGCGCATGGCCGCCAGGTCCAGGGTGTGGACCAGCACGCCGGTGCTGTCGCGGTCGGCTTCGGCGAGCAACTTGCCCTTGTGATTGCAGATGAACGACGAGCCGTAGAAGCTCATTTGCAGGGTCGGGTCGGTGGTCGCCGCTTCCCGGCCGACACGGTTGGCCGCCACCACCGGCAGCAGGTTGGCGGCGGCGTGGCCGCGCATGGTCATCTGCCAGTGATCGCGGGAATCGAGCGTGGCGCAGCCAGGCTCGGAGCCGATGGCGGTCGGGAACAACAACACTTCGGCGCCCATCAAGGCCAGGCAGCGGGCGGTTTCCGGGAACCACTGGTCCCAGCAGATACCCAGGCCGATGCGCCCGAACGCGGTGTCCCAGACCCGGAACCCGCTGTCGCCGGGGCTGAAGTATTCCTTCTCCTGATAGCCGATGGCGTTGGGGATGTGGGTCTTTCGATACACGCCCAACAGGCGTCCGTCGGCGTCGGCCACGCTCAACGAATTGAAGTAGGCATTGCCGGCCTTCTCGTACCAGCTCAGCGGCAGCACCACGCCCAACTCTTTGGCCAATGCGGCAAAGCGCTTGAGCACGTGGCTGTCGCGATACTCCTCGGCCAGGGCCAGGTGCTTGTGGTGTTGCTCGATGCAGAAGTACGGCGTGGCGAACAGCTCCTGCAACAGGATGACCTGCGCGCCCTTGGCCGCGGCCTCGCGGACCAGTTGCTCGGCCTGGTCGAGGTTGTGTTTCAGGTCCCAGGTGCAGGGCATTTGCGTGGTGGCGATGGTCAACAGTGTCATGGCATCAACCCCGCACCGGCCAGGCCGGCTGTTGCTGGGTGATGCAATGCACACCGCCGCCGCCATGGGCCAGATGGTTGATCCGCACCGGCACCACTTCACGACCGGGGAACGCCTGCGCCAGCACTTGGGCAGCGACCTTGTCGGCATCGATGCCGTAGGCCGGCATGATGATCGCGCCGTTGGCGATGTAGAAATTGGTGTAGGAGGCGCAGAACACTTCGGCCTCGGTGTCCACCGCATCGGTGGCTTCATAGAGTTCGATCAGCTCGAATTTGCGTCCTTGAGCGTCGATGGCCAGTTCAAGGGCGCGACGGTTCTCCCGGGCGACTTCGGCGTACACCGATTGTTGGTCGTGGGTGGCGTCCACCAGCAACACGCCAGGGCGGGCGAAGGCGCACACGCCATCGACGTGGCCGTCGGTCATGTCACCGGTCACGTAGTCCGGATCTCCCGGCAGCCAGATGGTTTTCTTCACGCCCAGCAGGCGGGTGAAAATCTCTTCGATCTCGGCCTTGGTCACACCCGGGTTGCGGTTGGGGTTGAGCAGCACCGACTCGGTGGTGATCAGTGTGCCCTCGCCGTCCACATGAATGGCGCCACCCTCGTTGCTCAGCGCCGTGCCGAAACACTCCAGGCCCAGATGGTTGAGCGCGCGGCGGGCCAGGCTTTCGTCCAGTTCGTGGGCCGACTTGCCGCCCCACGCATTGAAGCGCCAGCTCACACCGGCCAGGCCTTGCTGCGGGTGGCAGACAAAGCTCGGGCCGGAGTCGCGGCACCAACTGTCGTTGACCGCCAGTTCGATCAACTCGATGTTCGGCCCGCACAAGGCTTTGGCGCTGGCGACCGCTGATGGATCGACCACCAACTTCACCGGCTCGAAACGGGCGATGGCGTTGGCCACGCGGGCGAAGTCCTCTTGAACCTGGGGCAGCGTCACCCGCCAGCCCGACTCCCACAGGGCCTTGTTGTGCGGCCAGACCATCCAGGTGGCGGCGTGGGTGACCCATTCGGCCGGCATCGTCCAACCGCTGTTTTGAATACCGTTCTGCTGCATGACAAGTACCTCTGAGTTAAGTCATTGTGTTCAATGAAAACGCCCTTGGCGGTCTTGGCATGCATGCTACGGCTGGTAAAACGGGCAAACAAACGATGGATTTTGCAGGCAACTGATTAGAGGAACTTATCGATATGCTCAAACACTGGCCGCCCCTGAGCACCCTGCGCGGCTTCGAAGCCGCCGCCCGGCTGGGCAGTTTTCACAAGGCCGCCGAAGAGTTGCACCTCACCCAGTCGGCGATCAGCCAGCAGATCCGCAGCCTTGAGGCGTACCTGGAGCAACCGCTGTTCTATCGCAGTGGGCGCAGCGTCAGCCTGACCGATGCCGGTCACGATCTGCTGAGCACCACCCAGGCGTTGTTGCAGCAACTGGCCGTGGGCATTCGCCGGCTGGGGCAATACCAGAAACCCAATCAACTGGTGCTCAACACCACCCCGGCGTTTGCCCGGCACTGGTTGTTGCCACGCCTGGGGGATTTCCGTCGCCAGCATCCGCAGGTCGATCTGTGGATCTTCAGCACCGATGAGGTGCCGGACATGGCCAGCCAGACCATCGACCTGGCGGTGCGCGACGACATCAGTTCCCAGGCCGAGTGCAGTTTCAAGGTGCTGCACGCCGACCGCCTCTATCCGGCGTGTCACCCGAGCCTGTTGGCGCTGCCAACAGAACGGCGCACCACCCTGCATGGCGAGCGGGAAATGGACTGGAGCCACTGGGCGGTGGAATCGGGCATCGATGTGGGGCAGATGGATCAGGGGCTGAACTTTTCCGATCCGGGGCTGCTGCTGGACGCCGCCTGCACCGGGCTCGGCATTGCGCTGGTGAGCCAGTTGCTGAGTCGGCAGGCGCGGGCCACCGGGCTGTTGCAGCCGATGGTGGAACAAACCATCCGCGGCCCGAACTGGGCGCTGCTGACCCACCGTGACAGCGAGAACACGGCGATGGCGCGCAGCTTCACTCAATGGTTGGTGGAGAACCTGGGGGAGTGATTACTGCGCCGGAAATGTTTGCAGATAGGCCAACAGGTCTTCAATTTTTTCCGGATCGCTCAGGCCCCAGAAAATCATGCGCGTGCCGGGGACGACTTTCTTCGGCGCTTCGAGGTAGGCGATCAGGGTTTCGCGATCCCAGACCAGGTTGGCGGATTTCATCGCGTCGGAATACACGTAGTCCGTGGTGACGGCCGAGTGGCGACCGATCACGCCATTGAGCTGCGGGCCGAAGAAGGCACGAGCCGATTCGCCGATCTGATGGCAGCCGCTGCAGAGACGCTTGAACACTTTCTCCCCGGCCTGGACATCGCCTGCAGCCAGGGTGGGAGTGCTGAACAGGCCGACGCTGAGCGCCAGGGCGAGAGTCAGGGCGGCGATTTTCTTCATGTTGCGGTTCCAGTCTGCGAATGCTCGCTATTGGAACATGCAGGCCGGGGATACCCCAAGTGGTCAAATGGACGCAATCCCCTGTGGGAGCGGGCTTGCTCGCGAAGGCGATAGTCCAGTCACCTACGATGTTGAATGTGAAGGCCTCTTCGCGAGCAAGCCCGCTCCCACAGGGACTTGTGCATGGCTTACTTTTTGTTGAGCTCAACAGCCGCCTGAATCAACGCCGTCAGCGCCTTTTCATCGATCTGCTCGCCCTCGCGAACATCGATGGCTCGTCGGGTATTGCCTTCAAGGCTTGCATTGAACAGCTTCGACGGGTCGTCCAGCGATGCGCCCTTGGCGAAGGTCAGCTTGACCACTTGCTTGTAGGTCTCGCCGGTACAGAGGATGCCGGCACGGGACCACACCGGCACGCGCCACTTCCACTCTTCGATCACTTCGGGGTCGGCCTGCCGGATGATCTTGCGCAGGCGGGCCAGGGTTTCGCCGCGCCAGTCGGCCAGTTCGCGGATTCGCTCGTCGATCAGTGCCGAGGCTTCGCTTGATTCAACCTTGTCCGTTTTCATCACCGTCTGCACCCTCATCATGATGGTTGTGACCGATGAGGGTAGACGCTGTTGGCGGGTTTTCACGGTGACGAACCTCAAGCCCGGCGCTGAAGGCCAGGAAGACGGCAGGGACAGGACGCCGATCCGACAAGCGCCCTTGCCACAATTGTTCATTTGTCATCGAATTGTCATGCACCGACAGCCATACTCAGCTCATCCAATGCGTGCTTTAACTTTCTGCTGCCTCTCCCGGCGGCTTTTTTTTGCCTGAAATGGCGCTTACAGGCATTCCTGCGCCGCACGCTCGAAACTGGACGGCACGAAGGTCGACGCCAGCAGCTTGCGCTCGTACAGGAACACCTTGCCGCCGTTCGGGGCCTTGTAGGTTTCAAGCACGTTGTCCGCCGCCACTTTGCTCGATACGACGATCCGGTAGCTGCGCTGGGTCTGCGACACCGTGGGCGCCAGTGCATCGTGCTGCAACTTCGGCACCACGCAATGGGTGTACGCCTCGGGCGACTTGCTGGTCTGCAAGGTCAGCGTCGGATTGTTCGGCGTGGCACAACCGGCCAGCAACAGCGAGGCGAAGGCCAGGGTCGGGGCAAAAAAAGTGCGCATGAATCAGGTCCTGAAAAGCAATCTACGGTGAATGGGCTTGCCCGCCGTTCAACGGACGTCGGGATGGTTAATTTGTTGCTGCGGTCAATCCGGCGGAGACCAGCGCGCTCAACGACGCATCGAACTGTTTCAACGCGGTCAGTTGCAGCTCGCGTTGCTGTTCGATTTGCGCGGCAATCTCGGGCGCGGTCTTGTCATGCACCCACACCGACGGCAGCTGTTTTTCCACCGTGCCTTCGGCCTTACCGATGTATTGCAGGCTGGCGTCGTAGAACCGCGCGGCGAAACGCGCCTCGACCCGATCGTTACGCTGGGTCAGCAACTGGTTGTGGGTATCGAGCATCACCACCACATCGGGATGAGCCTGCACCAGGGCATCGAGGTTGTCGTAGACCGTCACCGACAGAAAGGTCTTGTGCAACGAACTCAGCAGCCAGTCGATGGCCAGCTGCGGATCGGAGCTGTCGACGAAGGCCTGGCGAATTCGCGCATCCAGTGCGTTCTTCGCGCCGTTCAAGGCCACCGAGTGGTATTGCTCAAGGTATTGCAGGTTTTCCACGGTGTTTTCGCTGTAGAGCACCCCGACCGTCTGACCGTATTGCAAGCCGCCCTGGCTACCGGTGATGGGTGGCAGGTGGCAGGTTCGTGCGTCCTCGGCAAAGGCCGATGCGGTAGACGCAACGCTGCCCAGCAACAGGGCAATCACAGCCAGTCGGGTCAAGATTTTCATCGCGCAGGTTCCTTGAGCAGCGTGTTCAATGCCGGCAATTTTCCGCCTTTGCGCAAAAAACAGAACTTGCGATGCTTGATGGTGACTATTGACTGAACCAATAGTGCGGCGGCGCCAGCACAGGCCTCTGGCGCAAACTTACCGGTCAATGTCGAACAAGCGGCTGTGCCGGGCGCCCACTGTTGATTACAGTGGCGACGCCCTCAAAACCTGATCAAGGAGCGAAACAATGGTGACCTGCTACCTGAAATACGTGCTCGACCCCTACCAGCTCGACGCCTTCGAGCACTACGGCAAGTTGTGGATCCCCCTGGTGGAGAAGTTCGGCGGCCAGCACCACGGCTACTTTTTGCCTTCGGAGGGCGCCAACAACATCGCCCTGGCGCTGTTCACCTTTCCCAGCCTGGCGGCGTACGAACATTACCGGCAGCAATCGATGAACGATCCTGAGTGCATCGCGGCGTTCAAATACGCCGAAGACCGGAAATTCATCCTCAGCTACGAGCGTTCGTTCATGCGGCCGGTGTTTGCCTGAAAGGCTTGCTGACTCAGTCTTTTTTCAGATCCAGGCAGTAGGTGTAGTAACCGGGGTCGCGCACCCAGCCCAGGGACTCATACAGGTGCTGGGCGGTGAAATTGTCGGTGGCGGTTTCCAGGGTCATGCCTTTGCCACCGGCCAGCCTTGCAAAATCCCTGGCGGTGTTCATCAGCAAGGTGCCGACGCCTTTGCCCCGGGCCGCGGGCGTGGTGAACAGGTCACCTAGCAGCCAGGTGCGATGGGCATCGATCGAGGAAAAGGTCGGGAACAGCTGGACGAAGCCGAGGTTTTCTCCGTCGGCGTCCCGGGCAAGAAAAATCACCGATTCATCCCGGGCGATGCGCTCGGCGATGAAGGCGCGCGACTGCGAAAGGTTCGACGGCTGCTTGTAGAACATCCGGTAAGCGTCAAACAAAGGGGCGATCTGGTCGATGTGCGATGCGTCGGCGCGCAGGGCTTCAATAGCCATGAGGGTGCTCCATTGCGGTCTCAAGGATTTACAGACTAGCAATGGAGATGCACAAGGCAAGATCAAAAGATCGCAGCCTGCGGCAGCTCCTACATTGGAATGTGTTTCCCTGTAGGAGCTGCCGCAGGCTGCGATCTTTGCTTGTGGATCAGACCCGCACGTTACGCCCTGGCAACGATGTACGCTGGCTGCTTTCCCAACCTTCCACCAACCCCACCGGCACATCCGCTGACGGCAGCATCTGCACGCCACGCACCAGGTCGGACGCCCGCTCAGCCAGCATGATGGTCGGCGCATTGAGGTTGCCGTTCGGCTCGGTCGGGAACACCGACGAATCGATCACCCGCAGACCGGCGATGCCGCGCACGCGCAATTCGGAATCAACCACCGCCATGTCGTCCTCGCCCATGCGGCATGAACCGCAGGGATGGTAGGTGCTTTCCAGGTTGTCGCGCACGAAGGCATCGAGGTCTTCATCGCTGGTCACCTGCGCGCCGGGGGCGATTTCGCCGTCGCGGAAGCGGTCCATGGCTTTCTGGCCGATGATCTCGCGGGTCAGGCGAATGCAGCGGCGGAAGCCTTCGCGGTCCTCTTCCCGCTCCAGATAGTTGAAGCGAATCTCCGGATGCTCGTACGGGTCGGCCGAGCGAACCCGCACGTAACCACGGCTTTTCGGTTTGTTGGGACCGGTGAGCACCATGAAGCCATGGCCCTTGATCGGTTTGTTGCCGTCGTAGCGCATCGCTGCCGGCAGAAAGTGGAACTGGATGTCCGGCCAGCGCAGGCCTTTTTCGGAGCGAATGAAGCCACCGGCCTCGAAGTGGTTGGTGGCGCCCAGGCCGTCCTTGAACAGCAGCCAGCGCAGACCGATCATCAGCTTGCTCAGCGGGTCCATCTTGCTGTTGAGGGTCACCGGTTCCTTACAGCCGAACTGGATGTACACCTCGGCGTGATCCTGCAGGTTCTCCCCTACCCCCGGCAGGTCATGGCGCACGCCGATCCCGGCCTTGCGCAGGACGTCCGCCGGGCCGATGCCGGAGCGTTGCAGCAGGTGCGGCGAGCCAATGGGCCCGGACGAGATCAGCACTTCGCGGTTGCAAAGCACCTGGTGGGTCTGGCCGCCGTGGTCATACATGACCCCCACCGCACGTTTGCCTTCGAGGATGACCTGGCGGGTCATCGCGTGAGTGATCACCGTCAGGTTCGGACGGCCCATGGCCGGACGCAGGTAGGCATTGGCCGTGGAGCAGCGCACGCCGTTTTTCACGGTCATGTGCATGGCACCGAAACCCTCCTGCATGTAGCCGTTGCAGTCTTCGGTCTTGATGTAGCCCGCCTCCGCGCCGGCTTCGACCCAGGCCCCGTACAGCGGGTTTTTCATGTGGTTGCCGTTGGTGGTGTGCAAGGGGCCGGTCTGCCCGCGATAGCTGTCGCCGCCCGACTCATAGCTCTCGGCACGCTTGAAGTACGGCAGGCAGTTGCGATAGCCCCAGCCTTCGGCGCCCAGGGATTCCCACTCGTCGAAATCCAGCGCATGGCCCCGGATGTACACCAGGCCGTTGATCGAAGACGAACCGCCCAGCACCTTGCCCCGTGGGCAGTGAATGCGCCGGCCGTTGAGGAAAGTCTCCGGCTCGGTCTCGTAGCGCCAGTTGTACTTCTTGGTGTTCATCGGGATCGAGAAGGCACTGGGCATCTGGATCACTACGCTCTTGTCGCTGCCGCCGAATTCCAGGACCAGCACCGAGGTGGCCGGGTCTTCGCTCAGGCGGTTGGCCAACACACAACCTGCCGAGCCTGCGCCAATGATGATGTAGTCGTATTTTTGCGTGGTCATGCTTATCTCCCGACCGTCGATTCAGTGAATACCGGCAGTGGCTGCTGTTTGTGGGTCAGCGTGTCGCCGGTGGTGTATTGCGGGGAAGTTTTTTCGATCTGCTGGATCACCGCTTCTTCGCGCTTGAGGTCGATCGAGCGGCTCAGCCAGTAGTACGCCAGGCCCGAGACGATCAGCCCGACCAGCCAGGCGATGTCGATGCTGCCCAGTGCCTTGGCGAGCGGGCCGACATACACCTCACGCTGCTCAACGCCGTCGAAGATGTAGAAGAACGGAATCATCGAGATAAAACCGATGGCATAGGCGGCGATGCCGCGCAGCCCCCAGCTGCCATAGATGTTGCCGTGGGGCATGAAGAAGTGCGGGATGGCGTAGCGGCCTTTGCGCACGAAGAAGTAATCGGTGAGGTTGACCGAGGTCCAGGGCACCAGGAAGTACAGCATCACCACCAGGTAGATCCCCAGCACCGACAGGCCTTTGCCCGAACTCTGGATGCTCAGGGCCACGCCCAGTTGCAGCAGGATCACGAAGCCGATGGCCAGGATGCGTGCCTTGCGGGTGGGTTCGATGTGCTTGATCGAGTCGACGCAGGTCAGCGTGGTCAGCTTGGCGCTGTAGATGTTCATCGCGATCACCGGCAGGAACGCCAGGATGGTGACCACCACCACCGCCGTGCCCATCAGTGGCGACACGGTGTTGCCGACTTGCCCCAGGGCCACCAGCACGTCAGTGGTATGCAGGTGATCGGCCAGCCAGCCACCCACGGAAATCATCCATGCACCGGACAGCGAAGCCCCGAGAAACACCACGGCGATCAGCTTGCCGCTGGAAGTGTTTTTCGGCAGGTAGCGCGAGTAGTCCGACACATATGGCGCATAGGCGATGTTGTAGCTGGCGGCCGCCGCAAACTGCGCAATGAAACCGGTCCAGTTGAAGCCCAACGGCTCACGGGCCACTTCGCCTTGCGCGAGTGCCGGCAGCACCGCATCCGGCACCCAGCCCATCAGCACCGCCATGGTCACCAGGCCATACAGCGGCAACGACAGGAACAGCGCCCATTTGAAGCTGCGGTGCATCCAGTCATGACCGAGGATCGCCAGCACCGCCGCCGGGATGGTCACCGCCACCGCGATCACCGCGGGGCTGAAACCGAACAGCGTGTGCAACCCCTGCATCATCAACACCAGGTTGACGATGTTGAAGCCGGCGAACACGAACAGCGTCGCCAGCAGCACCAGGATCACCCCGCGATAACCGAACTGCGCGCGGGACTGGATCATCTGCGGCAGGCCCAGGTGTGGGCCTTGCGAACCGTGAAACGCCATGAACAGCGTGCCGAACATGATGCCCAGCGTGCCGGCGAGCGTGGTCCAGAGCGCGGTCAGGCCGACGCTCGGGCCGACGAAGCCGATGGTCATGGTGAAGAAGGTGAAGTTGCCGAGGAACCAGAACGGGCCCTGGCTCGACAGTTTGTCGGTGCGCTCGTTCTCGGGGATGAAATCGATCGAATGGCTTTCGACGACGGGTTTGTCATCGAGGCCGGACACGCTCGGGGCTGACTTGGCGTTAGTGTTCATGATGGTCTCTTATTGTTGGAAGATCATGACGAGATAACCGCGTTCTTTCGGGGGGAACGACTCCCGGGGCGCGTCCTTGCCGTTCCCGAATTTCAAAGGTGCAATTGCTTTCAACTTTGGCGCAAAACCTGTGGGAGCGAGCTTGCTCGCGATGGGGGCGTGACATGCAACATTGATGTTGGCTGACAGTCCGCTATCGCGAGCAAGCTCGCTCCCACAGGGATTGCATTGTTCCTTGTCTTAACTGATCAGCATCAGCCTGGCAGCGTGATCCAGACTGCCTTGGTTTCGAGCAGGTAATCGAGCTGCTCGGCGCCCAGGTCCTTGCCGAACCCGGACTGCTTGTAGCCACCGAACGGCATCGACGGATCGAGGGTGCCGTGGGCATTGACGTAGACCGAACCGGCCTTGAGGCGCGGGATCAGGCTGTGCACTTTGCCCAGGTCGTTGGAATACAGTGCGGCAGCCAGGCCGTAAGGCGAGTCGTTGGCCAGGGCCAGGGCCTCTTCTTCATCGTCGAAGGGTGCGGTGACCAGCACCGGGCCGAAGATCTCTTCCTGGACAATGCGCATGTCGTTGCGGCAATGGGCGAAGATGGTCGGCTCGACGAAGAAGCCAGGGCCATCGACCGCTTGTCCGCCGTAGACCAGTTCGGCGCCTTCGGCCTTGCCGGTCTCGATGTACTCGGTCACGCGCTGCTTTTGCAGGGCCGAAACCAGGGGGCCGATGAAGCAGTCCGGGTCCAGGCCCGGGGCCATTTTCAGGGTGCGCGTGTAGGCAATCAGCTCGCGCAGGAATTGGTCGTAGACACTGCTATGAATATAGGCCCGTGTACCGGCGTCGCATACCTGCCCGGAGTTGAAAAACACGCCGTTGGCAACCGCTTGGGCGGCGGCCGGGATGTCGGCGTCGGCGCAGACGATGACCGGTGATTTGCCACCGAGTTCGAGGGTCAGGCGCTTCATGTCATCCAGCGCTGCGCGGCCGACAGTCTGGCCGACCGGGGTCGAGCCGGTGAAGGTCAATTTATCGATGCCGGGGTGGGTGGCCATGGCCGCACCGACCACACTGCCGCGCCCGGTGACGATGTTGATCACGCCGTCGGGGATGCCCGCTTCCTGCACCAGTTCAGCGAAACGCAGGGCCGACAACGAGGTCAGTTCGGCGGGTTTGACTACCACTGTGCAACCGGTCGCCAGGGCCGCACCCAGCTTCCAGGCCATGGTCTGCAGCGGGAAGTTCCACGGCACGATGGCGCCGACCACGCCGACCGCTTCCTTGCGGGTGTAAGCCAGGTAATTGCCCGGCAACGAAGGTTCGACGGTACGGCCGTGCAGCTTGGTGGCCCAGCCGGCGAAGTAACGCAGGGTATCGACGGTGCCCTGGATGTCCACTTCCTTGGCGAAGGCCACGGATTTGCCCATGTCGATGGATTCGATTTCCGCCAGTTCGGCAGCGTTCTGTTCGATCAGGTCGGCCAGGCGTTGCATCATGCGCTCGCGCTCGGCCGGTTTGGCCTGGCGCCAGGCGCCGCCGTCGAACTGCGCGCGGGCGGCTTGCACGGCGCGGTCCAGGTCATCGGTGGTGCCCATGGGAATGCGGGTGATCAGGCCTTCGGTCGAGG
The DNA here is from genome assembly GCF_019219115.1 of Pseudomonas sp. PDM28. NCBI lineage: Bacteria > Pseudomonadati > Pseudomonadota > Gammaproteobacteria > Pseudomonadales > Pseudomonadaceae > Pseudomonas > Pseudomonas sp. PDM28. The sequence goes on from NZ_JAHUWG010000013.1 coordinate 142,341, forward strand.
GTTCGATCACATCGGAAGTCTGGCCGTCGCTGGCTTCGACCCAGGCGCCGCCGATGAACATTTTCTGGACCTTGCTGAGGAAGGTCTGGGTGGCTTCGCTGACGCCGAATTTCTGCAGGTAACTCTTGACGATCGTGTCCATTTTTATTCTCTCTGCCCGGCAGTCAGGTCCTGCCGGGGCTCTGGTTTCTGAGCTTTTTGGTTTCGATATCAGGCTGGAGTGGTTTCGCTCTCGGCGGCCGCACGCACCTTGCCGCGCTCGTGGAAGATGAAACCGATGCTGTTGAGCAGCAGTTGCGCGGCGAGGATCGAGGTCATGCCGGTCGGGTCGTACACCGGCGCCACTTCCACCAGGTCCATGCCGACGATGTTGCCCTTGCTGCGCTTGGCCAGGGCCTGGATGATTTCCAGCACTTCGTAGTAGAGGAAGCCGCCGTGGCTCGGGGTGCCGGTGCCGGGGGCGATGGACGGGTCGAAACCGTCGATGTCGATGGTGATGTAGTAGTTGATATTCTGCGGGATCAGCGCCAGCACACCCTCGACGCCGAGGCGGCGCACGTCGCGCACCGAGAGGATTTTCGAGCCGGCTTCATGGGCCGCTTCGTAGTCGTCACGGTTGGACGAGGACACGTTGCGGATGCCCATCTGGGTCATGCCGACGATGTGGTTCATTTCGGATGCACGGCGCAGCGGGTTGCCGTGGCCGTAGCGCACACCGTGGCGCTCGTCGACGAAATCCAGGTGCGCATCGAAGTGGATGATGTGGATCGGGCCGCGGCCTTCGAAGGCCTTGATCACCGGCGCGTGCACCGAGTGGTCGCCGCCGAGCACCACCGGCATCACGCCGGCATCGAGGATCTTGCGCACGGCGTATTCGGTGTTCTTGTTGCTGGTAGCCATGTCGGTGTGGACGATGTCGGCATCACCGACGTCGACCATGCGCACATCCGATGCGGTGAGGTACATCACGTCATCTTCGTGATCGTAGGCGCCGGCGTGGCCGAAGGAAAACAGCGTCGATGCTTCACGAATCCCGCGGGGTCCGAAGCGTGCGCCGGAACGCCACTGGGTGCCCATGTCGTTGGGCACGCCCAGCACCGCGACGTCGGCATCCAGTGCATCCCAATCGGTGCACACCGGGGATTTGCCAAAGGTGCAATGACCCACGAATGGCAGGTTCAGGCGACCGGATTCATAACCGTTGTTCGACATTTCTAGCCTCTCCACTTCTTGTTATCGGCCTGGCGGACTGCAAGGCGACCGCCGTTGGAAAGACTATGGGCGCAGGTTTTCGTGGAAAAAATGCTAAACATCAGATACTCATATCGGCATTCCCGATGCGTCCACAGGCCGGAGGTCCAAGATGATCCAGCTGCACGATGTCGACCTGAAACTGCTCAGGGTGTTTGCCACGATTGTCCGCTGCGGCGGCTTCTCGGCCGCGCAGGCGGCGCTGAATGCCGGGCAGTCGACCATCAGCGAGCAGATGACCCACCTGGAAACCCGCCTGGGGGTCAAACTCTGCCAGCGCGGGCGCAGCGGCTTTCGCCTGACCGAACAGGGCGTGGCCATTCATGAAGCCACCCAGCGCCTGCTGTCGGCGGTAGAAAACTTCTGCATGGACGCCGACGTGCTCAAGCAGCACATCAGCGGCAAGCTCAACCTGGGGATCATCGACACCACGATCACCGACCCCGACTCGCCGATCCCGCGCACAACCCAGCGCTTCGTCTCACGGGGCCACGACGTTCACCTGAACGTGTACGTCGGTACCCCGGCGGAACTCGAGGAACGGGTGCTCGACGGTCGACTCCATCTCGCCATCGGGCACTTCCCGATCCATGTGCCGGGGCTCCTGCAATCGCCGCTGTACCAGGAAGCCCTGGGCTTGTATTGCGGGCGGCGCCATCCGCTGTTTGGCAGCCAGGCTGAAGGTGAGGAACTGCTCGAAGAAGTCGCTGCCGGGCGCATCGTCGTGCGTGGCTACATGCAGCAATACGACCTCGAACACCTGGGCGTGAGCAAGGCGGCCGCCACCGTCGATAACATCGAGGCTTCGGCCATCCTGATCATCTCCGGCGCCTATGTCGGATTCCTGCCCGAGCACTTCGCCAGCCAGTGGGTCAAGAGCGGCGAGATGCATCAACTGGCAGCCGCGAGCCTGCGCCTGAAGTCACCCTTCGACGTGATCACCCGGCGCGGTACGGCACCGCCACCCATCCTCCAGGCGTTCCTTGAGGACCTGGCCGCCAGCGCCCGTAAAACCGCCAAGCCGTGATATGGCACTCGCCAAATTGAAATTTTGCCGGGCATACTGATTTTAGTTCGCCAACCTTGCAGGCCCGTCATGCGCATCCACGTCACCTTCATCGACCGCGTCGGCATCACCCAGGAAGTGCTGGCCCTGCTCGGTGGACGCAGTTTCAACCTGGACGCCGTGGAGATGGTCCCGCCGAACGTCTACATCGATGCGCCGACGCTCGGCGCCGAGGTGCTCGAAGAGTTGCGCGAAGCCCTTTTCGATGTGCGCGGCGTGCAGGCCGTGACCCTGGTCGACATCCTTCCGGGGCAACGCCGGCGCCTGCAACTGGACGCCTTGCTGGCCGCCAGTTCCGACCCGGTGCTGGCAGTGGATGACCGTGGTCATGTGCTGCTGGCCAACCCGGCGCTGATCGCCCTGTGCGGCCGCGAACCGGCCGGTGAGTCGCTGACCGCCCTGTTCGACGATGCCGACTTGCAGCGCACCCTGATCGCCCATCATTTCCGCCTGCCGATGCACGAGGTCAGTCTCGGCGGCCAGACCTTGCTCCTCGACGCCATGCCAATCACCGACGCCGGCGCCCTGCTCACCCTGTATCAACCCAATCGCATCGGCGAACGCCTGTCGGCGCTGCACCACGACCATGCCGAAGGCTTCGATGCGCTGCTCGGCGAATCGCCGCCGATCCGCGCGCTCAAGGCCCGTGCGCAACGGGTCGCAGCATTGGATGCGCCACTGTTGATCCAGGGTGAAACCGGTACCGGCAAGGAGCTGGTGGCCCGTGCCTGCCATGCCATCAGCCCACGGCACGACGCGCCATTCCTGGCCCTGAACTGCGCGGCACTGCCGGAGAGCCTCGCTGAAAGCGAGCTGTTCGGCTACGCCCCCGGCGCCTTCACGGGTGCGCAACGGGGCGGCAAGCTCGGCCTGCTGGAACTGGCCGACCAGGGCACGGTATTCCTCGATGAAGTGGGAGAAATGTCGCCCTATCTGCAAGCCAAGTTGCTGCGTTTCTTGAGCGATGGCTGCTTCCGTCGGGTCGGTGGCGACAAGGAAGTACGGGTCAACGTGCGGGTGCTCAGCGCCACCCACCGCGACCTGGAAAAAATGGTCGCCGAAGGACGTTTCCGCGAAGACCTGTTCTACCGCCTCAACGTGCTCAACCTGCAAGTGCCGCCGCTGCGCGAGCGCGGTCACGACATCCTGCTGATGGCCAATCACTTCATGCAACAGGCCTGCGCGCAGATCCAGCGGCCGGCCTGTCGTTTGGCACCGAGCACTTTCGACGCCCTGCTCGGCAACCGCTGGCCGGGCAACGTGCGGCAACTGCAAAACGCGATCTTTCGCGCGGCGGCGATTTGCGAAAATCCGCTGGTGGACATCGACGACCTCGACATCGCCCGCACCGCCGTCGAGCGGCAAAACGACGGTGAAGTGGGCAGCCTGGAAGAGGCCGTTGGCGACTTTGAAAAGAACCTGCTGGAACAGCTTTATCGCAGCTACCCGTCCAGTCGGTTGCTCGCTGCACGGCTGCAGACGTCCCATAGCGCCATCGCGATTCGCCTGCGCAAGTACGGCATTCCCGGCAAGCCCTGAGTTATCTGTCAGAACACATTGTCACCGACAACACATTCCCCTGTGGGAGCGAGCTTGCTCGCGATGAGGGAGTGTCAGTCAATATCAATGTGACTGTCATGCCGCTATCGCGAGCAAGCTCGCTCCCACAGGGGACTAAGTCGTGCGCAAGATCGTCGTTCGCAAATCGATACAGCGTAGCGAAATCAAGACAAAACCTTTCCCACCCGCAATTACGGCGTCTGCGCCCACTGCCCTGTTTGCCTGTATTGATTTCAATACGGACGAAATCTCTCACGCTTAATAAAATCACATCAAGCCATTGATTTAAAACAACTAATAAACCTTGGCACCGCCCTTGCTATCACTCCTCCAACCCCGCTCGTCGCCCCGCCACGAGCCTTAAAACAATAAGGAGTTGATATGAGCCAATTGCGTTTTACCGTCGATCACGAATGGTTGCGCCTTGAGAGCAATGGCCTGGTCACCGTCGGCATCACGGCATTTGCCCAGCAGGCGCTGGGGGATGTGGTGTTCGTTCAGGTGCCTGAATTGGGCACCTTTGGTGCCGGCGCTGAAGTGTCGGTGCTGGAGTCGGTGAAAGCGGCCAGCAGCATCGGCATGCCGCTGGACGGTGAGGTTGTCGAGGTCAACGACACGCTGGAGAGCAGCCCGGAACGGGTCAACGAAGACCCGTTGGGCGAAGGCTGGTTCTTTCGCTTCAAACCGGTCGATGTCGAGGCGTTGAGCGACTTGCTGGATCAAGACGCCTATGCACGCCTGACCGCCGAACACGCCGACGCTTGAAGCCCCCACGAATCCGCAAAAAGGACCACACCATGTTCAGCAAACACGACCAGATCAAAGGCTACGACGACGAACTGCTGGCGGCGATGAATGCCGAGGATGCCCGGCAGGAACACCATATCGAACTGATCGCCTCGGAGAACTACACCAGCCAGCGGGTCATGCAGGCCCAGGGCAGCGGCCTGACCAACAAGTACGCCGAAGGGTATCCGGGCAAGCGTTACTACGGCGGCTGCGAGCACGTCGATGTGGTCGAGCAACTGGCCATCGATCGCGCCAGACAACTGTTCGGCGCCGACTATGCCAACGTCCAGCCGCACTCCGGCAGCCAGGCCAACGCCGCGGTTTATCTGGCGTTACTGCAAGCGGGCGACACCGTGCTTGGCATGAGCCTGGCCGACGGCGGCCACTTGACCCACGGCGCCAAGGTGAGCTTTTCCGGCAAGCTGTACAACGCGGTGCAGTATGGCATCGACACCGCCACCGGCCTGATCGATTACGACGAAGTCGAGCGTCTGGCGATCGAGCACCAGCCGAAGATGATCATCGCCGGCTTCTCGGCCTATTCGAAGACCCTGGATTTCCCGCGCTTTCGTCAGATTGCGGACAAGGTCGGCGCCTACTTCTTCGTCGACATGGCCCACGTCGCCGGGCTGGTGGCGACCGGTCTGTACCCGAACCCGCTGCCCTACGCCGACGTGGTCACCACCACCACGCACAAGACCCTGCGCGGCCCCCGTGGCGGTCTGATTCTGGCCAAGGCCAACCCGGAACTGGAGAAGAAGCTCAACGCCGCGGTGTTCCCCGGTGGCCAGGGTGGCCCGCTGATGCACGTGATCGCCGCCAAGGCCGTGTGCTTCAAGGAAGCGCTGGAGCCGGCATTCAAGACTTATCAGGCGCAGGTGATCCGCAACGCCCAGGCCATGGCGCAGGTGTTTATCGAGCGCGGTTATGACGTGGTGTCCGGTGGTACCGACAACCACCTGTTCCTGGTCAGCCTGATCCGCCAGGGCCTGACCGGCAAGGACGCCGACGCCGCCCTCGGGCGTGCCGGCATCACCGTGAACAAGAACGCCGTGCCCAACGATCCGCAATCGCCGTTCGTGACCTCCGGCCTGCGCATCGGTACGCCGGCGATCACCAGCCGTGGCTTCAAGGAAGCGCAAAGCATCGCCCTGGCCGGGTGGATCTGCGACATCCTCGATCACCTCGGTGATGCCGACATCGAAGCCAATGTCGCCCGCCAGGCGGCCGCCCTGTGCGCGGACTTCCCGGTTTACCGCGACTGATCACACACAACAAAACCCTGTGGGAAAAAACCTGTGGGAGCGAGCTTGCTCGCGATGGCGGAATTTCATTCAACATCAATGCTGAATGTAATGGCCTCATCGCGAGCAAGCTCGCTCCCACAGGGTCTCCCACAGGTTCTGTACCCTGTTGCACAAGGAAAGAACCATGAACGCCATTGTCGAATCGACCGGCAACCACCCGGCCAAAGTGGAAGTCGGCACCAAACTGCGCGGCGCGGACAAGGTCGCGCGGATTCCGGTGAAGATCATTCCCACGGATGAATTCCCGCGCAAGCCCGACTGGATCCGCGTGCGCATGCCGATCTCTCCCGAGGTCGAGCGGATCAAGCAACTGCTGCGCAAGCACAAGCTGCACAGTGTCTGCGAAGAAGCCTCGTGCCCGAACCTCGGCGAGTGTTTTTCCGGTGGCACCGCGACCTTCATGATCATGGGCGACATCTGCACCCGGCGCTGTCCGTTCTGCGATGTCGGCCATGGCCGGCCCAAGCCGCTGGACACCAACGAGCCGATGAACCTGGCCGTGGCCATCGCCGAGCTGCGCCTGAAGTACGTGGTGATCACCTCGGTGGATCGCGACGATTTGCGCGACGGCGGCGCCCAACACTTCGTCGATTGCCTGCGCGAGATCCGCAAGCTGTCCCCCGGCGTGCAACTGGAAACCCTGGTGCCGGATTATCGCGGACGCATGGACGTGGCCCTGGCGATCACCGCCACTGAGCCGCCGGATGTGTTCAACCACAACCTGGAAACCGTACCGCGCCTGTACAAGGCCGCGCGACCGGGTTCGGACATCGAGTGGTCGCTGGACCTGCTGCAGAAATTCAAGCTCGCCGTGCCCCACGTACCGACCAAATCCGGCCTGATGCTGGGCCTGGGCGAAACCGACGAGGAAGTCATCGAAGTCATGCAGCGCATGCGCGAGCACGACATCGACATGCTGACCCTCGGTCAGTACTTGCAGCCCTCGCGCAGTCACCTGCCGGTGCAGCGCTTCGTGCACCCGGACACCTTTGCCTGGTTCGCCGAGGAAGGCACGCGCATGGGCTTCAAGAACGTGGCGTCCGGGCCGCTGGTGCGTTCGTCCTATCACGCCGATCAACAACTTCATGGAGGTGCCGGCGGTTTCCAGCCATGATGGAGTGCCTGGTCATGCATGGAGCCGTCCCGATGTCGCGTTCACCCTGTCTGTTGTTGCTGTGCCTGAGCCTTGCCCTGCCGTGCATGGCCGACGAGCCGAAACCCGGGCACATGCTGTATGTGCGCAGTGTCGACCCGGGCATCGAGCAGGACATCCGCTACGCCAGCGCGCACAATTTCACCGGACACCCGCTCGACGGCTACCAGGCGGCGGAGTGCCTGCTGTCGCAGGACGCAGCGAAGGCATTGGCCCGTGTGCAAAGCGCACTGAAAGCCGAAGGCTACGGCTTGAAGGTATTCGACTGCTATCGCCCGACCCGCGCGGTGGCGGACATGGGCCGTTTCGCCAGCGAACCCGGCGACCCGCTCAAGACCGAGTTCTATCCACGGGTCGACAAGCAGGACTTCTGGCGCCTGGGGTATGTCGCCCGGGTGTCCAATCACTCCCGGGGCAACACTGTCGACCTGACGATGACCGGCCCCGACGCCCTGCCCGCCGACACCTGGACGCCTTCGGTGAAACCGGTGGATTGCACCGCCCCTTACGGCGAGCGCTGGCACGACGGCGCGCTCGACATGGGCACCGGTTTCGACTGCTTCGATGAGCGCGCGCACACCGACTCGGCGCTGATCAACGCCACGGCCAGGGCCAATCGCCAGCGACTGACCGATGCCATGGCCAAGGAAGGCTTTGTGGGTTATTCGGCCGAATGGTGGCACTTCACGTACAGCGGCAATCCGCCGAAGCCGGACGTCATGGACTTCCCCATCACGCCGTTGACGCCATGAACCCTCTGCTCAAGGCCCTGTTGATGGCGTTTTTTCCGCTGGCCGCCATGGCCCAGGGACTCGACGGCAGCGACCAACTGATCGTGGTCACCAGTAAAGGCTGGAATGACATCCAGGGTACTGCCCAGCGCTATGAACGGCACGGGCAGACCTTGCGCAAATTCGAAGCACCCTTTGCCGTCGTTCTCGGCAAGAACGGCATGGGCTGGGGCAAGGGGCTGCTCGACAGCGGGCAACCTGGAGGACCGGTCAAACAGGAAGGCGACGGTAAGGCGCCAGCTGGCATGTTCAAGCTGGGCACGGCGTTTGGCTACGCGCTTTCGGCCGATACCCGCCTGCCCTATCTGTCGCTGACACCGAGCATCGAATGCGTGGATGACAGCCAATCGACTCGCTACAACGAGTTGGTCGACGGCGCGGTCGTCGAAAAAGACTGGAGCAGCTCCGAACGGATGCGCCGCCCGGATGAGTTGTACCGCCAGGGCATTTTCATCCAGCACAACACCCCGGCCTCTCCCGCTGCCGGCTCGTGCATTTTCTTCCACATCTGGCGCGGCCCCACGGCGCCGACCCGTGGTTGTACGGCCATGGACCCGACGAATATTGCGCGGCTGCTGGATTGGCTGGACCCGGGCAAATCCCCGGTGCTGGTGCAACTGCCGCAAGCGCAGTACGAGCAGTTGCGTGAGCGCTGGAAACTCCCCGAACGCCAGTAAACACTGAACCCTGTGGCGAGGGGGCTTGCCCCCGTTGGGCTGCGAAGCGGCCCCAAAAGATGGGACTGCTGCGCAGTCCAACGGGGCGGTGCGGCGATCCGACAAGCCCCCTCGCCACAAAAGCCCCTTCACCACAAAAGCCCCCTCGCCACAAATGCGTGTTAACCCCGCTCAACCACCACGCCACCCATCGACGGCTTGGCCAGCGCGTAATAGATCACCCCAGGCACCAACAACCCGACGATCCAGGAAATGTCCACGCCGCCCAGTTGCGCAACCATCGGCCCGGAGTAGAAATGGGTGTCGACAAAGGGCAACTGGATCAACACGCCGATCACGTACACGCTGATCCCCAGCACGTTCCAGCGACCGTAACGGCCTGACGGGTCGGACAGTGCCGGGATGTCGTAGCGTTCCTTGTTGATGAAGTAGTAGTCCACCAGGTTGATCGCGCTCCACGGGGTGAAGAACGTCAGCAAGAACAGGATGAAGTACTTGAACGAATTGAGGAACGAGTACTGCCCCAGCAACGCCAGCGCGGTGGACGCCGCGACGATCAGCAGCACAAACACCATGCGCTGGCGGGCGCTGATTTCCAGGCGGCGGCGAAAGCCACTGATGATGGTGGCGATGCACATGAAGCTGCCGTAGGCGTTGAGGGTGGACACCGTGACCTTGCCGAAGACAATGCTCAGGTACAGCAAGGAGGCGATCACCCCGGTGCTGCCCAGGCCGACAATGGTCGCCACTTCGTGCCCACGAAAATTCGCCCCGGCCAGTGCGGCGGCGAACACCCCGAGCACCATCGAAGCCTGGGCCCCCAGCACCGTGCCGAGACCGACAGCGGCGAAGGTTTTCCACGACGACGTCTTGCTCGGCAGGTAGCGCGAATAGTCCGCCACATAAGGGCCGAAAGCGATCTGCCAGGACGCCGAGAGCGACACCGCCAGCAAGAACGTGCTCCAGCTGAAATGACGGTTGTCGAGCAGCAGGCCGATGTCGTTGAGGGTCATCAACCGGGTGAACAGGTAGGCGAAGGCGATGATGCCCAGCACGCTGGTCACCCGACCGACCAGGTGAATCACCCGATAGCCGAAGATCGTCAGGAACGCGATGCACGCCGCGAAAATCAGGATGCCGGCGCTGTCGCTGACACTGATCAACTGCGCAATCGCCTGCCCCGACAGCACCGCGCCGGTGGCGCTGAAACCGAGGTACATCAGGCACACCAGGACAATCGGGATCGCCGCGCCATACACCCCGAACTGCACGCGGCTGGAGATCATCTGCGGCAGCCCGAGCTTCGGCCCTTGCGCCGCGTGCAGCGCCACCACGGCGCCGCCAAGCACTTGCCCGATCAGCAAGCCGATCAGCGACCAGAACACATCGCCGCCCAGTACCACGGCGAGGGCACCGGTGACGATGGCGGTGATTTGCAGGTTGGCGCCAAGCCACAGGGTGAACTGGCTGTAGAGGCTGCCGTGACGCTCGGCCTCGGGAATGAAATCGATCGAGCGGGTCTCGATCAGGGGACTGCGTTGCGCACTCATGACGGTGTTTCCTTTGAGGAACTGTTTTTGTTGTCGGGGGTGTACTTAAAAGGTCTTGGTGGCACTGGCAACGACCGTGGCCGAACACAGGTCGTCATAGCCATACCAACTGCTGCACTCGCTTTTCGACAAGTCCGTGTCGACGTAGCTCAGGCCCCAGGTCACGCCGACGAAGTCGCGTGTCAACTTGGCCTCCCACTCGTAGTAAGACTCGCGGTTATCACCACTGGCGGACCAGAACGCGGGGTCTTTCACATCGTTGCGTCCAAAGCGCAGGTCCAGGCCGACTTCAGCCGGCAGATCGATTTTGTAGCCCAGGTAGGTGTAAAGGGTGTCCTGGTCCTCGCCGAAGAAGTTCGGTGTGTCCTTTGAGTAATAGGCACCGAGCTTGACGCCATACACATCGACAATGGCGTACACCTCGCTGAGGTTGAATTCGGAGTTTTTCGGGTAGTCGTACTTGATGTAGCCTAGGTCCAGGCTGATGGCCTCGGTCGCCTGCCAGAAGTAACCTGCGTAGTACTCAAGCTCCTGCCGGGTATCGAAGCCGCCACCGAAATCCACGTTGGAGGTCCAGGCGCCGATGTACAGGCCACTGCTGTGCAGCAGCGTTGCCCCGCCCTGCACGGCCGGATCCCCCAGGGTTTGCGAGATGCCACGGGTACGGTAGTCGCTGACCACGCCCAGGGTCATGTCAAGGCTGAAGTCATCGTTGAGGGCCAGGGCGTGGCTGCTCAGGGGGGCCAATGCCAGTGCGGCGAGGGTCAATGCTGAAAGTGCGTTCATACAGTTCTCTTGTTGTTATGGCGTACGGGGAATTTCAGGCATGGCGATGCCAGGCCCCTCGCGCTGCGAGGGGCTGGCGGTGTTTGCTTATGTCGAGTGTTCGCAGGTCAGGACGCGGGGGCGTAGACCTGCTTGCCGGCGAAGAAGGTGTTCAGGACTTTGGTGTCGAACAGGTCGTCATCGCTGACCTTGAACACGTCGCGGTCGAGGATGATCAAGTCAGCCTGCTTGCCCGGCGCCAGCGAACCGATCTGCTTGTCCAGGCCCAGGGTTTTCGCGGCATTGAGGGTGTAGGCATAGAACATGGTCTGGCGGTCGATGCTTTCCTTGGCATTGAGTACGCCCAACGGACCTTTGCGGGTGCTGGCCTGGGCAATGGCGTTGAACGGATTGGCGCTCGACACCGGCCAGTCGCTGCCACCGGCAATCGTTGCGCCAGCGTCATGCAGGGACCGCGCGGGATACTGGTAACCGTAGGCAAAGGCGCTGATGTAGGGTTTGACCAGTTCGACGGTGTAGGACTCGCCGGTGGCCCACAGCAGTTGCATCGAGGCGATCACACCGAGCTGCTTGAAGCGTGGAAACTCCTTGGGATTGACCAGTTGCAGGTGCGCGACGCTGTGCGGCACTGGCTTCGGGCTGAGCTTGCGCGCATAGGCCACGCCATTGAGCGCTTCACGCACCGCGCGGTCGCCGACGGCGTGCATGTGCACGATCCAGCCGCGTTTTTCCGCCGCCACCACCAGTTCACCGAAGTGCGCCGGGTCGGTCAGCAGTTGTCCGTCCTTGTGGCTGTTCTTGTACGGCACGATGACCGCAGCGGTTTGCCCCGGGAACTCGAGGATGCCGTCGACAAAGACCTTGATGCCGGGGAACGTCAGGTTGGGCACACCCTCGAACTGCTTCATCACCGTGGCGATCACTTCCAGGTCGGCCGGTTTGCTCTTCGGGTTGGTGACCATCAACGCGGCGACATGGGCGCTGAGTTCGCCGTTCTGCGCCAGTTCCTTGTACAGCGGCAGCACGCCGACGCTTTCGGCGGTGGCATGGAAATCGAACATCGAATCTTCGCTACCACCGTTCGCCGCCGCGTCCATCCAGGCGGTGACGCCGAATTGATTGTTGATCTTCACCGCCTCGCGTGCGGCCTTGAGCATGGCCTCCGGGGTGGGCGCCGGAATACCGTTGCGCACCACGTCCCAGCGGGATTCGGCAAAGTAGCCGTTCGGCGTGAAGTCCGCTTCATGGCCGACGTAACTGCGCTCTTTCTCCGGCAGGCTCTTGACCAGTGCCTCGTCGATGTTCAGACGCTTGAGCATCGCGTTGTTGGCCCAACCGGTGTGACCATCGATGCCGCTGAAGACGATCGGCTGATCGGCCCAGCGCCCCTGATTGAACACCTTGCCCAGTTCACGGCTTTTTTCCCAATAGGCCGAACTGACCCCGGCGACGCTGATCACATCGCCAGCCCGGGCACGCCCGGCCTTGTCCTCTTCAATCAACCACTGCTCAAGTTCGGGCAGCGGTTTGACTTCGTCCAGCAGGTTGGCCTTCATGCTGTCGAACGCCCCCACCACCGGGTGGCTGTGGGTGTCGATCATGCCTGGCATCAACACCTTGCCCGCCAGGTCGATGCGCTGGGTCCCGGCATCGGCCAGGGCATTGATTTCGGCATCGCTGCCGACTTTCAGAATCTTGCCGTCTTGCACCGCAACAGCCTGCACCAGCGCCTGGCCGGGTTCGGCGGTAAAGACCTTGCCGTTGAACAACACCAGGTCAGCGGCGGCCATCGCCTGCACCGACGACAAGGCCAGTGCGGCGGCCAACAGGTTTGGAATCAATCGCATCGGAACGCTCTCTAGTTTTTATTGGGCGGATCGGGAAGTAACGGCCTGGGAAACCACGTTTGGCGCAAGCCCCAGGAACGGCGCCTTGGCCCACACGACCTTGCCGCCGACCAGCGTCAACAGCACGTCATTGCGGCCCAGCGCCTCTTCGGGTACCTGCATGAAGTTCTTGTCGAGCACGATCAGGTCAGCGAACTTGCCGACTTCGACCGAGCCCAGCACCGCATCCAGCTTCAGCTGTTGCGCGGCATTGAGGGTGATGCTGCGCAGCACTTCGGCTCGCGACATGGCCGGATCGCTGTTGAGTCGCCCGGCATATTTGGGTCCATAGCTGTGCGGATTGGTGGGGTCGCCGGAGCGGGTGACACCGACTTTCAGCGCCAGGAACTCATCGAGGGGATCGACCGGCCAGTCGCTGCCAAACGCCACACGGCCGCCGGCATTGGCGATGCTGCCCGAGGGTTCCATGCGCTCGAATCGCTCGGCGCCGAGGTGATCGCTGGTGCCGTCGACCGTGGACGGTGCCTGCTGCGCCCACTGGAACGACATGGTGGCCGTGACATCCAGTGCCTTGAAACGTGGGTAGTCGGCAGGATCGACCGACTCGGCGTGCGCGATGGCCGGGCGGAAGTCCTGACCGGGCAGTTCCTTGCGCACATAGGCGACGCTGTCCAGTGCATCGCGCACCGCGCGCTCGCCGGTGGCGTGCAGGTGCGGATCGAGACCGGCCTTGACCGCTTGCAGCACCAGCGGATTGAGCACCTGCGGCGGGAAGTACAGCTCGCCCAGGTTCTTGCCCGGCGTCCACTGCGGTGCCTTGTCGGTGCCGCTGTTGTGCAGGTACGGGGTCAACATGGCGCCGGTGTCCGCCGGGGCATTGATGATGCCGTCCATGAACAGTTTGACGTGACGCATGCTCACGCCCGGCGCGACATTCACGTCGCCCTGGTCGTAGGTGCTGGCCAGGGCCTTGGCCTCGGCGATGGTTTTCACCGGGTCGGCGGCCGCGGCGGCCGGGTCCAGCTTGATCGCCAGCAGGGCCCGGGCGGTCAGTTCGCCGGACTTTTGCAGAGTGTTGAAGGCCTTGCCGTTTTCCGGCCCCGCCAGCGCATCGAAGAAGCTGGTGATGCCCTGCTGGCGCATGGCGTCGAGGGCCGCTCGCATCTGGTTGAGTTTTTCTGCGTCGGTCGCCGGCGGCACCACGGCGGCCAGAGACTCGGCGGCGCCGTCCTCGCAGATGCCGTTCGGGTTGCCGGCGCTGTCACGTCGGTACTTGCCGTCTTCGGGGTCGGCGGTGTTCTTGTTGATCCCGGCCAGCTCCAGGCCGCGAGAGTTGGTCAGCACAGTGTGGAAGTCGGTGGAGCGCACCTGGATCGGACGCTGGGTCTTGAGCGCGTCCAAGGTCGATTTGTCGGCGTCGCCGTCAAGCCCGGTCATGCCCATGCGATCCCAGCTGCCGACTTCCAGCCAGACATCCGGGCCCTTGTCCTTCTCGGCATCGAGGCAGGCCTGGATGCTCGCCTGAAACTGCGCGCGGGTCATGGTCTGGTATTTCAGGTCGCACAGCGTCATGGCGCGACCGCCATCCCCCGGGTGCATGTGCGCATCGACGAAGCCCGGCATCAGCATGCGCCCGGCCAGGTCGATCAGTTGTGTCTGCTTGCCGATGTAGCCGTCGACCCCGGCATCGCTGCCGACGTAGACGATCTTGCCGCCCGAAATGGCGATGGCCTGCTGCACGGAATTCTGGCCATCGACCGTGTAGACGTAACCATTGCGCATGACCGTGTCGGCGGGTGTCGCCGCCAACGCCATGCCGGAAAATGTCGTGGTCGCCGCAATGGCGACAAAAAGCCTGGAAAGTCTCAAATGCCTCACCCCTGTTCTTATTGTTTTGAAGCGGCCCGAACGGCTGCACAAGCCCTTGAATAGACAGGGCCTACCCTATAGGGCGCAGCGTTCGAATGGACCTCTGCAAATGAGGAGGGGTCAGGCAAATAATTGAAACGGCAGGGATTAATCCCGGCGCACGGACTCCGTCAGCGCACCCGGCGAACGCAGGACAGAGCCCAGCTCCACCTTGCTTTTCACACCGAGCTGCAAGTAGCAGTTACGCAAATAGGTGCGCACGGTCGCGGGGCTCAGGGCGAGGAGTTTGGCGATCTCTTTGTAGGAATGGCCGGCGGCGAACAGCATCGCTGCCGTGCGCTCCCGAGGTGCCAGGCCGTCCCCGCCCGAGGGCGCATCGAGGGACAGGATGACGTGTTCGGCGTTGGGGCTCAGGGTCAGGGCGCAACGGCCCAGACGGATCACACAGGGGGCCTTGGACAATTGCGCGATCACCTCGGGTGGCAGCGTGGAACCGCTCCAGCCGGGCAGTTCGCGCTGGATGGCAACGCACAACCTGGCCCCCACATAGAGCAGACTGCCGTCCATACGCGCGATGCCAAAATCACTCGCGCCGTTTTCACTGTCGAAGCGAATCATGTCCTGCACCTGAAACCGCCACAGCTGGAACAGGTGATCGCAGAACGCCAAAAACAGCTCGGCTTCGTTCTCCTCGAACGCCTGTTCATCCTCACCCCGGTAGAGGCAGACGAAAAACATCAGGCCGCTTTCGGGCAATTCGTAGGTGATGCTCATCAAGTGATAGAGATCGAAGCGCCGGGCGAAATCATTGACTGCCTCGCAAGGGTCGGTGAAACCCTTGTCGCGCACCACTTCACCGGGACGATTGAGCGTGGCGTAGGAGAACTGATCGTTGGCCGCCACCGGATGCCATTCGGCGGCAAAGGATTCAGGGAGATTGATGCTGCCATGCATCCAGCTTTGCATGGGCACCTCAGGGCCTGGTGCAGACATTTCACCCCACCAGGCAGAGGCGAAGGGCACCAGTTGACCGAAGGCCTGCAGGCCATCGGCGATGAATCGCGACGCCCCGCTCTCCCGCGCCAGCCGGCCAAGGTGCAGTACGCAATGATTGAACGCCTTGAGCGTGACCATCGTTGCGTCACCGTCGACTTTATTTCCCGCCCCCATCATTGCGATCCCGTTCACTGCATGGCCTTTCGTTTCGACGATGCCATAGGCCCCTGACGGGCGTCCAGCACGCAATGACATCATCGGTTACAAAGTGCTGTGCAGCCCGTACAGCTGTGGCCGGCGGTCCTGATGCAGGTCATTGCGGGCGCTGATGCGCTTGTTGCGCGCTTCGGCGAGGTTCAGCGTCGCCAGCAGGATTTGCTCGCCGCCCTGCTCCGCCGGCCCGGCCAAGGGGTAACCGTCGGCATCGACGATGACCGACCCTTGCACCCAGCCGACCCCGCGCTCATGGCCATAGCGATCGCATGCGGCAATGAACAGGCGGTTCACCGAGGCATTGGCCTGCACCCGCAAGACTTCCGCCGGGCGCTCGGTCAGCGGCCGCGGACCGTCGGGCCAGTTGACCGGCGCGCACAACAGATCGGCGCCGGCCAGCGCCGGCAGTCGCACCCACTCGGGGAATTCCAGGTCGTAGCAGATCAGCATGCCGAGCCGTCCATGCACGGTTTCGATCACCGGCGGCGGCGCATCGCCGGCGGTGAAGATGTCCTTTTCGGCATCCCACAGATGCGCCTTGCGGTACACCGCGCGCAGGCCATTGGCGTCGATCATCGCCGCGCTGTTGGCCAGCTCATCGCCGGGCAGGCGTTCGCAGAAGCCGCCGACGATCACCAGGTTCAGCTCACGGGCCAGGGCTTGCCACAACTGCAAGGTCGGACCGTCCACGGTTTCCGCCAGGCTCAGCGCTTCGTCGCGGTCGGCAAACACATAGCCGCTCTGCACCAGTTCGGGCAACACCACGACCTGCGCGCCCTGGTGCGCCGCCTGGCGAAGCGCGCGCTCGGTGAGCGTGCGGTTGTAGCCCAGGTCACCTATTTTCGGTGCCAGTTGGCAGCAGGCGACCACGGTATTTTTTACGCTGTTCAACGCCCTGCCTCCGCAGATGAATGGGTCATGGCGACGATGTCGCTCTCGCTCAGCGCGTCGATCACCCGGCGTTCAGCGGCCAGATCAATCGAGCGGCTGAGCAGGTAATAAGTCAGCCCCGAGACCACCAGGCCCACCAGCCAGGCGATGTCCACGCCTTCCAGCACCCGCGCCAGCGGGCCGACAAACACCTCTTTGCCAGCGGCGGCATCGAAGATGTAGAAGAACGGCACCATCGCGGCGAAGCCGATCAGGTACGAAACGATGCCGCGAAATTGCCAGGCGCCGTAGATGCCCTTCGGCGTGAAGAAATGCGGGATCGCATAGCGGCCCTTGCGCACGAAGAAGTAGTCCACCAGGTTGACGGCGGTCCACGGCACGAGGAAGTACAGCAACAGCACCAGGAAGGTGTTCAACAGCGCGATGCCGTCCCCTTTGATCGACAGCACGCAGGTCAACAGAATCACGCTGATCACACTGATCGACAGCACGCGGGCGCGGGGTGTCGGGGTGATTTTCCTGATCGAGTCGACACCGGTCAGCAGCGTCAGCATGGCGCTGTAGGTGTTGAGCGCAATGATCGGCAGGAAGCCCGCCACCGAGACGATCACCAGCAGATTGCCCAACCCCGGCACCATGGAAGAACCGACCTGATTCAACGCCACCAGTGCATCCGCTGCTTTCAACTGCTGCGCCAGCCAGGCGCCGAGGCCGATCATCCAGCTGCCGGACAACGAGGCACCGATGAACACCGCCGCGATCAATTTCACCCGGCTGGTGTTTTTCGGCAGGTAACGGGAATAGTCGGACACGTAGGGCGCATAGGAAATGTTGTAGCTGGCACCGATGGCGAACAGCGTGGCGAAGGCCACCCAGTTGAAGCCCAGGTCGGTCGCCGGCGTGACACCTTCCTGACCCGCACCGAACATCAGGGCGATGGTCACCAGGGCGTACAGCGGCAAGGTCGCCAGCAAGGCCCACTTGAACGCCTTGTGCATCAGGTCGTGGCCGTAGATCGACAACAGCGCACCGATCAGCACCACGGTGACGGCGACGATGGTCGGGTCGATGCCGAACACATGTTCCAGGCCGTTCATGATCAGCGAGATGTTCACCACGTTGAATCCGACGAACACGAACATGGTCGCCATCAACGCCAGGATCACCCCGCGATAACCGAACTGGGCCCGGGACTGGATCATTTGAGGCAGGCCCATTTCCGGGCCCTGGGAGCCGTGGAACGCCATGAAAATGGTGCCGAACATGATGCCCAGGGCACCGGCGAGCATGGTCCACAGTGCGGACAAGCCGAGGCTCGGGCCGACAAAACCGATGGAGATGGTGAAGAAGTGGAAGTTGCCCAGGAACCAGAACGGCCCCTGGCTGCTGAGTTTGGCGTGACGTTCGTTTTCCGGAATGTAATCGATGGAGTGGCCTTCGATGGCCAATCCGCCACTCGCCTCGGCGGCGCGCGCAGACACTGGGGAACCTGACATACGATTGTTCCTATGCGGGTGTTTGTTGTTTTTGTGGTTACAGCGCTCGCTACGACGTCCAGATCGGGTGAAACTCCAGAAAAAGCTGACGATGACGCTGGTTTCACGGCAATGTAGGGTGTGAGTCCGGGCAATAAAATATCGCAGGCACACTGTTCACATAGATCAGCACCTATGTAATCGAGAATCGGGAGCCCCCCCATGCTGGGAACTGTTACGGAGCTGGATCTGCGTCTGATCCGGGTATTTCTGACCGTCGTCGAGGCCGGCGGCATCTCGGCGGCGCAAACCGCCCTCAACACCACGCAACCGACAATCAGTGCGCAATTGGCGACGCTGGAAGCGCGGGTCGGTTTTCGTCTGTGCGAACGCGGGCGTGGCGGGTTTTCCGTCACGCCCAAAGGCACGCAGTTCATCGAGGCGGCCCGACGCTTGCTGGCGGCGGCCGAAGGATTCCGGGTCGAGGTGCAGCACATCAACCGCAAAGTCTCGGGCAGCATCAACATCGGCCTGCTGGGGCAGATCGATCCGGTGGCGAACAAGAAAATAGGCCTGGCCATTGCCCGTTTGCGGGCTCGGCACGAGGGGCTGTACTTCCATTTCACCGAGCTGTCGTCGTCCCTGCTGGAAGAGAAAATCATCAACGGCCATATCGACCTGGCCATTGGTTACTTCTGGCACCGCTTGCCCAGCATCGATTATTTCCCGCTGTTCCCGGAAACCCAGATTGCCTACTGCGCGCCCTCGCATCCGCTGTTCGGCCAGGTCGGCGCCCTGACCCGCGAAGATGTCAGCGGCTTTGACTGGGTCTGGCCGAGCCATCCACTGCCGGAGATGCCGGCCCCCACCTCCATCGAACGCCTGACCGTGCTCACCGACAGCATGGACGGCGCCGCCCTGCTGATCCTGTCCGGCCAGCACCTGGGGTTTCTGCCACAGCACTACGCGACCCGGCATGAACAGCTGGGGCAATTGCACCCGCTGAACCCGGATCTGCTGCGTTATGAGGTGAGCTTTCATGCGGCGGTGCGGCATTCATCTCGTCAGAAGGCTCTGGTGAGTGCGTTCCTCAACGAGCTGATCGAGATTTTCGGAGCGGTGTAGGGCCCTGTGGGAGCTGTGGGTCAGCTGACATCAATGCTGGCTGTGATGACGCCTTCGCGAGCAGGCTCGCTCCCACAGGGGGTGGTGGGTGTACGCAACATCTGCGAGCAACCGGGATTACTGTGGGAGCGAGCTTGCTCGCGATAGCGGTGGATCAGCCAACACCGATGCTGGCTGTAATGACGCCATCGCGAGCAAGCTCGCTCCCACAGGGGGTGGTGGGTGTACGCAACATCTGCGAGCAACCGGGATTACTGTGGGAGCGAGCTTGCTCGCGATAG